>NZ_PNCY01000042.1:0-19645 GCF_005887105.1 Pseudoalteromonas sp. S2893 | reverse complement strand
TAACTAAAAACAAAAAAGCGAGTAAATATAAATCTACTCGCTTTAAAATTTTGACAGCTGACAGCTGACAGCTGACAGCTTACAGCTTACAGCTTACAGCTTACAGCTCAACCATCACTCGTAATCGTATCAATCAGCTCACCAAGCACTGCTTCAGCTTTGCTGGTTTCTACTTGGCAGGTGCCGGCGTTTAAGTGGCCGCCACCGCCGTATTTAAGGCATAACTCGCCCACATTGGTGTTTGAGCTGCGGTTGGTGATTGATTTACCAATGGCAAATACTACGTTTTGTTTTTTAAGGCCCCACATTTTGTGAATTGATATATTGCTGTCGGGGTACATGGCGTAAATAACAAAGCGGTTGGTGGCGTAAATAGTTTCTTCTTGAGTTAAATCTAGCACCACGAGGTTTTTATGCACGGTTGCGCATTGTGCTATTTGCTCTTTGGCCTTTTCGTTATGCTCGTTATAAAGCGCAACGCGTTCGGCTACGTCTTCCATTTTTAAAATGTCTTCAATGCTTTGGTCTTTACAGGCATCAATTAGCTTCATCATTAATTGGTAGTTTGAAATTTTAAACTCGCGGAAGCGGCCAAGGCCTGTGCGTGCATCCATGATAAAGTTCATTAATACCCAGTCTGTTGGGTTGAGTATTTCGTCTTTTGAGAACTGCGCAGCATCGCCTTTATCTACCGCTTCCATCATGTCTGTGCTGATGTTTGGAAATTTTTCTGCGCCGCCATAATAATCATAAACAACGCGTGCAGCAGAAGGGGCTTTAGGGTCAATTATGTGGTTTTTAATATCGCTTGCGTTACGTACGGTTTCGCTTAAGTGATGGTCAAATGCAATGTGACAGCCAGCAACGTAGGGTAGGTTAGTGGTAATGTCGTTTGCAGTTATGTCTATTTTGCCATCTTGCATGTCTTTTGGGTGTACAAATAAAATGTCATCAATTAGGTCTAAGTCTTTGAGCAGTACGGCACATACTAAGCCGTCGAAATCGCTGCGGGTGACTAGTCTAAATTTATTATTGGGCATAGCTTTTCCATCTTGTTGTGATTGAGTAATCAAATAAGTGTAACAGCTAAAATAATTTTTGAGAGGTTATAGCAATCGAATTAAAAATTTAGTCATTCAAACGTGCTAAATAAAGCGTAAACGGCGTTATAAATTTTTAAGTAGAACAAATGCCTATCGAAAATTATGCCTTTGTATGTACTCTGTTTATCTGTTGCTATAAATACATCATAATTTAACACAATGGGTATTAGCGTTAAAAAAGCGCATAAAAAAGCCAAAACGACTGTTTTGGCTTTTTGTTAGCAAGTATGTATTTGTTTTATTACTGTATAAAAGTTAAGCGCCTGGTCCGCATTCCATACAGCTGTTAATAATATCTGGGCCAAATTTAAGTCTGGCATTTAAATCGCGAAGGGCCGTGCGTAAACCTTCTTCAATTACTGGGTGGTAAAATGGCATATCCAGCATTTCTGGTACGGTCATTTTGTTTTGCACAGCCCATGCTAATAAATGAGCAAGGTGTTCGGCTTGTGGGCCAATAAATTCTGCACCTAAAAATAAGCCTGTGCCTTGCTCTGCGTAAACGCGCATGTGGCCTTTATTTTTAAGCATTACTCGGCTGCGGCCTTGGTTTTCAAAGCTCACTTCGCCTACTTCAAAGCAACCACATTCACCTAGGCGGTCTGTAATTTGTTTATAGCTGTCGCCTACCATTGCTATTTGCGGGTCGCTAAACACTGCGGCAATTTTTGCGCGGCGAAGGCCAATGCGTACATCGGGGAAGCGCCCAGCATTTTGACCGGCAATGGTGCCTTGATCAGATGCTTCGTGTAGCAGGGGGATCATATTGCTGGCATCGCCCGCTATAAATATATTTGAGTTACCACATTGCATTGTGTGCGGGTCGGCGTGTGGCACACCGCGCTCATCAAGCTCTATGCCGGTATTCTCTAAACCTAGCTTGTCTACGTTGGGTACTCGGCCTGTGGCTGCAAGTACGTAGTCAAATTGCTCG
Organism: Pseudoalteromonas sp. S2893; assembly: GCF_005887105.1. NCBI lineage: Bacteria > Pseudomonadati > Pseudomonadota > Gammaproteobacteria > Alteromonadales > Pseudoalteromonadaceae > Pseudoalteromonas > Pseudoalteromonas sp. S2893. The sequence goes on along the minus strand of NZ_PNCY01000042.1, from coordinate 17,608 downwards.
GTGTGTTTAGCACCGTCTTTATCGGTGTAAGTAAGCTGAGCTTTATCGCCAACTTGCATCATGTCAGATACGTTTGAGTCGGTATCTACAAAAAATTCTTCAGCAAAAACAGTGTTTGCATAGTCTTTAATTACTGGGTCGGTAAGTGGGCCAATTGCGCCGCCAACACCAAATAATTTTACGTTTACGCCTAAGCGGCTAAGTGCTTGGCCAATTTCTAGGCCTATTACGCCTGGGCCAAATACAGCCAATGACTCTGGTAGGTCGTCCCAGTTAAATACATCGTCGTTTATAATAAGTTTGTCGCCAAAGTTATTAAACACGCCTGGGTATGATGGGCGCGAACCGGTGGCAATAACAAAACGTTTAGCAGTTATAATGATGTCATCGTCAATTTGTACGCGGTTGGCGTCTAAAAACTTGGCGTAGCCACGAATTTTATCTTCATCAGGAATGTCGTCTACGGCTTCTACTACGAATCCTGCAAAGCGATCTCGTTCGCTTTTAACACGTGCCATAACTGCTTTGCCGTCTATTCGTGGCTTTGAGCTATGTACACCAAATGCAGGTGCCATTTCAATTGAATGCGCGGCTTCGGCTGCGGCAATAAGTAATTTACTTGGCATACAACCAACGCGTGCACAGGTAGTACCGTATGGGCCTGATTCAATCATTAAAACGTTAGGGGTGAATTGTTTTGCGTTACGGTATGCGCTTAAGCCTGCAGTACCTGCACCTATAACAACAACATCGGTTTGTAATTCTTTCATAGTGGTATCCTTTATTATTTTCAATCTGGGCGATGAGATTGATATAGAGGGGCGCGTAAGCCCCTGCTATTTTTTTACTTAATTAAGCAAAGTATTTTTCTAAATCGTCTGAGCCGCCAATGTGTTGTCCACCAATAAATATTTGTGGAACAGTGTCACGGCCAGAAATTGCTTTAAGGCTTGTTAATGTAGCGCCTGCACCCATAACAACTTCTTCAAATGCGTAGCCTTTTTCTGTTAGTAGCTCTTTTGCCTTTTTACAGAAAGGGCAACCAGGCTTAGAAAATACGGTTACTGGCTCTGGTTTAGTTTGTTTTGGGTTGATGTAGTCAAGCATTGTGTCTGCATCAGAAACTTCAAACGGGTCGCCTGGTAAATCTGGTTCGATGAACATTTTGTCGATAACGCCATCTTTAACTAGCATAGAGTATCTCCAGCTGCGCTTACCAAAGCCTAAATCGTTTTTATCTACTAACATGCCCATGCCGTCAGTAAATTCGCCGTTGCCATCAGGTAATAATGTGATGTTTTGCGCTTCTTGATGCTCTGCCCATGCGTTCATTACAAATGTATCGTTTACTGATACACATACAATTTCATCAACGCCATTTTGCTTAAGTACACCGGCTAACTCGTTGTAGCGTGGTAAGTGAGTTGATGAACAGGTTGGTGTAAATGCGCCCGGTAGTGAAAACACAACAACGGTTCTGCCTGTAAAAATTTCGTCTGTGGTTACTGATTTCCATTCGTCGTTTTGACGTGTTGCAAATGTAACGTTTGGGATTGTTTGACCTTCAATATTCTTTAACATAGTTTGTTCCTCTTGATTTGTTGGAGCCATTATGGCGAGAATTTAAATATAGTTCCAATCGTTTGTTTGTATTAAACTAATAGGTATAGCCTATCAGGTGGAGATGAATTTGAACTTAAAAGATTTAGAGTATGTAAAAGCAATAGCGCACCACAAGCATTTTCGCAAAGCGGCCGATGCCTGTTTTGTTAGCCAGCCTACACTAAGTGGGCAAGTAAAAAAGCTTGAGCAAGAGCTTAATGTTGTTTTATTTGACCGCTCAACTAAGCAAGTTACATTAACAGCGCAAGGTGAACGTTTGTTGACACAAATAAACGTTATTTTAGAGCAAACAGAAATCTTAAAAGAGCTGGCGGCTACTTCAAACGGGCCGCTACAAGGTAAGCTAAGAATTGGTATTATTCCTACTATTGCGCCGTACTTACTCAGCGCTTTACTGACCTCTATGAAAGCGGCCTTTAGCGAGAGCCACTTTTCGTTTATAGAAATGCAAACAGCGACTATGCTAGAGGCGCTTGATAACGGCGAGCTCGACTTTGCAATTTTGGCCGATGTTCCCGAGCTTAAAAACTACCATACGGTTAACGTGTACAAAGAAGACTTTATGGTTGCTGTTTCAACCGATAACCCGTTATCTAACCGTAAAAAAGTAGCGCTAAGCGATTTACAAAGTTGTAGCCTATTAATGTTAAGTGATGGCCATTGCTTTAAAGATCAAGCCCAAAAGTTTTGTTTTGCTGCGGGAGTGGATGTATCAAACCAATATCAGGGCAATAGTTTAGAAACTTTATTGGCGTTGGTGGCGATAGATGACGGGGTGACATTTGTGCCCAAGCTTGCGTGTACACAGCGTGTAGGGATTGATTATTTAGCTATTTTTCCTAATCAGCAACGTAATGTGGTATTTGCTTGCAGAAAACACTACCCGCGTTTGGCGGGCGTTGAGCAATTAGCCCAGTGGTTGGCAGAGCACCCAAATTTAAAACGGGCGCTTATTTAGCGTTCTTGGCTTGCAACCTCTACCACATCGTTTATTTGTACCCCAGGCAAAGGCTTATCTTTAAGGCTTACAGCAATGGCGCTTTGTTTATAAAGTTGCTCAACCACAATGGTGTTAAGCGTGGTAATGGTATGCGGCATAGTATTGCCTTGTGCATCGGTTAAGTAGTTATGGTGCGCAATGCTTAATAGCTGGCCTTTTTTAAGGCCATGATCTTTGCCTAGGTTTATCACCAATTTATTGTTTTCCATGTGCATTATTTTTCCTTTAGTAGGAAAACACGCCATAGCCGCTTGTATATCGTAACTGACCGTTTGATTTATATCGCTAATACTTTGCCCAAAAGGTGATTGCCAAAACCTATCACTATTTACATCAACAATAGCTGTTTTTTCAAATGGCCATACAGCTTGGGTATGATAGCTGTTTTGCCATAATTGTTCATACGTGGTGCCATCAAACAACATAAACTCAATAGCGTAGCTGCGCTGGTAGGTTTCGTCTTGCCAAAAGGCGTAGTCGTTGTTGAGTTTATCGCTTGGCGCTAAATTGGTTATTTGGCTTAATAAAACATATTGCGCGTTGCTTCTGGCTGAAAGCTCTTCTAGTTGTGCATTTGAGTAGTCGTGCTGCTGATTAAAGTAATTGTCTACATTAATTGCTTTATTGTAGTAAGCAACGGGCAGGGCGCTCATTTTTGTGCTTTGCAAAGCGCTAAATAACTTTTTACTAATGGTTTTATTTACGTCAAATATTTGACCCATTAAGGCATGTTCACGATGAACAAGCTGGCTTTGGGTTACAGCAACAAATTTATTAAAGCTACTTTGTGGGCATTGCTCTGTTTGGGCAAATACATCAAGCCTAAGCGTAATGGCAAATTGTTGATTTTGGCGTTGCTCGCTCACCAGCTCTATTTTTTGTATTTCGCCGTGGCTACTAATTTTTAGCTGATCTTGCGTTAGCACGCCATCTACCAAGGTTTGTACAGAGCTAACCCGGGCGCCAGAAAACACTAATGCTTGTGTAATTGCATCTTTAATCGCGGCCGATTTAGCACTGCTTATGTCGCCATTTTGTATTTGTGCATGGCCGGTAGATTCAAACCATTGTGCGTAAGTACTGGCAGAAAACGTTAATAATGCAGCGCTAGTAACACCTGCAAATAGTGATGATAAAAACGTGTTCATACTGGTACTCCACATAAAATTAGTTAATTACGCTTTAGCTAAGCAAGGACTGCACCAATATGAGGACTTTATAACAAATGGCATTAAACCTGCATTTATTTGCGCAATTAGTTTAAAGGGTGCAAATAAATGCGTGCAATTATATTACTTACTTTAGCAAGCCTTAGCCTTGCCGGTTGCAGCAACGTGTTTGATAAACATGTTGAGTACAAATATGTAGAGCCAAATAATTATCCCATACTTAAAGCGGTTGGTTATGCTCCTATTAGCTTGCAGCAAGGGGCTAATAAATCACAAAAGCAATTAATGGCAATTAAGGCCTCTAAGCTTGAGGCGTACCGTGAACTGACAGAGCAAGTTTATGGACAAAAAATTACAGCGGGCACGTCTGTAGCAGGTGCTATTGCTCAAAACGATTACATGGAAAGTAAAGTGCAGGGCATAATTAAAGGTGCGCAAATTATTAAAACTTACTCAGTTGACGATGTATACGTTACCGAGCTTGAGCTAAATATGAAGCGCGTGCACGACTTATACATAGGTGAAATTAAGCCGCGTGAAGTTAAAAAAGTGACCTACTACTAAGTAACTGGCCAGTACTTTAAATAGTAAAGCTATATTAAGCTGCTATTTTAGCAGCTGGTTTTAGTGTTAAACGCGTCGAATATATTCGTACAGCAATACATAACTTTGCTATTTACGGGAGCGTTTTTCTGTAAATCTAGGGTTTGATAAATCAGCTTTAAATACAACGATGGTTCAATACGTTAGTTAATGTATTAAGCAATGTTGAAATGACCGAGTTAAAATTTAAATCTAGTAAAAAAACACATACAAAATATCTCATCCTTTTATATTGAGTGCTATGCTGTTGTTACGAATAATATTTGAACAAGTAGTGTAGCGTTTAGTATATGTTTTTAATTTTTCTTTTTTTGGGCTGTGAATGACACTTAGGCCCACTCTTTCCTCAAGTAAGCTATTTTTTTGGTGCAAAAGCAATTTGCGCTATTTACTGCTATTTTTTTTACTTTCAAGCGGCGTGTTTGCGAGCCGTTTAACTATTCAATTTAATACCTTTATAGAATTAATGGGGCAAAAGTATGGCCCTGCGCGAGTCACTGTGGCGCGTAATTGGCAAACTATGTTGGTGCGCACCCAAAATAAACCAGAACAACAACAAATTTTAATTGTTAACGACTTTTTTGCACGCAATCTTCGATACCAAACCGATATACAGCTTTGGAAGCAAAACGACTATTGGGCTACGCCATTAGAAACCCTTGGCCGTGGTTTAGGTGATTGTGAAGATTATGCCATTGCAAAATACATTAGCTTACGCGCCTTAGGCGTAAGCGACGACAAGCTTAGGCTTATATATGTAAAAGCTAAGCTTGCTGGTACAAACAAAACACAAGCACACATGGTATTAGGCTACTTTGCTACGCCTAATGCTCAGCCGCTTATTTTAGATAGTTTAATAACAAAAGTGTTACCTGCAGCAAAACGCGTTGATTTAAGCCCGGTATTTAGTTTTAACAGCCAAGGTTTATGGGCAAATAACTCGACCAAAAGTGTAGCCAGCCCGACAGCAAGGCTATCGCGTTGGCGTAAAATTTTGGAGCAGACATCACAAGAAGGGGTTATGTGGTAATGGCGTCATTTTCCTTATTTAAGTTTTTCAAAAAAAGAAAAATCACTCTTAGGCAAGAGCTGTGGATCACCTTGCTGGTGGTGATTTTTGTTGGCTTTATAAGTAGCGTGTTAATAAGTACTAACTCTGCTAGAGACTATTTTTCTACGCAGCTGTATTTAAAAAATGTTGATAATGCTAGCTCTTTGGCGTTGATGATTAGTCAGCTTGAAAAAGACCCTGTAGAGCTTGAGCTGTTAGTGTCGGCCACTTTTGATACCGGCCACTACAAACGCATAGAACTGCAAGACCCAAATGGTGAGGTTATTGTAAAGCGCGTATTTACCGACACGTTAGAAAATACCGCACCAGCTTGGTTTAGAGTGGTATATGGGCTTAATGTACAGCCAGGTGTAGGGCAGGTTAACAACGGTTGGCAGCAATTTGGCACCTTATTTGTTGAAAGCCACAGTCAATATGCTGAGCAAGCGTTGTGGGAAAGCGCCCTCAAACTGTTTTTTAGCTTTTTAGTGGTGGCCTTTTTGGCCTGTGCCATAAGTGCGTATTTATTACGTAGAATTTTAACGCCACTTGATGATGTGGTGTACCAAGCTAACGCCTTTGGCGATAAGCGTTTTATTAAATCAAAAGTGCCAAAAACCTTTGAGTTTGCACGCCTTGTGCAGTCGATGAATTTATTATCGACACGGTTTAGTCGCATTATAAAAGAAGATAATAAACGCTTAGAGGAGTTGCGTTTTAAAGCCCAGCACGATGAGCTAACAGGGCTTGCCAATCGAGAGTATTTTAGTGCCACATTAGAGGCTCATTTACAAAAAGTGAAAGATCATGCCCATGGTGCTTTGTTTTTATTTAGGGTGGTTAATTTAGATAAAATAAGTGAATCGATTAGCCGTGTAGAAATGGTTAACTTTTTGCGCCGTTTTTCTCAGGTGTTAACACAGTTTTTAGAGTCGAATCAGGCGCACTTTTCAGAAAACTATATTGCGCGTATATCACATACCGACTTTACCGTTTTGTTTAGCGATACTGATGATATTCAGGCGCTTAGCGAGCAAATAACCGCACTACATAAATCGATTGTTGATGAATACAAAAATATTGATTTGGCCATTGTACACAGTTGTACCTACATAGAGAAAAACGACACCCGATTTGATTTATTACGCCGTGTAGATGGTTTATTAAAAACAGCAGGTAACAAACCTGGGGTGCAAGCAAAAGTCATTGATAATAAACAAAAGAGTGAAATTTTTGATGACTCAACTGGCTGGCAAAAGGCTATTGAGGATGCACTTGAGCAAAAAACTATACAGTTAAATTGTTTAGAGGTTATGGGTTTTAACGACACCTTGTTGCAGCATCAGCTTAGTTTAAGTTTAGAATTTGGCGGCCAACATTATAAATCCAGCTACTACTATCAATGGGCTAATCGCTTAAACCTATTAGCGCGTTTGGATTGGAGTTTAATCAAGCAAATTGTTAAACAGTACGGTGAAGCGCCGCCAAATGAATTGATTGCTGTAGAGCTTTCGGCGCAAACATTAATGGATGATACCGCGCTTGCCTCGGTATTAACCTATGTGTCAGCCTTTCCTGATTTGGCAAAAAATATATGTTTTGATATACGCGAAAACATTGTCGTAAACGAAAAGGATATATTTAAGGAATTTTGTGAGCAGGTGCGTTGTATGGGCGCTAAAGTGGCACTTAAACGTGTGGGGCCTGAATTTACTAAGATTAATAACATTCAAGAATTTGGCTTAGAAATGCTTAAAATAGACAGCATTTACGCGCATAACATTAGTTACAGCCAAGACAATCAAACCTTCTTACGCGGTGTTTGCACATTAGCACATTCTATTGGTATTAAAGTGGTCGCGCAGGGCGCAACAAGCCAAGACGATATAGATACACTGGTTAATCTTGGCTTTGATGGAGTTATTAAAGAGTCTTAAAGCGACTCTTTAATTAAAGGGGAGTGGTTTAATAATGGCGGCGAATAGGTAAATGCAATTCAGTATTTAACCTATAAGCCGTTGTTTATTAATTTTAACTATAACTGGCGAAGGTTTTATTTTTCCAGCTTAAGCTAGTTACCTTTAACGGCTAACATAAGTTGTATACGGTCGCGCACTTTTAACTTAGTGAAAATTGAGCTCATGTGCTCTTTAATTGTCCGCTCTGTAATATTAAGTGACTCAGCGGCTTGTTTATTGGTTGCCCCTGTTATAACTATATCAACAACTTGGCGTTCGCGTTTAGTTAAACTTTGAATATCGCACGCTTGGGTGTAATTTATTTGCTGCTGACTTAGTGCCCCAACAATATTAGATAGTAGCTGCCCAGGTAACCACAGGCCGCCTGAGCAAATAGTCTCAAGTACCTGTTGTAATATTACTTTAGATGCAAGTGCTTCTACATAGCCTCTTGCGCCCGCTTGCAGGGCTGCTCTAAGTTCCTCTATTTCTAGATTTGTGGTCATTACAATAACTGGCAAGCGTTTTTGGGCATATTTTTTTACCAGTTCAAGCCATCCCGAAGTGCCCGCCAGAACCCATATAATACTTGATGCATTAATTTGTTTTGGTTCTTTGGTGCATATTACACAACCTGCAAACGCACTTCGCCAGTGGCTCGATTCAAGTTCGGGTTGTGTAATAAATATACTTTGACGCATTAATTTACTCCAATAAATTCAGTTTAGCGTTCTGTCATTGCTTGCGATGTAGCTCTGAGTACGGGTTTAAGTAAATATTCCAAGACGGTTTTTTTACCAGTAATAATATCCACTTGTGTGGTCATTCCTGGAATTATAGTCAACTCTTCTGAAAAGTTATTTTTAGTGGTTTTTAATTGCACTAAATAAAAAGTATTTTCTCTGTCGTCGGTAATTGTATCTGCACTTATATGCAGTACCTCGGCTTCTAGTCCGCCGTATACCGCAAAATCATAGGCGCTAAATTTAATCATGGCGGGCTGTCCTGGCCGTAAAAAGGCAATATCTTTCGGCGGTATTTTTGCCTCAACAATAAGTTGATCGTCTAAAGGGACTATTTCTAAAACGTCACTGCCGGGTTGTAAAATGCCGCCTACGGTATTAACCAATAAACGTTGTACCGTGCCTTTAACCGGTGATTTTATCTCAGTTTGGGCCACTTTGTCGGCAAGTCCTGATTCGGTCTCTTTTATCGACTCTAAACGCAGCAATGCCTCCGAAAGCTCGTTGTTCCAGCGGTTGATCATCGCAAGTTCCACTTCTGTTACTTTGTTTTTAGCTTCGTTGATAGCCGATAAACTGCGGTTAATAACGGCTTTAGTGCGGTTTATTTCGCCGTTTAAATCAACTATTTCACGCTCTAACCTAATGATGTCTATATCAGATACAGCACCGGTTCTTAACAGTGGGCGTGTTACTTGCAGCTCACGATTACTTAGCCTTAGAGCGCTAGTGTGTTGTTGCAAAGCGGCTTTTGCTTCAATGTGATCTTGTCTGCGTTGCTCTAGCTGGCGTTTATGAATAGCCACTTGCTGCTCTAATTCTTGGCGATTACTTAAATATATTGAGCGCTCATGAGCGACCGCCTCGGGTACTTGCTTAACAAGCTCATCAGGAAAAACGAGATCTTCTTTTCTGGTAAGGGCTTGTAACCTGGCTACTTTTGCAGTGAGTGATTGCACTTTAGATTGGTTTTCTCTAAAGCTTGAAATAAACCGAGTAGGATCGATTTTTATTAATACGTCACCTTCTTCAACAATTTGCCCTTCTCGAATGTTTATTTTTTCTACCATACCGCCATCGTAAGATTGCACTAACTGTAATTTATTTGATGGGATAACGCGTCCTTCACCACGGGCTACCTCATCGAGTGGCGCAAAGCCTGCCCAAATTGTAAGCAAAATAAATGCGATGCAAATGAGGTATAACAAAAAACGTGCGCTGGCAGGCTCTTGCTGCATTTTTTCCCACTGCGCATCGACTACCCAATCTTGTGATTCAGGAGGCGAAAGCCAGCCTTTAAATAAGCGATTAAAGATTGAAGGCTTACCTTTTTTACGTGCTTCTATTGCTTTACTTACCGATTCAAAAGAGCGCTGCTCTAGTGGCTTTTTATTGTCACTCATGATGCTTGCTCCACTGTTTGGTTATTCAGTGCGGCAATTACTTTTTGTTTAGGCCCATCGGCAACTATTTTTCCGTTATCGAGCACGATAATGCGATCAACCAACGAAAGTAAAGACGAGCGGTGAGTAACTACGATTAAGGTTTTGTCTTGGGTGGCGGTTTTTAAATTTTGAATAATTTTATTTTCACTATTGTGATCAAGCGATGAGGTAGGCTCATCTAACAGCATAATAGGGGGGTCGTTTATTAGTGCGCGCGCTATACCAATTGCTTGTTTTTGGCCGCCAGATAGCAGGCGACCTTGCTCACCAACTTGTAGGTCAAACCCATCGGGGTGAGAGTTGATTAACTCGAATAACTGACTTTTTTCGCATGCGCTAATTATTTGCTCATCTTTAGCATGCCATGCGCTAATAGTGAGGTTGTCTTTTAAACTACCAAAAAACAACGCTATATTTTGTGGTACGTACCCTATGTTATGACGAAGTTCTGCGGGGTCTATTTGTTGTATATTGTTGTTATCGACCATTACGGAGCCTGCGGTTGGGTCGTAAAGGCCTAAAATAAGTTTTTCGAGGGTGCTTTTACCCGAACCATTGCGCCCCAAAATAGCCACTTTTTCGCCCGCTTTTATTTTAAAGCTAATATTACTAAGCGCATCGGCCGCGTCGTCTTCATACTTAAAGCATACGTCTTTAAATTCTATTTCGCCGTTTAATACGGGGTGGCTTAACCAATGTTTATTTGGCGGGCGCTCAACGTCTTTCTCCATTATTTCGTTAAGCGATTGCATAGCAATAGCAGCATGATGATATTGCGCAAGTACGGCGGCGCATTGCCCAAGCGGCCCCATTGCACGTGATGAAAGTAAGTAAGCGGCTATTAATCCCCCTTGCGTGAGCTCGCCTTCAATAACTAAATGAACACCGATGATCATAATGATCACGCCAACACATTGTTGTATCCACGCTGCGCTATTAGAGATTGAGCTTGAGATTAAGCGACTTTGCGCATTAACCTGAGCAATATAAATAGTTGATTTTTCCCATGTTGATTGGGTTTTGCATTCGCTGTGAAAACTTTTTACATCTTCAATGTTGGTTAAGCTTTCTACAAGTATGGAGTTGCGCATTGAGCTTGCTTTCATGGTTTGCTCTGACAGCGCTTCAAGTTTTCTGTGGGCTGCTATGCCATAACTTAAAAGTATTAGGGCACCTGCGATAATGGGTAGGCTTAGCGGTACACCTATTATTGCAATAACAATTAGGTATATAGCAACAAAGGGTAAATCAACCAGCGCAACCAAGGTTATTGAACTAAAAAAGTTACGTACGGCTTCAAACGATTGTATGTTACTCGCAAATGACCCCGCTGATGAGGGTCTATTTTTAAGCTTCATACCAAGTACGCGCTCCATAATAACCGCAGACACTTTTACATCTATACGACTTGCCGCAAGCTCTACAAAGTAGCTGCGTACTAAGCGCAGTACAAAGTCGGCGGTCAGCGCTATTAAAATACCGATGGCTAAAACCCAGAGGGTTTCTGTTGCATGGTTAGGAACTACGCGGTCATATACATTCATTACAAATAAAGGCATGGCAACAGACAAAACGCCTAATGCAATGGCGGAGATTATGACGTCTTTGTAAAGTGCGCGGCATTCTTTTATTACGCCCCAAAACCAGCCGTCTTTAGAGAGCTTTTCAAGCACTGGGGAGCGCTCATCAAACATAAACTCTGGATGAGCATAAATAATTAAACCTGTTGATTTTTCAATTAACTGTTCTAGATCTTCTTCTACAACAGACTCGGTTAGCTCGGGGTAAGTAACTTGCGCTGTTTGTTTTTGGTTATCAATAGCGGTTACCACGCACGCTTGGTTATTATTTAAAATAATAATGGCGGGTAATAAAGCAGTATTAATTTGATTAAGAGGCTTATTTACAACTTTTGATTTAAAGCCCACACGTTTTGCAGCACGTGCAAATCCTGAAGGCGTTAAGTTTCCATCTGTTAGTGGGAGGCCATTTAATAAGGCCTCCCTTGAAAAATCTTTATCATGAAAGCGGCACAATACTGCAAGGCAATCTACCAGTGCGCCGCCATGATCAAGTACATCATTTAATTCCATATACCATCCAATGTTATGTAAAACATTTTAAATTTATTTGTTTTAAGCACCTCTTAACTATCGGTAATAACCGCCTCAATACGGCGGTTTGCCGCATTAGCACGTACCGAAATTTCATTAACGCGTGGCTGATCAATACCATAACCAAATGATTGAACACGATTAGGCGCTATACCAAATTGCTCAATAAGTAATTGTGCTACGGCAAAGGCGCGTTGCTCTGAAAGTTTGCGGTTGTATTTTCTATCGCCATCTAATGAGGCGTGACCTTGGATCTCTACCTTTTTGTCAGGGTTATTTTTTAAAAACTCCGCGAGCTTTTCTACCTCTTGCAAGTACTCTGGGCGCACTTGGCTTGAGTCGGCTGAAAAGGGAATGCCTATTTCAACTGAGTCGGTCGCTTGGTCATACAAAGTACACCCAGACAGGTCTACATTTGTTCCCGCTGGGGTGCTTGGGCAGGTGTCTTGCTCGTTAGGTACGCCGTCGTTATCGTCATCTGCAAAACTCGATGCGCTAGGGGTTTCTGGTGGCATTTCTAAATACCTAGGCATAGCTGTAACGCTCATGTAGGCGTTATCTTGCTTGGCTTTTTTTTGTAAAAAAGCTTTGCGCTTAAAGGTGGCAGCTACATCGTAACTTGGGCATATATTTTGTGCGTTATGCACGATTGGGTCATCTGTTAACTCTGTTAATGTTGGGTACTTGTCAGACATGACATTTAGAGCTGGCAATAGTTTACCCATTTCGTTAAGCATAGTTAAAATGGCTGTTTGTCTATCGTATTGAGCAACAATGTACGAGCGGTTAGATTGAAACGCTTCGTTTTCAGCGTCAAGTACATCAAGCAAGGTGCGTTGGCCAATATCAAATTGGTCTCGGTAGGCTATTTTTACTCTGTTTGACGAGTTTTTATAGCTTTCAAGCGTGGGTAGCTTTTGCTCTATATTGTTCACATTATGATAGGCAATTTGTAGGCTTTGACGAATATCAACACAAGCTTGATCGCGTTGATACTTGGCAATATTTACATCTTGGTATGCTTGTTCAAGGTTGGCGCTATCTAGGCCCCCGTTGTACAGGTTATAGGTTATGTCTATACCTACCCGTGCTTCGGTTCTTGTTTCGTTTAAACCTAGCTCGTCTCTGTCTTGTGTGCCGTAACGGGCAGATAAGTCTACGTTTGGATGAAACGCTGCCTTTTGTGCCTGAGCATTGGCTTCTTGCGCCTCTATATTATAAAGCGATGCGTAAAAAGCAGGGCTGTTTTTATAGGCTATATCAAGCGCTTGGTTAATAGAAATGGGCACGTTTTGCTCATCTAATTTGGCTTGTTTTATATCATTAACGGGTAGCTCGCCAACAACTCTTAAATAACGCGCGGTTACATCGTGCAGGTTAGCGTACTCGGTTAGCACATTAGATTGCGCTAGCGATAAGCGCCCGCTAATTTGCTCTAGATCTGCTGCTCGGGCAACACCGGCTCCTACACTTTGTTCAATTTGTTGGTATACAGACTCGTGTTCTTGGAGGTTTTCTTCAGCGAGTGTCACAAGTTCTTTAAATTTTTGCACATCTAAAAATGCAATAGATGCATCTAATGCAGTTTGCTCTGTTTGTGAGAGTAATTCAAAATACCGAATGAGCTGAATACGCTCAAACCTTTCAACGGTGTTAGATGTTCTAAACCCGTCGTAAAGCATTTGAGTAACACTAAGCTCTGCAGTGTTGCGGTTGTATTCGTCTTCTATACCGTAGTTTCGGCGCTCATAACCTGCGCTGGCAGATACATCAACGCTAGGTAAGTAGCCTGAGCGGGCTGCATCTACGCCATAAATTGAGGATTTAAATGTATGCCATGCTTGTTGTACCTCTGGATTATTTTCAATTGCTTTACTGGTGACGTATGTAAGCGGTGCCACAGAGCTGTCATCGGCTTTTACCACGTTAGTTGCGCCAAGCGCACTTAGCGTTAAACCTATAAGCAGCTTTCCTTTTTGCTTTAGTAAAGTATTTTTTGTAATCATTTCTTCCTCTTAGGGTTACTTGGGCTATCAATACCTACCATATGGTTTAGTCAATAAATGCATTTTTCGCAAATAATCGTTTTGGCTAGCATAAAATTTATTATCTACCACTTTTTTATTTTTAATGTTTTTTTAAAAACTGTACTTGAGTACAGTATCTAATGCGTTTTGCTGTTCTACATTTTAATTAATAGTTTTTAATTCTTATGTTTGAGGTAAGTAAAATGGAATCTAATCAATTATTAGTAATAGACTTAAAAGGGTCTGCTGGTGTTGTTTTAGAAGATGGCACAATTAAGCCACTTGAAGTGGGCGATACTATTACTGTGGGCGATTTAGTGGTTACCGCCGATAATTCATCGCTAACAATTGATGTGCAAGGAGAAACACTGTCGATTCCTGCTAATCAAAACGTAAAGATCACCCCTGATTTATTAGCACAAGAAACCCGCGATAGCAGCGAAACCACCGTGTTTGACGAAAGTCTAGATGCGGCCATTGCAAGCTTAGAACAAACTGATAATAACGATGGCCAAACGGCGGCTAATTCTGATGTTACTGACTTTTTAGATGCCTTAGAGGGCGATGGTGATATTTTAGATAATTTAGAAGCAACGGCCGCCGGTGGTGCTGGTGGTGCGGGCTCTGGTGGAGGAAGCTCATTTGTTCAGCTTACACGTATTGCGGAGGGGGTTAACCCTAATAGCGTTGCATTTGATTCAAGCTTTGATCCTGATTCTACAGAGGCGCTAAATATTCGCGATACCTCTGATGGGGTAGTTCCTGATGATGGCACTGCGTCTATATCATTAAATGAAGTAGGTTTAACTAATTCATCTCAGCCAACAATTAGTGGTACAAGTGAAAACTTAGTGGGTGAAACAGTAAATATTACTGTGACAGATGAAAATGGTAACTCTCAAGTAGTAAGCGCGGTTATTGGCCCAGATGGCACGTTTGAAATTACATTGCCTAACCCGATAGCCGATGGCCCCGTGAGCGTAGTTGTAGAAGCCACCGACCCAGATGGTAATGCGTTTAACGATGCTATTTCTATTGAAATAGATACCACAGCGCCAGTAATTAATATTGACCCTGTTGCAGACTCTGCATCTCAAACAGTAACGGTTACGGGTTCGGTAGCGGGTTTGAATACTGGCGACAACGTCTCTGTAACTCTTACCGATAGCACAGGCACACAACAAACAATTGTTACACAAGTTGATGCACAAGGTAATTGGAGTATTACCACTACATCGCCTTTAGCAGAAGGGGAGTTTAATGTTAACGCAGTAGCAGTTGATGCCGCTGGTAACCAAGCAATTGACCAAGCTGTTGCGAGTATTGATTTAACCGCTCCAGAAATTACAGTTACAGTAGCGGGTGAAACAAATAATGCTACGCCGCCATTAACCGGTACTACAACCGGTGTGCCACAAGGTACTGAAGTAACAATCACAGTAACCGACAGTGCAGGCGAAGTGCAGCTTTTAACTGCCATTACCGGTGAAGATGGTAGTTGGGCTGTTGATGTAGGTGTGGCACTACCAGAAGGTGATTTTACTGTTGATGCGCAGGTGAGTGATAGCGTAGGCAACCAAGCACTTGCAAGTGATGCTGGAGTTATTGACTTAACGGCGCCAATTGTAGAAATTAATGCGATTGCCGATACGCAAGATACAACCCCAATTATTACTGGCTCTGCGCAAGATGTGCCAGCAGGCTCGGTAATTACCGTGGTTATTACCGATATTAATGGGCAAGTTCAAACGCTGTTAACGCAAACAGATGATGATGGCAGCTGGTCTGTAAGTGTTTCTACACCTTTAGCACAAGGTGAGTTTGAAGTTAATGCAACTGTGACCGACACTGCAGGTAATGAAGCACAAGCTGTAGAGCAAGGGTTAGTTGATTTAACTAGCCCTGAGATAACGGTTACGGCCATTGCAGACACTAATGACACTACGCCTACTTTTGTTGGCCGTGTTGAAGGCGCACCAGAGGGCTCTGTAATTACTGTTTTAGTAACCGATAGCGACGGTAATATACAAACCTTAACAACGACACTTGAGGCTGATGGCACGTGGAGTGTTGAATCGCCCAACGCTATTCCTGGCGGAGAGTTTAGTGTTACCGCGACAGTGAGTGACCCGGCGGGTAACGAAGCATCCGCGCAAACAAGTGGTGAAGTTACATTTGCCCCTATTTCTATTCAAATTGACTCTATTGCAGATACAAACGATACCACGCCACTTTTAAGTGGTAATACCGGTAACGTGCCTGCTGGTACCACTATAACTCTAACGATTACCGCAAGTGATGGCAGTACTTTTAATCTTTTAGCGGTCACGCAAGAAGATGGTTCTTGGAGCGCTCAAGTTACAGAGCCTCTGCCTGAAGGGGATTTTACCGTAGTTGCAGCCGTTATAGACGATGTGGGTAATGAGGCACAAGCAAGTACGGTCGGTAATGTAGATTTAACCGTAAGTATTAATTTTATTATTGATACTAATGATACCACTCCAACAATTAGTGGTACTACGCAAGATGTTGACGCAGGTGCGGTTGTTACTGTTACCTTTACAGGTAGCGATGGCGCAACAGAAACTGTGCAAGTAACCACAAATGCTGATGGTTCGTGGTCAATCGAAGCAACCGATGAGTTGGTAGAGGGTCAATTTACGGTGGTTGCAACAGTAACCGATGCTGCTGGCAATACTGCCTCTGCTACTGAAGTAGGGGAAATAGATTTAACTGATCCTGCGATTACTATTAACCCAATTACAGATACAAACGATACAACACCGAGTGTGACAGGTAGCGTAGTAGATGTACCCCAAGGTACTGAGGTTACCTTATTAATAACCGATAGTGACGGTAATCAACAAACTATTACAGCGGTTACTAATGCCGATGGAAGCTATAGCGCCGATATACTTAATGAGCTTAGCGAAGGTGACTTTACAGTTACTGCAAGTGTAAGTGACGAAGCAGGTAATAGCAGTACAGCGACGGTTACTGGCACCATAGATTTAACCGCACCTAGCGTAACTATAGATAATATTGGTGATACAAACGATACAACGCCTACTATAAGCGGCTCTACTCAAGGTTTAGCTGCAGGTAGTGTGGTTACAGTGATTGTGACTGATAATGCTGGCGCTGAGCAGCAATTTGTCACTGCTATAAATGGTGATGGCACATGGAGTATAGATGTCCCACAAGCATTAGCTGAGGGTGAGTTTAGTGTGGTGGCAAATGTAAGTGATAGTGCTGGTAATAGCGCGCAAGACTCACAAACTGGCACTATAGATTTAACCGCTCCAACTATTAGTGTAAATGACTTTACTGACTCTAACGATTCAACACCTGTATTTAGTGGTACCACAACTGATGTAGAGCCAGGTAGCTTGATCACTGTATTAGTAACAGACTCTAATGGTGATTCGCAAACCTTAACGGCAGTTGTTGCAGAAGATGGTTCTTGGCAAGTAGGTGCAACGACTGCAATTGCTGAGGGGGAGTTTACAATAACGGCCACAGCCACTGATGCAGCTGGAAATGAAGCCTCAGCCACAACTACAGGCGTTATAGATACCGCAGCGCCTACAGTAATAATAGATCCGGTGGGTGATACAAACGACACCACACCCACTATTTCAGGGTCTGCAACGGGTGAGCCTGAGGGCACAGTTGTTACGATCACCGTGACGGATGAAGCGGGTAATCTGCAAACCATTACTACCGAAGTGCAAGCCGATGGCACCTTTAGTGTGGATGTACCGAATGAGCTAAGTGAAGGTGAATTTACCGTTGAGGTATCGGTAACCGATAACGCAGGTAATGAAACCACAGCAACCACCACAGGTGAGGTTGATACCGCAGCGCCTACAGTA
>NZ_PNCY01000041.1:0-49603 GCF_005887105.1 Pseudoalteromonas sp. S2893 | reverse complement strand
ACTGAGCTAATGACCCGCTCTTTTTGCCGCATTTTGAGTGGGGTAACCATTCGTTTGCTGCGGGCGCTTATAATACTTATTTATAAAATGAGTGCAACCGAAAATGTCTCTTTTTTTCAGTTTTTATGCCTAGGTGAGCAAAATTAAAGCGTTTGTGCTCAAACTACATGCAAATACAAGATTCGCAGAGTATTTCTATGTAGTTTGAGCTTTAAATACACCGCTTAGATGCGTCCTAATTAGCTAGACGCTCGGTTGCAAGTTTTGCAGCAGTTGTACTTGGATATTGGTTAATTAGATCACCCAATATTTTTTGTGCCTCTTGATTTAGGCCTTGCTCTTGTAAAAGCGTGCCTAACTTTAACATGGCATCTGGTCGTTTATTTGAGTTTGGAAACTCATTAACCACAACTTTAAAGTGCTCACTTGCTTTTACACCATCATTTTTAATGGTCAGCAACTGCCCAAGCCAATAATGTGCATTAGAGGCATACACAGAATTAGGATAGGTTGTTAAAAATGTTTGAAACTCAGGAATAGCTTGGTCGTAGCGTTTATCTTTCATTATTAGCGCTACTGCACGCTCATACGCTTCGTTTTCAGATAAGTCACTGCTATAGGTTTGTGCGTCGCTCGATTGCGTGTAATCGGTTGCAGGCGCAGCAGCGGGTTGTGTATACGCTTGGCTTACGCGGTTTTCTATTTCTTGATAAAGCTCACGCTGGCGCTGAAGTACTTTTTCAAGTTTATAACTTTGCTCTTCAGTAACACCGCGAATTTGGCTTACTTCATCTTGAAGTAGATTAAGTTGTTGCTGTAATTCAACTTGTAATAAGTTTCGCGACTGCATCATGTTTTCTAGTGACGCTAAACGCTTCTCTATGCTCGACTGTGAACTTGCAGCTTCTGAAACAGGAGCGGGAGCAGCCAAAACTTGGGTGCTCCCGCTCAATATCATGGCTGCCAAAATAATTTTCGGCTTCATAATATCTCTTATCTTAGTAAACTAGTACCGCACGGCGGTTTTTAGCGAAAGCTGACTCAGTGCGAGATTTAACCATTGGTTTCTCTTCACCGTAGCTAACTACTGACATTTGGCTAGCAGAAACACCTAAGCTTTGTAGGTATTTTTCTACAGCTTGGCCACGGTGCTCACCTAGTGCAATGTTGTACTCAGGCGTACCGCGCTCATCAGCGTGACCTTCAATTAATACTTTTACTGAAGGGTTCTGAACTAAAAACTCAGCATGTGCACGAAGTAATTCTGCGTACTTGTTCTCAACAGTTGCTTTGTCGAAGTCAAAGTAAATAATTTGTTCTTGACGAAGCGCTTCATACTTTTGACGAAGTTGCTCTTCTGCTTGTTGTTCAGGTGAAATTGTTGCTACTTCAACTGTATCCGTGTTTGTTGATTGCTCAACTGCACTTTGATTTGATTGGTTAGCTGCGCCTTCATCAATATCTGAAGATGAGCTACAAGCGGCTAATGTCATTACTGGCACAGCGATTAGCAGGCCTTTAAGTACTTTGTTAAGTTGCATTGAGTAGATTCCTATTTTTGAGTAAACCAGCAAATATTACTGTAAATATGGCGACCAAGCTGGTGCCTTTACTTGTCCGTCTAGCACGGGTAAACGTGCTTTAAAGCGACCGTCCATCGATACCAGCGCGAGTACCTGTTTATTATTATGAAGCGTGCTATAAATGATCATCGAACCGTTTGGCGCTATGCTCGGTGATTCATCAAGGCGAGTTCGCGTTAATACTTGAAACGCGCCTGTAGCCAGCTCTTTCTTAGCAAGATGGTACTGCCCGTTGGTACGGTTAACCATCACTAATTCTTTACTGTCTGGCGTTATAGAACCCGCTAGGTTCATATCGCCGTCGAAGGTCAATCGTTGTGACCTACCAGTTCTTAAATTTAACTTATAAATCTGGGCATTACCACCCCTTTCAGATGTAAACACAATATCCTGGCCATTTGGATACCAAGATGGTTCAGTATCTATACTACGGTGGCGTGTAAGGCGTGTTTCTTTACGGGTTGCTAAATCTAAAACGTAAACTTCGGTTGCACCTGTTTTATCTTTAGAAAGCACCAATAACATTTTTTTGCCATCTGGTGAAAACTGCGGTGCACCGTTAATACCGCGGTAACTAGTGATCAGCTCACGCTTACCTGAGTATAGGTCTTGAATGTAAATTTGGCTTTGGCGGTTTTCAAACGTAACATACGCAAGCTTAGTACCATCTGGTGACCAAGCTGGCGACATTAACGGCTCTTTTGAGCGCAATAATACTTGCTCGTTAAAGCCATCGTAATCGGCAACCACTAATTGGTATGGCTTAGCTTGGTCTTCACGTACAATTACATAAGCAATTTTAGTTAAAAACGCGCCTTTTTCACCGGTTAGCTTTTCATATACTACATCGCTTATGCGGTGTGAATATCGGCGAAAGCCACTTTCACTAATTACGCTTTCGCGCGCTTCTAAAATATGGTCTTGGCTTTTTACTAGTTTACCGCTGCTCATCATTTGAGTTTGGCCACCGGTAATTTGCCCACGAATAACATCAACTAATTCGTAGCGTACTAAGTAACGCCCATCAGTTTGTTGCTCTACCTCGCCTACTACAACCGCTTCTACACCTTGGTTTACCCATGCTGCGTAGTCAATGTCGCCGTCTTTATTAGGAAGCTGTGGCATTTGAGCTACATCTACTGGTTTAAATTTACCACTGCGCATTAAATCGGCAGCAATTACATCGCTCAATTTTTGTGGAATTGGGCCAACACCGTTGTATTTAAAAGGCACGATGGCAATAGGACGTGCGCCGTCTACACCTTCAGTTATTACAATTTCAAGTGCCGCATTTGCTACACCCTGAAACCCTAATAATATAACTACAAAGGCTATTTTAATTTTGCTGAACATATCATTCCTTTAAAATTCTGGCTTGATTGTTAAATTAATATTCTTAAGTTGCTCGAATACGTCTTTGTCTTTAGATACAGGTAATGTATCGGCCATGCGCACAGCTCTAAGTGCAGCTTCACACACTAGCTTATCACCCCCTAACGATTTAACTTGCGTTACTAAACCATTAAACCCAAGACGAATATTTACTCGACACTGTTGGTTTTTCATTTTTTCATCAATCAGTAAGTTTTGCTGAATGCGCGCCATAATTAAAGCACGGTACTTATCAACTTCGCTTACTACTTGCTGTTGGCGTATTTTACTACGTGCAGCCTGCTCTTTAGCAAGTTGTTCTTGTAACATTTGCTCTTGCAGCGCTTGCTGACGTTTACGCTCTGCTTCTTTTGCACGTTCTTTAGCTTCTGCTTCACGCTTTTTACGCTCTGCTTCGGCTTTTTTCAGTGCCTCTTCTTCTGCTTTGCGTTTATCTGCAGCAGCTTTAGCAGCGTTTTCCGCCTCTTGCTTTTGCTTTTCAGCTTGTTTTGCTTTAGCACGCTCTTTTTGTTCAATTTCGCGCGCTTTTTTAGCTTCAGCCTCAGCTTGTGCTTTTTCTTTCTCTTTTGCTTTGCGCTGTTGCTCTAGCTTTTTAATATTACGCGCTTCGGCTTCACGCTGTTTACGCGCATTGGCGGCTCTGCGTTCTAAGTCGCGAATGCGTTTATCTTCAGCGCGTTTTTTAGCATCTTCTTTTTTTTGTAGCTCAGCAATTTTTTGCTCAACTTGTTTTTGATCAACCGTGACCGCCGAAACCGCATTATCAGGCTCAGGAATAGCCGAATTAAGAGTCACTTCCATTACTTTAGGTGCCGGTGGGTGTATATTTGCAGTTGCCCACAAAAAGCCCCCTAAACCTAAATGTAAAAGTACTGACTTGATTATAGAACTATTCATGTTACTACTGTGTCCCCTCAAAGGATTCTGTCATTAAACCCACAGATGGTACGCCAGCATTCTTTAAAAAGTCCATTAATAACAACACTTCTTGGTAAGAAACCTTACCCGAGCCTTTAATCATTACTGGTACATCAGGGTTTTTCATTAGCTGTAGCTTAATAACCGCGGCCACATCAAGTGCTTCCATTGGCTCCTCTGGATCAGTGCCTATGCTTACATAGTACTTACCTGCCGAGTCAATCGAGGCAATAATGGGTGGCGTGTCTTTAGTATCAACTAAATCCGACTCTTCCATTTTTGGTAAATCAACTTTCACACCGTGAGTAATAAGCGGTGCTGTTGCCATAAATATAATTAGCAATACCAACATTACATCAATGTAAGGTACTACATTAATTTCTGCGACCGGACGGCGCTTCTTACGCTGATACATTCGCTTTAGCCTCTATTTGGGTAGCTGCTTGACGGTGTAAAATGTTGGCAAATTCTTCCATAAAGTTGATGTAGTGTGATTCTAGTTTTTCAACTTTATTAGCAAAGCGGTTATACGCAATAACAGCCGGAATAGCCGCAAATAAACCCATTGCCGTTGCAATAAGTGCCTCAGCAATACCTGGCGCTACCATTTGTAATGTTGCTTGCTTCACTTCACCAAGTGCAATAAAGGCATTCATAATACCCCACACCGTACCGAATAAGCCGATATACGGACTAATTGAACCCACTGTTGCTAAAAATGATAAGCTCGATTCTAGTTTTTCAATTTCACGTGACAGTGCCACACGCATAGAGCGATGCGTACCTTCCATTACAATGCCAGCACTTTGAAATGTGTTCTTTTTATGGCGTGCAAATTCTTTAAAGCCAGATGTAAATAACGCTTCAATACCATGAGATTGACCGCTACGTGATGAGATTTCGTTGTATAGTTTGCTTAAGTCGATACCTGACCAAAATTTTTGTTCGAATTTTTTTGCATCAGACAAGGCGTCGCTTATTGCTTTTTTACGCTGAAAAATAATTGCCCATGACATAACAGACATTGCTACTAGCGCTAGCATTACTAACTGCACAAGCAAACTGGCTTCTAGAATTAGATCTAAAAAATTAAGCCCTGATCCCACGTTAAACTCCTAAATAATTTCAAAAAACGTCAATTTGGTTATTTTGTGTAAATAAGACCATTGTAACGGCCATAAGTTGCATCTAGTGTATCGAGTCAAAGGTTTACTGACAACGATATTGCTATGAATTGGCAACAAAAAACGTTAAACATACGCTCAATCGCTTGTTTGTTTCTAAAACGCGACTACCGCGTTTAGTAAAACACAACTTAATACTACAAAAGTGCGTAAATATACGCAGTAAACTTAATAAAACGCACCGTTTATTCATAAAAAGTGCATAAGCACGCAAAAGTAATTCACGCCACTTTGCATGTACTAATATAACTAATACTGTATCAATACAGCTCAGACCAGTTATTTATTAATTTTCAGCCACTTATAAAGTTAACGAATAATTAACGTACAAGTTTCGAACAACAATAAAATTCATCAGATTAGTTTTTCTTATCTGAAATTTTAAATTTTCTAGTTTGAACAAAAAATGCTTATTCCGTATTATTCTCCCATACCGAGCTTACGCACTGAATGAAACATTTTTCATTAAGCCAAGTTCTTAGTAATAGGATTTTTAATCGTATTACATTGTTTTACTCTTTTTGGATAAAACCTGATTAAGTAAAACGTAGTTCCCTGGATTACTTCCTTCAACTTGTTGTTTGCCCGCATTATATGCGGGCTTTTTTTTGCCTAAATTTTACCGCCAACTTGGCATACAACCGTTATAAATTACACAATCTGTTTAATTGCAAACGGTGTATTTACTATCTTTTTTTACCCGTTTTGTATCATTAAATTATCTACTTTCAGTAAAAAGCATGTTTATAACAAGGTAAAACTTATTAACACAATTAGCGCCACGCCTAATCTCTTATGTTGCTACTGTTTTAAAGCTAACTGGTTTTAATGGTACGCAGCATAGCCACGCCAGTCTTAACGTTAAGTGAATTACAAAACGATTTTAATTTATTGGTTACATTTGCAACAAAGTGGATGAAAGCTGAGTAAGTTTTAAAAAATTATACAAATTTTCTTAATTAAGTGAGCTATGTTGAGGCTGGAAAAACGTGTTGATAGCTAGGCAAAAAATTCGCTATTTAGTTGTTCTTGGCAATTGCTCCTGCATTGCTATACCTTCTACATGCAGTCGTAAATGAGAATTTTTAACGCAGGTAGCGATACGTTTGCTTCGCAAAATGATTAAGTGTTATTGCAAATTGGTATTACATTTAACAGAGGAAGTAGCCCGCTACATTTACAGTAACAGGCTAAAGAGGGGTTAATCTTGTTTTGGGAGTAAACCAAAGTGATGATACGCATTGTCTGATACAATTCGCCCGCGCGGTGTGCGCTGAATAAAGCCTTGCTGAATTAAAAAAGGCTCTATTACATCTTCAATGGTTTCTTTTTCTTCGCCTATGGCGGCGGCTAAATTATCTAGCCCTACAGGCCCACCCATAAATTTTTCGATAATGGCAAGTAAGTATTTACGGTCCATGTAATCAAACCCGCTTTTATCTACGTCAATCATATCAAGGGCTAGCTCAGCAACTGAGGCATTTACTGTACCATCTGATTTTACTTGCGTGTAATCGCGCACACGACGTAATAAGCGGTTAGCTATACGCGGTGTGCCTCGTGAGCGTTTTGCAATTTCGGTAGCGCCATCGTCGCACATTTGTAAATCTAGGTAATGTGCAGAGCGCCCCACTATATGCGATAAGTCAGCTACCGAGTAAAACTCTAAGCGCTGCACTATACCAAAACGGTCTCTAAGTGGTGAGGTAAGTGAGCCTGCGCGTGTTGTCGCGCCAATAAGCGTAAACGGCGGTAAGTCTAATTTAATAGAGCGTGCAGCGGGGCCTTCACCAATCATAATATCGAGTTGGTAATCTTCCATTGCGGGGTAAAGTATTTCTTCAACTTGTGGGCTGAGTCTGTGTATTTCATCAATAAACAGCACGTCGCCTTCTTCAAGGTTGGTAAGCAATGCAGCAAGGTCGCCGGCTTTTTCAAGTACTGGGCCTGAAGTGGTTTTAATACTTACATTAAGCTCATTGGCAACAATATTAGCAAGCGTGGTTTTACCTAAGCCCGGCGGGCCAAATATTAATAGATGATCGAGCGCTTCACCGCGGCTGCGCGCTGCCTCTATAAATATTTCCATTTGCTGCTTAACATGCGGCTGACCTTTGTAGTCGGCTAAAAGCTTGGGCCTTATTGCGCGGTCTATGGTGTCTTCGTTGGTTTTTTCGCTCGCGTCAATTAAACGATCAGCTTCAATCATGGGTTACTCACAACATTGATTTTAAAGATTCTTTAATAAGAACCTCAGTAGACATATCGGGTTTACTTACCGATTTTACTGCTTTTTGCGCCTGTGGCAATTTATAACCAAGCGCAACAAGTGCCGATACGGCATCGTCTGCAGCATTATTGGCAATTGTTGCATCGCTAGGAGGCTCTATAACGGCATTATCGCTAAATGGCGTAAATAAATCGTTACCCCAATCTTTTAAGCGGTCTTTCATTTCAAGCACTAAACGCTCAGCAGTTTTTTTACCCACACCCGGTAATTTAACCAATGTTGTGGCATCTTCGTTGTTTACGCAACTAACAAATTGTTGCGCCGACATGCCCGACAAAATAGCTAAGCCTAGTTTAGGGCCCACACCATTTGCTTTTAATAGTTCTCTAAAAAGCGCGCGCTCGGTTTTATTATTAAAGCCAAATAATAGTTGTGCGTCTTCGCGTACTACAAAGTGCGTGTACACTATGGCGTTTTCACCAATATTAGGTAAGTCGTAAAAACAGGTCATGGGCATTTGTACTTCGTAGCCTACGCCGCTTACTTCTAATAAAATTTCAGGCGGCTGCTTTTCAACTAAAATGCCATTTAAACGGCCAATCATATTTATTTCCTTAAACGTCCTCTAACGGTTTTGCTTGCGCTACCCGCTAGTTTTATTAAATTTTGTTCTGAGTGCGCATGGCAAATTGCAATGGCAAGCGCATCGGCCGCATCGGCTTGCGGTGTGCCAGGTAATTTTAAAATATTTTTGACCATGTGTTGCACTTGCGACTTATCGGCGCCGCCATTACCTACCACAGCTTGTTTAATTTGCCGTGCTGAGTATTCAAATACGGGTAAGTCGGCCATAGAGGCTCCCACTATCGCGGCTCCTCGGGCTTGACCAAGTTTTAGCGCGGCATCCGGGTTATGCGCCATAAATACTTTTTCTATGGCAAAGGTTTCGGGGGAGAACTGCTCTATTATTTGCGTGATCCCTTGGTAGATCATTTTTAATCGTATGGGGAACTCATGCTCGGCTAATTTAATACAACCGCTTCCTAAATAGGTAAATTTAGCACCTTGATGCGCAACCACACCATAACCGGTTAAACGTGAACCTGGGTCTATCCCTAAAATAATGGCCAAACAGCACACTCATTATTGTTATTTTTCAATAACGGTAATAATGCCAGAGCACTGTATAAATTACCAGTGGCGAGTAAAAACAAAAACGCCCGCAACTTAGTGCGGGCGTTTAGCGTTAAAAGTATAGCTTAGGCTAAAGCACGTACTAAGCCTTGGGTATTTTGTTTAAGTTTACGGGCAATCATAAAGTAGCCAAGCGCGGCTACAAACACCCCGCCCGACACTGGCCCTATTAGCCAAATTGCCGGGTGCAACTTACCGGCTAAGTCAAACATTTGCTGCTGAACAATCAATAAGGCTATATCACTAAATAATGCGGCTACAAACCCAGCTAAGCCACCTAATAGCAAAAATTCATAAAGCGTCGCATTTTTTATTAACCGCCCTTTGGCGCCTAACGTTCGCAGTATTACTATTTCTTGCATTCGCTCGCCAAGGCTCGCTTGCACCTGAGATATAAGCACTAATGCGCCACACAAAACAACAATAGCAAGCACAAAGCCAATAGCTAACGACACCTGCTCAATGGTTGATTGTATTTGCTTAACAAAGTTATCTACATCAATGGCGGTAATGGTTGGATAGCTGCGCAGTAACTGGCTAAACGCTTTCTTTTGCTCTGGCTCTATACGCACAGATGAAATATACGTAGCCGGAAAATCTTTTAGCACATCAGGGCTTAAAATAATAAAAAAGTTAGGTTTTAGCGTAGCCCAATTTACTTTACGCACACTGGTAATTTTAGCGTCAAATGATTGCGCACCAATTAAAAATGTTAAGGTGTCGCCTATTTCTACGTCTAGGCGCTCCAACATAGACTCCTCAACCGATGCCTCACCCACTGCGCCTTCGCCAAACCACTGCCCTTGCACAATTTCGTTTTGGGCTGGTACATTATCAAGCCAGGTTAAGTTAAGCTCACGGCCGATGCCTGAACGCGCTTCTTCATCTTTTTTCTCGTTATCTTGCAACGACACTTTACGCGCCACAAGCTCGCCATTTACCGCATTTACTCGCCCACGAATGGTTGGATAAAAATCCGAAACTAAAATATCGTTCTCTGCTAGGTAATTATTTACAGGCTCTAGTTCGTTTTGCGTAATATTAACTAAAAATGCATTAGGTGCATCGGCGGGTAATTGAGACTGCCAATCTGAGATCATGTCGTTTTTAAGCACAATCAAAAACAATAGCAATTTTATCGCCAACGAAAAGCTAATAAGCTGCACCGCATTTACGTTGGCACGTTTTTGTATAGAAGCAATAGCTAACGACCAACTATTGCCTGGTTTTAAACCTAATTTACGGCCACCGCCAAATATTAATTTTGAAATAACAAACAAAACCGCAATCAAAGCAAGCGTGGAGACAAATAAAATAAGCGTTATTTTAATGTTGTTACTAAATAACCACATTAATAAAAACACCGTAAGCGCGCTTAAACCTAAGTGCACACGGCTTACCGCTAGTCTGTCCCCTAAATTACGGCGCAATACTCTAAGCGGTGGAATATCAAATAAATCAAGCAGTGGCTTAATAGAGAACATAACTGCACATATAACACCTGTGCTAATGGCCACCAGCCAAGGTTTAAACCCGGCGGCAGGTAAGCTCATATCCATGCTTTTTGCTAAATAACCAGTGGCTATTTCTTGTAAACCGTAGCCTATGGCTAAACCCACAATAACCGCTAAAGCACACACCATGAGTAAGTGCATAAAATATATTTTACGGATTAATGCACGGCTTCCGCCAAGTGTTTTCATCATTGCTACCGGGTCGTATTGGCGCTCACAATAACGCTTAGCCGACACAGCAATAGCAACCGTAGCCAAAATAATGCCCAGCAAACCGGCCAGTAATAAAAAGCTTTCTGCACGGTTTAAGCTATTTGATATGGGCGACTGCCTATCTTTTACACCATACCAACGTTGGTTTTCCGCCATTTGCGGCTTTAACCATTCATAAAACCGCGTTATATCTGATTCATCGCCTGCATAGAGTTGGCGATAATTAACTCGGCTGCCAGGTTGAATAACCTCAGTTTTTGCAACATCAGCAATATTTATAAGCACTCTGCGGCTGCTCGAAAATACATTAAACGGCGCATCTGGCTCTTCAACCACCACTTTTTCTACATTAAATACTGCCGCGCCTAGCTCTACTTGGCTGCCAATATCAATATTTAAGCTGTAAAAAACCGATTCACTTAGCCACACATTGCCAGGCTTCGGGCCGCTCTGCGCTACTTGAGTTTCGCCAAGCAATGATGATTTAACTTTTAACTCGCCTTTTAACGGGTATTCGTTAGACGCCGCTTTTACTGAGGTAAATTGCATCTCGTCGTTGGCAAATAACATGGTATCAAAGTAGATCATTTGCGCAGTTTGTAAGTTTTCTTGTTTGGCTTTGCTAATAAAAGCCGTATCTAGCTCATGGGCGCTTGCCAGTACTCTATCTGCGGCAATAAACGCGCTACTTTTTTGCGCTATGCTTTGTGCTATTCGCTCAGTGACCATAGACAGTGTAAGCACCGTTAATACCGCCAGCGCAATGGCGGCACTAATTACCGTTAGTTCGCCGCGGCGAAATTCACGCGCAAATAATTTAAGTGCTAACTTAGCCCACATTCGCTACGTCCTCTTTTGAGTTTTTAACTAAGCAGCCCGCTTCAATTTGTACAATATGCTGGCACTTTTGCGCGAGTGCTTCATCGTGAGTTACTAAAATTAGCGTTGTGCCGTGCTGCTGGTTTAAATCAAATAATAGTGACTCCACCATTTTGCCGTTTTTACTGTCTAAATTTGCAGAGGGCTCATCGGCAAATAAAATTTTAGGTGTGCCAATAAAAGCGCGGGCAATGGCTACACGTTGCTGCTCACCACCAGAGAGTTGCGATGGGTAATGATCAATACGATGGCTCAGCCCCACTTTTTCTAATAGGGCAAGAGCTTGCTCTTTGGCATCGCTTTCGCCAGCAAGCTCTGCCGGCAGCATCACGTTTTCAAGTGCGGTTAAGCTTTGTACCAACATAAAAGATTGAAATACAAAACCTACTTTTTCTGCACGCAATGCCGCGCGTTGCTCTTCATCTAATTTATGTAGCGGCTCGCCATCAAGGGTAATTTCACCACTGCTGGCGGTATCTAGCCCCGCTAATAAACTTAATAACGTGGATTTTCCTGAGCCAGAGGTGCCAACAATAGCAACTGACTCGCCATGCTTGACATTAAAGCTGATGTCGCTGAGGATGGGCAACTCACCTTCGAAGGTAGAAACTACTTTAGACAAACCATTTACTTGAATAATATTTAATTGAGAAAGCGCTGACATATGACTCATTCAATCCTACGTTTTGTATTCGTTTTATTTTTAGTTATCAAACCACTTAGTGCGGCGGCCGACAACACGATTTTAATACTTGGAGACAGTTTAAGTGCAGCCTATGGGCTTAAACAAGAGCAAGGCTGGGTTAAATTGTTACAAGATAAATACGATGCAGAGCAGCGTAATATAGAGCTAATTAATGCCAGTATTAGTGGCGAAACTACCGGTGGCGCTTTACGCAGGCTAGATGCCTTACTAGCGCAATACCAACCAAGCCATGTACTTATTGAGCTTGGTGCTAATGATGGTTTACGTGGTTTTCCGGTAACAAAAATGCAGGCCAACTTAACGGATTTAATCGAAAAAAGCCAAGCTGAAAATGCCATGGTCGCGTTAATGGAAATTTATATTCCCCCTAATTACGGGCCGCGTTACAGTAAAATGTTCACTGACAGTTTTACACAAGTAAGTGAAAAAACAAATGCTCATTTACTTAACTTTTTTATGCTTAATGTGGCAGATAAGCCAAACTTAATGCAAAGAGATCAATTACATCCAAATAAAGAAGCACAACCGCTGATACGCGATGAAATGTATGACTCGATCAATCAATGGCTAAATAAAGATTAGGGCGTGTTGTTTGGTGGCTTAACATGCGCTGCACGGCATGTGCTTACTAAGGGCGATACGCCCTTAGCTTAAAGTTTTTTAGCTCATTTGCACAATAAACACGCAAACAAACAATCACTTATTGATTTTTAATAAAATATACGTACTATTGCAAACAACGTCGGTATGTAGCGCAGCTTGGTAGCGCACTGTCATGGGGTGTCAGGGGTCGCAGGTTCAAATCCTGCCATACCGACCATCTTTTCAATAACTTACCCCAAATCCTAATAAGTTATTTTCTACAAAAACACTGCGTGTAGCCAATATGTAGCCACTCTGCTCTTTTTTATAGTCGGGAAATAATAATTTATCTCTTTAATCGTTCGCGCGTATTGGTTGCGAAAGACCCTTTTTACGATGACTGAAAATACCCTAAATAAACTTAGCTAGTTGAGTGTATTGCTCTAAGCTATTACGTAAGCCCCACACACCAGAAAAGCCGTTTCTTTGTAAATACCTGAATAAGCTTTTTCGAGTCCAAGCATTACCCCAACTAGTTTTTAAGTTTTTGTCATTTAAGTAATTTACTAACAATTCATAACTCGGATTTTTAAATTTATGCGCTTCATTTAATACTTTCGCTAACGCTTCAAATATTTGCCTGTCATTGTTAAGTTTATCTATTCGTTTCATAACCCCCCCCCTCATTTGACTTCTTATTATACCCTTTTAAGCAAAGTTATAGGTACGCAATGCCTGTATAAAAAAGGGTAAGCACAGCTTTGCACTGGTAGGCTTAAATAGCTTGAAATTGGCTCGTTCTTTTGTAACTCTGATAAAACAGCAACTACTAAGGACGGTTATGTTTTTTAATAAAAAGAATGATTCGGATGTTAAGAAAGCAGCTCCGCAATGGAACATTAGTGAAAAAGGCCTGACTGATAACATTAACAATATATTTTATGAAACTGCAAAATTAGCCACGGCGGAAAGAAAAGACTCTGAAAATAATACTCATATTACAGTTTGGTATGAGGGGAAATACATTACAAATCTATTGATTGAAAGTGATAAAAGAAATCCTTTTGATAACTTTTATGTTCGTGAATGTGATGATTTTATAGAGGACTTACCTAATATTGAATTTGAAGATATAAATTCTTCCCCTCTCACTCTTTCAGTTTCATCATTAAACTATAAATCAAAAAATTACGCTACAAGTGGCCTAAGAACTCAAAAAGTAAGTAATAAATATGAAGTATACAGTTATGGTAATTTAATAACCTCAGTAGATGAAACACATGCAAATCATATAGAAAAAGCAAAAAAAATTTTTTTGCACAGAAAGTATGGTTTACCAAATAGCTCTTTGCGCAATCAATACTCTAAACTCCAACATGAAAAAATTGAAAACTCTAAATTAGCAAACTTAAATCAAAATGAGATTTTACTCACTACTGAAACTGCTCCAAACTTTAAAGTAATAAAACGTTTAGATGTCATTACTGCCGAGTGTGTTTATGGTATGAATATTTTCAAAGATATATTAGCAAGCCTTAGTGATACTTTTGGTGGAAGAAATAAAAGCATACAAAACACGCTAAGAGATGCCCGCAAAACAGCCTTAGCAGAATTGAGAAAAGAGGCTTTTTCATTAGGAGCTAACGCTGTGATTGGTATCGATTTAGATTACAGTGAAATATCTGGTGGTGGTAAGTCTGGTATGTTGTTTATTGTTGCTTCGGGTACTGCGGTAATTATTGAACGTTAAGCTTATTTATTTTAGCTAGTTAAGGGCGGAATTTTTAAAAAGTACTAATACCGCCCTTAATATTAATTAATACTCATTTGCGGCGCTGCGCCATTGGTATAGGTGTAGTTTGAAACAATGCCGTCATCAAACAATATATCTAGCGTTTTTTGAGTGCCATCGGTTTGAACTTTCATAGTAAACACATAAGATTGAGCTTTTGACGTGCCTTGTGAATAAAAATAAAGCCACTTAACTTGATTGCCATTAATAACCGTTTTTGAGTACGGTTCACCAAACCAATCAGCGACCTGCTCTTTAGTTGTAACTCCCTTTTCTATTTGATCAACTTTATCCGTTTTAAAATTGCTGCCAGTTGTGTAGTTTGCAGTAGCACAGGCCGTTAGTAATAAAGCACATAAAATTAAAATTCCATATTTCATAGTTGTTCCCTTTTCTTTATATGAGCTATTAAAATATACAAGGGTGTGAATATGTTCAACTGTTAATCAATAATCGTATAATTTTATAGTGCCTGCTAATTTAGTATGTTAATTTTAGCCTATAGTCATATATATTATTAATAATAAGGACATTGCAATGAAAAAAATTATCTCCCTTACAAACCTAATGATTTTTCTACTAACTGTGGGCTGTGCTAGTGTGAGTAAAGACGGTATTTCAAAACCAACAATATACACATCACCGATCTCTTATTTAGAAAATTTTCCATTAGACTCAATTTCAGAAGAAAAATTGATTAACCATTTGGGGCTACCTGATAAAAGCACCCAATTAAATGGTAAAAGCTATTACTCTTATGAGGTGGGTAAAGGTTACGGTGAAAGACAGTATATTTATGAAGTAAATAATGGAATTGTAACTAACGTACGCTATAACGACCAAGGCATGTACAACGGCTCAAGCGCGAAAGAGATACAAAACAAATAAAATAGCTCAACTACTTTATTATTTATTAACCACAAGGATGTGAAATTGAAAAACTTATTATTTATTCTAATTGTGCTAATAGTCGGTTGTAAGTCAGCCCCGCCCGTTGACACTCTTTCTAAGCAATATCTTTACGATAACTCTGGCATTTCATCAAGTGAGTTTGATAAAGACATCACAATACAAGCCATACCAATTAATGACACTTTAGCGAGAGGCCTTACTCTCGATATATTTACTTACTTCTTACAATCGAAGGTAAATAAAAAACTCAATCCGTTTCTTACTCATTAGTATTTGGAATTAAGTACAATAAAGAGTGGCGATACTACGACTCTCTGAGCTTTTCTGGTGGTGAAACTAGAAATTCATATGTAATAAAACGAGATGTTACATCTTGCAGCGCAAATATGTTTACGGGCTGTGGTTTTCACGAAATAGTTTCATTCACAATTTTAGAATCAGAATTAATAGAAGCAGTTAAGAATGGTGGACTTAAATTTAGGATCAATAGCAGGTTTAAAAATATTTTTACTATAGGTCTTTTTCCACCTAATTATATCGACGCACTATTGCAGCACGTTAAAGAGCAAAAAAGTTAAAAACTATTAGTTGTACGCACTTACCTAACAACAACTAAGTTGCTAATTTTTAATAGCTTAATTACGTTTGGTTAGGTGTTAAGTAAAATCGCTAACTTTTTAATATTAGCCTTTTCTATACTCGGTAGTCCTTATCCCTTTTACTGACTGCTACATATTTAATCAGCTATTTTTAATTATTTATAGAAAGTTACTTAACTACTTAACTACTTAACACAAATAAATAAAGCCCTCATCAATAAAGGGCTTTAGCGGGGTTAGGTAAGTTTTAAGAGCTTAACTTTACTCAACTAACCTAACAGTTAATATAAAAGAAGCAGCTAGTTACTGCTTAATTTATATCGTGTTTGATTCCCCCCTGCTTTTTTGGCTTGTAGATAACCTTCGCGGTTTAGTCGCTTTAGCGCTTTTCCAATAACACCGTTTGCATAAGAGCTAAGCTTTTTATCTTCATAACTTAACTCACCTGCCGTAAACCAACCATTAATACACTGTGGCCTATCTATTTCGTTTGCAAAATCTATCTTGCTGGCTGGTGCTATGTAATTATCGTATATGTAACTATACGCAAAGCCCTTATCTTGGTAGCTGTCATTAAGCTTGGCTATTTTCTGCAAATCTTCGTTTTTAAGCATCCAACCATAACCACTTAAATAGAGGTGCTTTACTTCAAGCCAAAACTGCTTTAGCTGTGACTCATCAACCTGTTTAAGTGAGCCTGTACCATCATAGTGCCAGCCTAATAGCTCGTTTAGCTTGTCCATGTTAGCGGCTTGTTCCATTTCAATAACAGCAAAGCGGCTTGAGCCTGTTTCATCCTTTAAAAACTCGCTACCGTTAACCGTGGCAATAAAATGTGTTTGCCTTGGTTTTTTAATATCGAGTCTTGCATAAGGTGGCCTTACTGTATCGACTTTATTAGTAATAAACGCTTTTAAGCTCCCTTGCGAGTTTTTACTGGTACGTTCAAGCTCGCCTAGCTCAACAATAAATGAGCGGATACACGATAAAACGCTGTCTTTATCATCGGGGTTTAATGCTGCTCCTTCTAAAAACGCATGTGGAATAATCTCTGCAAAACGAGACACAAATGCTGTTTTTCTAAAAGATTGATCACCTTGTAATACTGGTACAAGTTTACTTTTAAAGTTCTTCTCATAAAGAGAAGCCACACAGCCCACCAGCCAATGCTTTAATATAGTATCGGTTAGTGCTTCATGTTTAGCGTTTAAACAGCTAATAACCGCACTTACGCGCTCTTTACCATCCCATTTTTCACCATCAAGGTATAACTTTACAGGGTGGTATTTAGTTTGCTCACATAGCGCGACTAAATGTGTAGTTATTGCCTTTTCAGGTAAACCATAGATATTTGCAGCAGATATAAGTTTACTATTTATGCTGTCGTAAGAGTCAGCTATTAATTTGCCCAACATATCGCACACCTCGTTATTAAAAGTCATCATGTTAAGCCTAAAGCCTAAGCTACAAAATTGAGCTAAATCAGCGAGGTTTTGATTAGTATTTAATACTCTTACATTGCCTTTACTGTCCTCTTTTAAATCGGTAAAGCGTGGCCTATCTAATACCGTATTTTGTGGTAACTCTATTTCGTAGCTTTTGTGCGGGGCTGGTATATTTATACTCATAATTTAGCCCCCATAAATAACGTTTGGGTGCGTTGGTTTTGCTTATAAATTTTGTACTCTTTTAAGTTATGTTTATGCAAGTCAGGAAAGTACGTTTCAGCAATTTGCTTTAACGCTCTTTTATAATCCCCTTGATAGGAACGTATCACCATAAAATCAAGCTTATCTATACACAGATAATTAGCGCAGGGGTCATTTTCATGGTGCGAATAATAACGCTCTTTACCATCGGTATGACTCGTTAATATATAAGCCCCTGCTTGTTTGCTGGTGGACTCTGGCGGCAAATAAGCCTTACCTTGTGCTTTGTAGCCGTACTGAATAAGCAACTCATGCCATGAATAAGCACTGTTTACAGCATCTATAATAGAAACCTGATTACCTATAAGCTGAGTTTGATAAGCTGGCTTTATAGGCAGACTAATAGCCTGTTCTAGCTGTTTGCTTTGCTCTGCTTCAAATTGCTGTGCGTCCTTGTAAAGCTCAGAGCTTTCAACATCAAGCGCCCTTCCTTCTGCAATTTTAAATTGGTAACTATCATCTTTTAAACGTACAGGTAAATACATAATTTGCTGTGGACGCTTAGCGCAATCATCAGCGTTAAATATATAACTCAAATAGCTTTCCATAGCTGCCCATACCTTATAGGTAATAGAAGCGGCTAGTTCTATATAAACTCTATAACGGTTTGTTGTGGCCTGTTGCTGGTGGCTTGCTGTGGTATGAATTAAGTATGACCCTATACACATACTCTCTAGCATATCGGCAATAATCGCTAACTCTAAATTAGTATCGTCTAAATCAAGCCTAAGCAACGTAAAGTTATCATGTAAGAGTATTGACTCTTTTGTTTTATTGGGCGCATCGGTAGCCGCTATAACAGCCGATCTCGCTTTCGCTTCTCTCGGTGTTAATGCGCCTAAGTATTGAGGGCTTGTAACCTTTAGCCTTAACTCATGCCAATTTATATACGAAAAATCAGCGGTGACATTGTGACTTTTACCATGTAAAAAATTAAGCATGTTCCGCCCCCCTATTAAAATTAATACATAAGTATGCTGTGGCTACAAGAGTATGAATACTCAGCAAAACAATAATATTTTTGATATAATAGAAGCTGAAACATGCCACTTTGATTAGCCCTTTATTGAGGGCTTTTTTTTGTTCAATCATAAAACCCCCGATTCAAGCGCACAAACAATAAAATGTGCAACTGATCCCAGTTGGAAAATTAGAAGCATTAAAAGCTCACTAAGCTTTACACTTACCTCAGAGTTGAGTAACTTATCTATCGCAAGCTTTATTTGTTTGTAATTTTTAAAAGGGCTCATTATTTTGACTCCTTTTTTGGCTGGTGGTTAGTCGCTAAACTATCCCCACCAGTATTTAGTTTAGAAGCCATTCCAGTTGCCGCTGTAGTGGCTTTTTCATTTTCGTTTTGTAGATGGTAGTAATCATCGTTTGCAGCATTACTTACCAAGTCGGCTAATTCTGACTTTGCTCTGATAGATTCAATAAAGGCTTTAGACTCCCTAATTCGGCCTTGCTTAGCGAGTTTATGCGAATCGTGTTTATATTCACTTTTTCTCTCTGCTCTTGCTTTAGCGTCATCAAGCTTTGAACCTGATTTATGTCTAGGGTCTAAACTACGCGCAACAATAACGCCTTTATCATTTGTGCGGTTAATAATGCTCCAGCAATATTTATCCCCTCCCAAAGTTTGTATTGGGCTTCGCTGGCGACCATTAAAAGTAAGGGTTAGATCAGACTCTAAAACTTCGTCATTTTCTAAAAGTAACAAAAGTAATTTGTAAGCTTGAGTATTAGTGTTAGGAATATAATAGAGATCAAAATCGTTAAGTATTTTCATTGCTATACCTCCTTGCTAGCTAACCAATTATCAAGGTCAACTCGCCTAAAAGCGCAGCAGCGATTACTTATACGAATTTTATTTGGGAAGCCAGATTGTTGTTCTAAGCGCCACAGGGTTGTAGTGCTCACTCCTAAATAAGCAGCGGCATATTTTGGGCGTAGGATCTCTTTTGTAGTAGATTTCATAATATATCACCTGATTTGTTGTTCATTCAGATAGTAATTATGAAGTTTATTTCTTTGAGTATAAGGGAACGTTTAATTTCTAAATATTCCCAGTAGAGGCCACATTAGTTATCCACTAAACTCGGCGATTTCCTTTTAAATAATCAGGAATTTTCAACCCCTTGCTTTTTTCGATAATTTCTTCCCAAAATGCAAAGGTATTTGAACCTTTATAGTTAGTATTTTCAATATTGGAAAAAAGTTCCATTGAACGCCTTACTAACTCTATTCTAGTAAGATGTTCATCTGGTAGGATTTCATTAGCATAAGCTGGATAAGACTTTTCCATCGTTGAAGCTTTATAAAGTTGCCTTTTGTTATATGTATTTGCATTTGAAAGTACAACTATCTCGGATGCTTTTTCTACACTTGCACCTACAATTACCAAATTGACCATACATCTCAAAAGCTCATCCTTTATTCTTGTTTTCTTAATTTTATGACCAAGGTTATTTTTTGTTAATTCAATATTTTCCTTAATCCGCTCTTCAGTTATTTGTAAGAGCTTTTCTCGCAAAAATTCAGGCACTGGTAATGAGTTTTCTAATAAGTAAGAGTTAAATACATCGAGACAGTGAAAAGTGTCCTCATTTTTTTTGGCATGGAATAATCCAATACAAATACCTGCTAGGGTGGATATTAAATCTTTTGAACATTTACTGTAACCCTCGCTCTTTTTAAGCATAGCACTATAATGATCTAAAGTTTTTATAGGTTTAAGTTCCACTTTTGCTCTCCTTAGTATTTCCTTCCCAGCTCCGCTCTAAACTCATTAAATGACTAGCAGTATCTTGTTCATCATGCCTTAAATAATTAGCCGCTATCATCGAGCCATCTTTATGACCGACTAAACCAGCAATAGTTAAAACAGGCACACCACGCGCCACCAGCTCAGAAATAAAGTTATGCCTAAATGAATAAAAATCTAAGCTTTCAGGCACACCGCCAAGCGCTTTAACTTGCTTCCAGTGTCTTAGATGGGCTTTGCGCTCTAAACTTTTGTTAGTGCGTTCTGATTTGAAGATTAAGCCATGTTTAGCCTGTTCTTGTTGCGCTGCCCAGCAATCAAACACATGCTTTAACTCGCCCGTAACTGGGAACTTAACTTTTCGGCTATTCTCAGCCTTTTTAGTTTTACTAGGTGTAAAGGTTAATGTTGTTTGATCATTAAATTGGTTAAACAGTAAGTTTTCCCATTTCAAATTATAAATGTCTGCTGGGCGCATCCCTGTTAAACGGGCTATATGACAAAAAGGAATAAACCAGTGCGGGTAAGTTAAGCTATCTAAGTTTACTAAATGCCTTTTGCCGTGGGCTATGCTTGAACGCCTTTGCTCTTTCAATTTATCAGCATAGAGCGCTAAACCTTTATGTATTTGCTGTTTAACTTCATAGCTGAATATATCGCGCTGGTGGCTTAACTTTTCGTTATGGGCTTCTAGTTCGTCTTGCTCTTTAATAGTGAGTGCTGGCAGGGTAAGGCTTTTAAGTGGGTTCACTTTTAGAATAGGCTCACTTACGCCCTTTAATGGTTGAGCAGCATAATTAAGCATCGCTTTAAATGCGCCAAAATCTCTGACTAATGTAGAACGCTTTATGCCTTTAGCTCTGCGCTTGTTGTACCACTGTAAAATATCAGCACTATTTAACTTATCCATATCGCGGTTAAACAAGTGCTCAAAGTTATGCTTAATCACTTTTAAAGTGCCAGCACCATACCTGTAGTTATCTAATTTATGGGGTGAATAGATAGCATCAAAAAAAGCCCCTACAGTTAAGTAAACATTTGCCGCTTTTAATTGTTCTTCTTCACGTTGCTTCTGTGCTAGTTCTTCTTTATGCGAGAGCGGATCAATTCCATCCCTAAGCTTAGCTTTCCAAGAAATAGCTTCTTGTGCTGCTTGGTTTGGTTTTATGTTTGCGTCTGCAATTGTGGCTGTTCTGCGTTTGCCGAGTAAATCGGTATAGCGCAAACGCCAAGCGCCACCACTGGAAAGTTTAAGATAAAAGAAACCTGCTATTTTATCGCATCCTAACTGCTGTCGTGGTGAAGCAGCTTTTTTAAATGCTGACAATTTAGCCTGAGTAATTGAAGTTAAGTCTGCCATTTTAAAACCGAGCGTGTAGCCAATGTGTAGCCAGTATAGCTTAATTTTTAGAAATTTGCTGAAACCTTATGAAAATTTAAAACAATCAAATACAACAACTTATGATTTTTAGGCTTTATAAAACAACCACCTTGGCTGTCATGGGGTGTCAGGGGTCGCAGGTTCAAATCCTGCCATACCGACCATTTAACCTCCTCTTTATTTCTTTTTCGCTGTCATTTTTCTGTATTACCTTGTATACCTAGCATTAAATACTATGTGTTTAAGGATGACTTATGAAAAAACGTATTGTGTTTCCTCTGCTTTTATCTCTTTTTATTTCAAGCTTTGCGTTTGCTCAGGGTAGTTTTCGACTTAAAAACGGAAATCTATTAAGTGTGGGTAAAACTAAATCTGACATTGTAGCTGTAGTGGGCGCACCACTTTATAAAGATGTGCTTAATGAAGCTGTTGATATTGGTAATGGCGACAAATTAGTTAAAACAGAAGAGTTTACTTATAAACTAAAAGGCTCAATTGGTGGGATGTATATTGTATTGATCCGTTTTGAAAATAATATTGTGACCAGTATTAGTTCAAAACAAGTCGACAGGCTTTAAATATTTTAGAGTTAGTTTTAAGCAGCTAAAAGCGCCATACGGCGCTTTTTAGTTTTTATTAGTGTGTACGCCCTATACCATTACGCACCATATCTTTGCCATTTTCAAATACCTCGGCTGTTATGCCACGCGCCAGTAATAACTGTTGTTTGTCGTCAAATACTGCAACAAAATGGCTGCCGTCTTTATTGCTTGTAGCCATACCTACACCCGATACACCTTTTAAGCCTAAGCCGCCGTTTTCTACCATTACTAAAAAGTTCTCTA
The DNA here is from genome assembly GCF_005887105.1 of Pseudoalteromonas sp. S2893. Taxonomy (NCBI): domain Bacteria; kingdom Pseudomonadati; phylum Pseudomonadota; class Gammaproteobacteria; order Alteromonadales; family Pseudoalteromonadaceae; genus Pseudoalteromonas; species Pseudoalteromonas sp. S2893. The sequence goes on along the minus strand of NZ_PNCY01000041.1, from coordinate 27,206 downwards.
GCTCTGCTAGGTTGCCGATTATGTCGTGCTCGTTATTCATAAATTGCTCTTTGTAAAATCTGCTTGGTTAATGCCTATTCGTATAACGTAACCACTAAATTAAGCGAATAGGTATAAATTTCTTGGGCGCTATTTTAAAGCCCATTAAAATAAACATAAACCTTTGTATCAGGTTATTAAGTATATTTAGTACTAGCACTTAAGGTTAAAAGCGCTCTACATTCAGTGACAAATTACTTAATGCGCAACCATACGGCTGGGTATTAACGCGGTGATAATGCGTATTTTTTGTGGCAGTTAAATTTATTAAAAGGTCATCTTGTTGCCCTACCGCACTTTGCTCTTGGCTTAGGCACATTGCTTGCGTAAGCGAGCGTAGTTTTGAATCGGTTAAAATATTGGCAAAACGCTGCACCGGTAAAGGTGGTATTTTAATAGGCGCTAATGCTTGCCTAATGGTGCGCTCGCTAAGTTCAAACCCGGCATTAGTAATATCTATTACACTGCTTGCAGGCCAGTACGAGTAGTTATAGCTGTTTGCTTTTTGCTGCGTACTTAAATGCGCAACCCCACTTTGCCCTATTACGGTCATTAAACTTCCTTTGTTGGATTTAATAACAACAAGGGCTGTGTTTTCATCAATACCAAAACCGTGCTTAATATCACCGTTTTTTTGCTTTGCGGTATTTAATGTACCCGCTAGGTTTAACGTTTGATTTTGCTCACTAAAGCGGGTGCTCAGTGGGCCATAGGTAAACGTGTTTAACCCGTTAAGTGCATTAGGCTGTGGAGCAAGCTTTGCTTTTAATACCGCTTCGCTTTGGTGCTGTGAGAGATAGACGTTTTCACTTTGTATTTTGCTTCCTGCACCTAGCCCTACAATAACTGGGCGAGTTTTAAGCGCGTTCGTCCAGGGGTAGGCAGTATTATTTTCATCATACAGTGCTTTTAAAGCATTTTTAGCCGTGCCGTCGCTAAATAAAACACCGGTACTGGTGTTTATTAAATTAACTAACGCCTCAACCCCATTATTACAAAGTGTTTGCTCAGCCTTTATGAGCTCGGGGTATACATTGCTGCGATTATACAGGTTCATTTGTGAGTGACGCAGCGCCGGTAAATCACTACAGGTATTGTTAGTAATTGCTTTAGCAAGTGCAGGTGTAAGCGGCAACCATTGGCTGGTTACACCTTTTGGTAAAAGCGTTTTAAGCGCCTCTACCTTTACGTATGGGTCGCGCTGGGCTGCGCTAATAATTAATACGGTGGGTGTTGGGTTAGCAACCTTTAAGCTCCCCGCTATAAATTGCAATATGCCGTTGCTTGGTGGCTCAGCTTTTGGGGTGCTGTTTGCATGAGGTTGTTCGAGCATATCAAACACAAAGTTAAACTCTTGCTTTGTTAGGCTATTGAGTTGCTCGTTGTTTATATCGCGCCATTGCCAAAGCAGCTCACTTTTAGAGACTGCGTTTGCATTTTTGCTACTAAGGGCACGTAAGGTATTTAAAACATTTGCTTGGTTATTTGAATTGTTAGTAGGCCAATTTAATTTTATTTGCTCAAGGTTAGCATTGGTTACTTTAAATACACTTTGTGACTTTGAGTTATTTTGCGTATTGCAACTTTGCGCCGCATTAGCACTGCAACTATTAATTGTACTACCGGCTAAAATAAGGGTTTGCTCTTGCTGCTGGGCAGCCCCTTTAAATGAAAATAAAGTAAATAAAACGAATATAAAGCTCACTCGCTTAGTAAAAAAAGCACGGGTACGCATAACGCTCTCAAAATGATCTAAATAGGCGTTAAGTTTAACAGCATGTAATGGCAGGCTAAATAGTAAATGTGGGTCTCATTGATTGCGACACATGGCATTAGTGTATAAAGCTAGTTTGGCTGCTAGTTACAAAAGCGCGATGTGCGCTTTACTCAGTTATTACTCTTACATTTAATCATTAACCTTACTTATTTTGCTGTTTACTCTGTTTTACAAACAAATTAGAGGCTATATCAATAGGGTAATTATCGTTTATTAGCTCGCTAATAAACTCAGAACACGCAGATGGCGGAGCAATTAAATAGCTTTTATGCTTAGCGCGCGTGATCCCTACGTACAATAAACGTCGCTCCTCTGAATGATTAAAGGTATCTTGTGCGGGCAATAATGCCTCAACAAGTAAATTGCCCGGATTATTGCTTGGAAAACCTAACTTGCCTTGCTCAAAACCTATAATAATACAGTAATCAGCCTCGAGTCCTTTTGAGCCATGCAGTGTCCAAAAATGCAGTGGGTTAGCAAAGTTGTTACCTGCTAAGTGCTGCTCTACCTCATTAAGCATAAACCGATAACGGCTCAAAACGGCAATACTGGCTGTGTTATTATTTTTATTAATTGTGGCTATAGTTTGCTGCACTTTTAGTGCTACTGACTTTTTACCTTGGTGTAAATCGTCAAGTAACACAACTTGAGGGGTGCTTACTTGCGTATGTGTGGTGATGTGCTTTTTATATTGTTCAGGGTTTTGCATTACAAAGCGCCCCGCTACCTCACTAATACTGTTGTTATATCTAAACGTTTTTTGCAATAACGTGAGTGAGTGACTGCCTATTAAATCGTTAAACTGCGTGGTGAGCGCCAAATTACCGCCTGAGAACCGATAAATAGCCTGCCAATCATCGCCAACCGCAGTAAAACAAGGTTGTGGACCACTTTTTATTAACGTATTTAAAAACGCCATGCGTGCGCATGAAATGTCTTGAAATTCATCAACTAAAATATGTCGCCAAGGTACACTTACCTCCCCCGATTTAACCGCCTGAGCTGCGCTTGCAATCATGTCGTCAAAATCAATAGCATCTTGCTCTTTTAATTTTTCGTTGTATGCACGCTGCATTGCCACCAATAATGTTGCATAACTTTTATGATTTATAATGCCACTTTTAGCTATTCGCGCTGCTATTTGAGTGTTAGATAGTTGCTCACCCCGTATTGCACTTAGGCAGTTTAAGTATTTATTTATATTTTGCTTTAACAGCCCTGTTGCAGATAAACGCTCGTACACTGCGTGGTTATCTACGGGGTTAATGTTCACTTTATGTTTTTGTAGTTGTGCTTTTAAACGCTGCTCAAGCTGACCTTCTTGCCAGTTATAATGAAATGTTTGCACCAACGCATGGCCATGTTTTTTATGGTGCGCGCGTACATATTTAATATGCTCGCTATTGTGCAAGTTAGCCGCGTGCTGCACTGAATTACCTTGCCTATCTGTCACAAAATGCGCCAAGTAAACCTGGTGCTGTGGCAAGTAAAAATCAGCGGTGTCATCATTTTGGTAAGTGTGTTCAATACCATACATGTAAAGCCAGTTGGCAATTAATAAGTGCTGATAACTGCTTACTTTTAGCCCCGATAGGGTTTGATAGGTTTGTGCTTTTAAGGCGGTTTTAGTTGCGGTTTTAGTTTCGGTATTGAGGCTATCAGTAGGTTCATACAGGGTCTCAACAAAAGTTTTACAAAAACGTGAGTCTGTTTTTAGGGTATTACTAAGCCACTGTGTAAACCATTTATTAAGCGCCATAGCATCGTTTGCAAAAGGCGATAAGCTACGTGTTTTATTAGCGCTTTGCAGTAACTTAAGCCCCAGCGCATGAAAGGTTAAAATAGTAGGCGGCGTAACGTTTAAGTTTGCTTGTTGCGCCCTTAAATCAAAGCGTTGATTTAATTCGTTTGCCGCATTTTTATTATAAGCAAGTATCAATATTTGCTCGGGCTTTACACCACCATGGGCAATTAAATCCAGTGCCTTTGCAACCATTACTGAGGTTTTGCCAGTGCCTGCGGCCGCTAGCACTAAATTTATGTCATTATTGCGTATAACAGCAAGGCGTTGCTCATGTGTGAGCGGGTTTGATTCAACCACATTATAAAAGTCGGCTCTTGCCGTTAGTGTTTTTTGCTCATAACTTTTACGTAGCTGCTCTGTGGCATGCGCTACTGTTGGTGAGCTACTTAAAATAGTTAAAAACTTAATATTAATGGCCGATAAATGCTGCTGCCATAGTGCAGGTAAAGCGCCGTACTGCTGTGCCAGTGAAAACACCGCCGATTTTAATAACGGCACGTTTGAGTCGCGAAGATACTCGTTTGTTGCATAACGTTTTACAAGCGTTTTTGCTGCATTCACTTTTTCTTCTAGTTGATTGGCAAAAACACTGTTTAGCTGCTCACTAAGCGTTTGAGCCTGCTGTTTATTTAAAAAGCTAATTACCGTTTTTGTACTATGATTGAGGGTTATTTTCCCGCTAAACAGGCCTTTTTTAAATTGTGTAAAATTAGTAAAGTCGCTAATTAAATAGGCGCGCGAAGTATTATTTTTAAAATGTATAACGAGTGAACTTTGCTTAATAGTAACGGTGTTAATACGCGTAAAAAAACGTCCTAACCAGCTTGGAGTGGCAATAAACTGCGCCATAAAACCTTGAATAAACTAAAATTAAAAATAAATTTTATCACAGTTTAAACGCCAAGGCGCGCCGCGCCTTAAAAGTGGCAGCCTGGTTAACCAAAGCAAGTACAAGCAGGCCTTATAAAGAGCCCATAGGCTGTGTGCATTGGGTGTTTAAACTGCGCTAAACACCTCCTAAAACAATCAACTCTTCTTAAGTATTTACTCTAAACAGGTGTTTAAATTTGCTTAAACTTTACGTTTGAATATTGAACAAATTGCACTATTGGTTTAATGTGAAGCTTTTATTAAACGAGAAATAATATGGATTTAACTAAGGAAGAGTTAAGTTTTATTTCGTCTGTTGTAGGCAGTAACAAGGACAATACAAACGATAACTCGCAGCTTAGCTTAAAAACGGCTTTGCCAGATACACTAAAAGGTTTGTTGTCTCACGCTAAATTAACCATGTTAGCTGAGGTGGGCCATTATCAGTTGTGGTTTCCGCTTGAGTTTAAGCTCAACGATGACGGCTACTTAAACCCCGTACTGAGTGCGCCTGAGGTAATTGATACTGAAGGTGTAGACAGAAGCTGGCGTTATTCAGACCTACATTTACAAAGCGAGCGCTTTTATGTGCTTTCGCTCTCAAGCAGTGGCGTGCTATTAAAGCCGCGCGATCATCGCTATAGCCTTACCCACGCGCAACATATTACGTTTAAACTACCCAATAAGAAAAAAGTCACTCTGCTTATAGATTTAGTCCGTAAAACTAATTTAGGCTATGCCGCAAAAATTGTCAGTATCAAAAGTGGTAAAGAGGCATTACGTGAGTATTTATTTGAAAAACATAAACGTGAAAACGCCACCTTGTACGAAAACACGGCAGGTGTAACCGAGCATTTCTAGTTGCAGGCTGTTAATTGCAGCGATAAGCTAACGCCTTTATAAAGCGACAAGTTAAAGGCACACAATGAGCGACACTTTATACCCAATTGGTACCCCTAATAAACCATGGAACGACAGTGATAAAGCAGCATGGTTACAACTTCAACAAAAAAAGCGCGATTATAACCAGCTCGTAGTAAGTAAAATTACCCAGCCTAATGAGTTTTTAGATGTTGAGCAGTACGGCGAGCTAAATTATTCGCCGCTTAGCTTTGCACTTTATTTATTTAAAAGTAAAAATTGGCAAAGTGATCGCCCTACCGTGTTAATTACTGGGGGTGTGCACGGCTACGAAACAAGTGGCGTTATGGGTGCGCTGGCATTTGCTCAAACCGCTGTTGCACCTTATACAACGCGTTTTAACTTTATTATTGCGCCTTGTATTAGCCCGTGGGGTTTTGAAACCATAAACCGCTGGAACCCAGAAGCTATTGATCCAAATCGCTCTTTTTACGATAACAGCCCTGCCCAAGAATCTGCAGCTATTATGAAATATGTAGCATCGCTAAACACTGAGTTAGTTGCGCATATTGATCTGCACGAAACCACAGACACAGACAACAGTGAATTTAGACCCGCTTTGGCGGCGCGCGATGGTAAAATTAACACCAACTGGAACATACCAGATGGTTTTTATTTAGTGGCTGATAGCAAAAAACCAGCACCTGATTTTCAAAAAGCCATTTTAAATAGTGTTGAGAAGGTAACGCACATTGCCCCCAGTGACGAAAACAATCAATTAATTGGTGTACCGCAGGAGCAATTTGGCGTTATAAATTACGCCGCACGCGAATTGGGGTTATGCATGGGCTTTACCAATGCCCCTTATGTAACGACAACCGAAGTATACCCAGATAGCCCAAGTGCCTCAGATGAGCAGTGTACTCAAGCGCAAGTTGCTGTTATTACCGGCGCGTTAGATTATTTAAAGTCACTTTAGGGGCTTTAAATACCCATGTGCAATAATACTTAATCATTTTTCGGGGCTAAACGTGTCGCTACCTACGTTAAAAAACTTTCATTTACAACTGCATGGATGCAGAAGGTAGAGCAATGCAGGAGCAATTGCCAAGAACAACTAAATAGCGGATTTTTTGACAAGCTATCAACACGTTTTTCTAGCCTCAAGATAGCTAACTTAATTAAGCAAATTGGTATAAGTTATAAACTAATTTAAATTAGGAACCTACGATGAAGTATAAAAATAAGCATGCCGAGGTAACTTTATCCGTTGAGGGCAATATAATTATTGCCCAATTTAGCGGAAATTTAGACCTAGAGCTATTGGCCAACTTTAAAACTGCCCTTTTTGATACAGTGGCCGAATTTGAAGGTAAGCAATGGGGTTACATAAGCGACTCATCGTGTGTACTTGCCGCTACGCCCGATGCAGAGCAAGAAATGGTCGCCATAAGCACACATATGCAGCACACTAACTGCTTGATAAGTGCATTTGTCCTCACCTCCCCTATTGCTATAAGCCAAATGCAGCGAATAATGCAAAACGCTAAACGCGATGTAGATTTTAACCAATGTTTATTTGATAACCTAGATGCTGCAAAACGTTTTATTTCATCGCAATTAAATAATGGCGTGAGCTAATTTTAGCCCAAGCCATTGCTAGTTTTTATAAAACTGGCTTGTTTTAGTAATCGCTATATCAGGGTTTTCTACGGCGGTAATCACAAAGCTAACTGGGGTCACTTTTGTTGCTAGGTCGTAGCCATCGGCGGTGACTGTAACCGGAATTTTTTTCATCACTCCTGGCAATACCAAAATAGAGCTTGGCGCACTAAGTGTGGCCACAGGTAGGCCTTCAATGGCTACGCCGTAGTGCAATGGCTGCTGGGTTTTATTGATAATAGTGAGTGTGTATGGGTTTTCTACCAAGCCTTCATAATTTACACGGTATAATGCGTTTCTGTCGCGCAGTACCGATGCCTCTATCGGCGTACGTTGTAATACCCACGCAACCATAGAAATAAGTAATACCCCTGTTAATACACCATACCCCACTAATTTAAGCCTAAATGGATTGGTTTTTTTACCTTCTAGCTGTTTTTCGCTGGCATATTTAATTAACCCTTTTTGATAGCCAAATTTATCCATAGTGTCGTCACAGGCATCAATACATAAGCCACAATTTATACACTCGTATTGCAAACCGTTACGAATATCTATGCCCGCGGGGCATACCTCTACACATAAATTACAATCAACGCAGTCGCCTAAATTAAGGGCTTTAGGATCAGCTTTGCGTTTGCGAGGGCCTCTGTTTTCACCGCGCTTTGCATCGTAGCTCACTACCAATGTATCTTTATCAAACATCACCGATTGAAAGCGAGAATACGGACACGCCACGTTACACATTTTTTCGCGTAAAAAGCCGGCATTTCCATAAGTACAAAATGCAAATAAAAACACCCAAAAGCTGGTAATGCCCGACCACTGTAAGGTAAACATTTCAAGGTATAAACTTTTAGCGGGTATAAAATACGCCATAAACGACGTTGCAGTAAGCAGCGATATAACAAGCCACGCAGCATGTTTTGTTATTTTTTTACGCCACTTTAATGCACTCCATGGCGATTTATCTAACTTTATACGCTGATTACGAGTACCTTCTATACGTTGCTCAACCCAACTAAACATTAACATCCAGATTGTTTGGGGGCAGGTATAACCACACCACACGCGGCCAAGCCAATTCGTGACAAAAAACAAAGCAAACGCGCCTACCATAAATAGCAGCGCTAAAATCATAAAGTCTTGCGGAAGCAAGGTTAAGCCAAAAATAGTAAACTTTTGCGTGGCTACATCAAGCAGTACGGCTTGCTCACCTTTGTATTGAATCCAAGGAATGGCAATAAACATAAGCATAAGTAACCAACCAAGGTTACGGCGTATTTGTTGGTAAAAGCCTTTTTGCTCACGAATATAAATAGGCCCTGGTGTGTTATAGGGCTTGATGATCATATCTTCTTCTTTAATATCAAACTTCATAGTAGCTACTTAATAGTGACGGTATTAATGCTACATTTGCAACTTTCAGACCAAGCTGAAAGTTTAACTAACCAATTGATATTAAATACATTTATAAATCATCAATAAAATTTATTCGCGATATTTAACGAATAGCGCGATATATCACGTATTTTTGCTTATTCCTAGTTTGCGCATTTTTGAGCGCAAAGTGCTCTCGGGCAGGCCTAATTTGCAAGCCGCGCCTTTATCGCCAGATATTTGCCACTGTGATAATTCAAGCACCGCAATAATGTGCTGTTTTTGCGCCTCTGCAAGCGTAAGTGATGTATTTACAGCTGTGCTTGCATCGCCATGCAATGGCTGACTCAGTTTAAGGACAGTATGTTTAGTTAAAATAGCTTCGCGCTCTAGTACGTTTTGTAACTCGCGAATATTACCAGGCCAATCATAAGCTTGTAGTTGGCTAATCGCTTTTTTACTCACCCCTTTTATTTGCTTTGCTAAGCGTTTATTAAGTTGAGTAATTAAATTGGTGCATAAATAAGGAATGTCTTCTTTGCGCTCTTTAAGCGCTGGCACTTTAATAGGAAACACATTAAGGCGGTAATATAAATCAATTCGAAAGGTGCCTTTTTGCACCATTTGCCATAAGTCGCGATTGGTTGCCGCCAATACTCTAATATTTACCTTAAGCGTAGTACTACCGCCAACCCGTTCAAACTCTTGCTCTTGTAATACCCTTAGCAATTTACTTTGCGCTTCTAATGGCAGCTCAGCAACTTCGTCTAAAAACAGTGTGCCTTTGTCGGCCAGCTCAAAGCGACCTTTACGTCGCTCGTTTGCACCGGTAAACGCACCGCGCTCGTGACCAAATAATTCAGACTCTAACAAGCTTGGCGTAAACGCTGCGCAGTTCACTTTTATAAAAGCTTGATTACTGCGTTTACTTAACCGGTGTAAGTTACGCGCCACCAGCTCTTTGCCCGTTCCATTTTCACCTAAAATTAATACTGTGCTGTCGGTTTCGCTAACGAGTTTAATTTGCGCCAACATAGCTTGAAAAACATGGCTTTGGCCAACTAAACCTGAGTCTTGCCAGTCTTCGTTAAGCTCTGCAATTAGGTAGTTATTTTCATCTTGCAGCTGCTCACTTAAATGCTTAACTTGCTCAAGCGCTTGCTTAAGCTCGTTTTGAGTTTGCTGCTGCGCCGATATATCGCGAAATACCGCGACCGCACCAATTAACTCACCTTGCCTGTAAACGGGGGTTGATGTGTATTCTACTGCAAACGAGGTGCCGTCTTTACGCCAGAATACTTCGTTTTTAACCTCGCGGCGTTTGCCATCAAACATGGTGCAATATATTTGGCATTCATCGGCTGGATAAGGAGAGCCGTCGGCGTGGCTGTGATGATGATACTGATGTATTTTTTTGCCTAACAATTCTTGGGCTTTCCAGCCAGTCATACGTTCAGCGGCTGGGTTAACAAACACCGCATTGCCCGATAAATCAAAGCCGTAAATGCCCTCTCCTACCGCATTAAGTAAAAGTTTGGGGTCATTTAAAAATTGTTTTATCATTGCATCATCCTCGCGAAATATCACGATTATTATGCCATAAAGTGACGCGCTAAACAGTTAAATAAAGTGGCCTTTAATATAAGGCTTAAATAAAGCGTTAATATCTATTTTTGCATTTAACTTTGCCGCAATTAAATAAAGCCCAGCTAGCTTACGATGAATAAACAACGCATCAACGGGCGGTGTATGCCATTGCTGCGACTGTGCGCTCAGCTCTAGCCCTGCATTTTTAATATTCGTTGCTAAGGGACTGTTTTTAAAATCAAACTCGCCAGCGGTTCTTAGCGGCTCACACGCCATTAAAAACAAATCAATAACATGGCTTTTGTAAGAATCTAGTAGGGTATCTTTAAAATAACCTATTTCTAGTGCTGCGCTTAACACGCCCGCCCTATTGTTTTCAGTGCCAGCAATAAATAGTGACAGGTAAGCCTTGCTCAACTTATTCGAGATCTCTCGGGTTGCCCCAAAGTCAAATAACACAATTTGCTTACTCTGGGTCTGATAATGAAAATTAGCAAAGTTAGGATCGGTTTGAATTAGCTTTAACTCAAACATTTCTTTAAAAAATAAATCTATGAGCCTAGCTGCAATGTTATTTTGCTCACCTTGAGGTAAATTACTAAGCGCTTCTATAGGCGTTGCTTGCACATACTCCATTGCCAAAATGCGTTTAGTGTTGTGAACGCCATATACTTTAGGCACTTTAAAATTAACGTGCTGGCTTAGCAACTCACCGTATCTGTTAAGGTAATGTGCCTCGCGTTCATAATCAGCCTCGGCAAGTAGCTGCGCTTTAGCCTCATTTATTAGTGGCTGTATATCAAGCTCTTTAGGGATTAACCGCGCAATGTTTAATAGTGCAATAACATTGTCTACATCGCTATGTACACTTTGCGCTATACCTGGGTATTGAATTTTTACCGCCAGCTTTTCACCATTTTCTTGATAAGCTAAGTGCACTTGGCCAATAGACGCCGCTGCAAATGGCCTAAGTTCAATATGCGAAAAACGATTAAGCCAGTTTTCACCCCATTCACTTTTAAGTACCTTAACTAATTGATTGTGCGGCATTGGGTTTGCATCAGCGCGAAGCAATGCGAGTAATTGAGTAAGTTCAGGACTTAATAGCTCGCCAGCATCCATAGACAGTAATTGCCCTAGTTTCATGGCAGCACCACGAAGGTGTGCTAGCTGAACAGCTAGTTTTTCTATGTTTTTAGGTTGTAAGAGTAAAGCTTTATTATTCCAACCATTACCCGAGAGCGCACTTTTAGTGCCATCTATAAGCATGTTGGTTGCAACACCACCGGCTAAGGAGCCAAGCTTTGCAAATCGAGAGAGTCTTGAGGTAGGTATGCTGCGCGAAGCTGCCATTGTAAAAACCTAATTAGCCTGAGAAACAGGCTAATTAATACGTATATTTTACTGGGCTCGATCTAATTAACCAAACGTTTTGGTAATAAAACTATCGCAAGCAGTGTGCTGTACATTAAAGGCGCGGTACTAATTTAATTGCCCCTTCAACCACTTTCATATCAAGGGGTAATTTGCTTAGCAGCATCATTTTAGGGTCATCCATATTTAACGTATAAACAGGGTTGAGGGCTAAAAAAGCATTAATTACTTCCATCGCTTCATTATCAAGCGCCGCTAAATTACCTTTAAAGCCACCTGCATCCACACTCGAATCTAGTAGTTTAACATTGCGTAAAAACACGGCTTTTTTTTCACTGTCGTAAAACGGGCTACCTTCAATTTGCAGCTTTAAGCGTACTGGGTATTTTAGTGCAAATGCATTTATTTCTGCACTTGAGTCTGCACCAAGTACTACTACATCACGGTTATCTGGACCAATATTTACACTTAAATCGTTTACATCAAACTGCACTGGCAGCCCCATTAAGCTCACCTTTTCGCTTAACTTAGGCAACTGTTTACCTAGCACACTTTCTACTTCTGAGCTGGTAAATGAGTAAACAGACACGCCTTGTGTAGAATTACATGCGCTTAAAAATAGTGTGGTTAAAAACAGTAATAAAATTCTCATGCTAACCTTTATCCTCGTTGTAATTATAAAAAAGCCGCTTAAACAGCGGCTTTTATTATGCAATACCTGTATTTAATACAAGTTAATTACATATTATGCTGTAAAAATAGTTTTAATTTTAGCTAGTGTGTCAGGCTCAACTGAACCCTTACTGAGCGCTAATAGCTGCTTTAAATAATAGTTTAAATCAGCATGCTCACCACGGTGTTTATCATCAAGCATGGCGACTTGCTCTGCCATTCTAAGCGCTGCATTTTGCGAGCTTACATTGGCAAGAATTTCCATTCTTGTAATAAGTTGTTCACTACTAAGCGACGTCGCTAACGGAGCTTGAAATTGGCTCGGCACTACATCGTTGTTTTCAAGTGCAGTGATCAGCGCTTCAAATTGCGCATGCTGCGCTTGGCTTGTAAGTAAAGCTAGCTTTTCGTCAATAGCACTTAATAATGCTGCCACTTTTGACGCAAGCGATTTATATTGTGCGTAGCCTTTTACTTTGGTTTCTAGGTCATGCAATTGGGCTTTTTGATTAACTTGCTCAAGGGCACTTTCTAGCTCAGCCAGTTCTATTGCAGCTTGTTTATCTGTTTCGTTTTGAGCCAGCTTTTGCTGCTCAAACTCACTGCTACGTTTGCTAAAGGTTTCATCGTTATACTGGCGAAACTTTTGCCACAGCGCATTTTCGGCTTTTAAACCTGCAAAACCTATACTTTGCCATTGCTGTTGTAATTGCTTTAACTCTTGGCATGCTGCAGCTAAATCTTCACTTTGCGAAAGCGCTGAGGCGCGCTCCACTAAGGCATTTTTTTGTGCTGCATTGCCTTTATGGTACGCGTTTAATATAGCAAGTACGCTCTGCTGCTGTGTTTTAAAGCTTTCGTTTAATACGCGGTATGTTTTAGGGTCAACTTTACCCACGCTACGCCACGCTTTATTTAAACGGTTGTATTGGCTTTCAAACTGCTTCCAATCAAAGCTTTCAATAGCGGTGTCTTGCTCGCTTAGTGCTTGCATATCGTTTATCAGTACTTCACGCTGGGCTTTTGCAGCTTCGCGCGCCACTTCTTGCTCGGCAAAGTAACTACGACACGGTGCAAACAACAGCTCTATGTTGCTATCAAACTGCTCACCTTGTTGCTTTTCTTGCTCTGTATCTAAACGGCCAAGCTCGTTCCAACGCTTACGAAAGGCTTTAACTTGCTCTGCACGCTGTTGTGGGTCGTCACACGGTTGGTCGACTAAACCTGCCACTTCTTCAAGTAAGGCTTCGCGTTTTGGCGCGGCTGCGTATTTTTGCCAATCTTTTGCTTCTGCAAGTTGTGCTTCTAAATCGGCTTTTAAGTTTACTAGTGGCTGCTGAAATTGCGGTGTTAACTTATCAAACAACTCTTCAAAGCCTTTAAATACACCAAAAGCAACATTAAAGCGGCCTTGCTCAATAAGGCGTTTTACATCGCGTGCTTTACGTTTGGCTGTGCTTTGGTTTTTTTCAAGCGGTTTTGTCAGCTCACTCATTTGCGCTAAAAACTGCTTTTTATGCGTATTTAATTGCGATTTAAAGTTTTGCTGCAATGCCCCATCAACCACATTTAAATGGCTACGAGTTTGTTTAAATGCGTTATTAAAACGAGTTAAAACATCATCGTAATCAGCTAACTGCTGCGCAGGCTCAATTTCTTTAAGCTGTTCAAAAGCAATTTTATACTGTGCAATTGCGCTACTAAGCTCTGGTAGTTTAGCCACCTGATTGAATAGTTTTTCAAGCTTTGTAATAACTTGCTTAGTTTGTGCGTTATCGCCGTGTTGGGCATCGGTTAACGTTTGCTTAGCTTGCGCTACTTTGGCCTCTAACCAATCTTGCTGAATTTGCTCTGGGGTTTCTAAGCCTAATTGCAACGCGTTTTCTATTTCTTCGCTCAATGCCTCAAGTGTTGCCAGGGCTAATAATTGACGTTGCTGCTCGGCTAAACGCTGCTGTTGTTGCTCGTGCTGAGCTTTTAACGTAGCAATATGCGCATCGAGTTTATCAGTAATGCTGATGTATTTTTTATCTAGCTCTTTAACGTGCTCTTCGCTTAACCATTTAAGCTCAAGTGCTTGCCACTGCGCCATTAATTCGCCGGCTTGTGGGTTTACTATGGCGTAATCGTTTTTATCTCGCAGGGCGTTTAGCTTAGCTAAAATAACGCGTGTTGCGCTCTCTACCTGAGCGGGCATTTCAATCGCTAAGCGTTCATTTTCAATGTGTTGCTCAAGCTGCTGCTTAGCATCGCCTTTAGCATGCTTTACTAATGGTTTAATAAGTTGATGCGTTATAACGAGCTCTACAAGTTGGCTTTGAAGCTCTTCGCTGCCCTCTTTAAACGCTTTTTCAATTAATTTAGGATTTGCTAAGCGCTTTAAAAGTTTAACGCGTACTTGCAGTTCTTTCTCTGCAAAGGCGAGCTTTTCCAGTGTTTTAACCGGTGCAAAACGGTCTATATACTCACTTTTAATTTGCGTGCTCAGTGCGCTTTCGTTGTTTAACACTGCGTTTGAAATTTGTATTTCGGCTACATCTTTTAGCGCGTGATCTTGTTTATAGGCTTTCCACCACAGTGGTAAGTTATTTACTTTTTGTAATGCTTTGCGGCGTATTTCGGCTGAGTTATCTTCCAGCGCTAATGTGCTTAAAATTGATGCGTCGCGCTCTACATCAAGTTTTTCAATTGCGTCTAGACGAACTTGCTGCTTTGGGTGTTTCCACTTAGGTGTAAAAAGGTGTTTAAAGATCATGTTCACTAAACCTAGCTATTTCGTTTTCTGATTTAAATTCTTTTTGTAGTTGTGCTTTTGTCTTTTGGATCATTTCGCCATTAGCGCCAATGGTAAATTGCTCGTTCGATTGCGCTATTTTAGCTTGGTAAAGCATAACAAGTTGCACCGTTTGTTGCTTTTGCTCATCAGAGAGCGGCGTGCCATCGGGCCATTTACCGGTTGAAGCACCGTACTGTAAACGCTCAAATAATTCTGGGGTTATATTTTGTACAAGGTTGTCAATATTCATGTCATCTTTTCTTTTTTAGAGTCACTAAAATAACGCGGTTTACTAAGTACCAAATACAGCCAACACCAATCGCTACTGTATACGCGTACCATTGCAGGGTTTCTTTTGCGGGTTGTAAAAAGTATAAGCAAAAAAAGCCACCTAAAAATAGTATGAGCGCCAAGAAAGAATGGTTCATAAACATTTGCTGTTTTTTAATTCGCTGTTCGCGCTGAAGCTGTTGTACCTGCTCAGAGTTAAGCGCGCCAATGTTACTATTGCAATGCGGACACTGCTGATGTTTATCTGAAATTGATTTTGCACATTTGGGGCAATGAATAATCGCCATACTACTCTCCATACTACGCATAAAAAAAGCGCCTTGCGGCGCCTTTTATTGTACTTGTTTTATTGCTCGTTGTCTTTTTTGAATTTAACCCAGTAGTCATCTACGGATTGTTTCATTTCTTTGCGCAATAACATAATGCCAAATAAGTTAGGCAAGGTCATAACGACAATTGCAACGGCTGCTAATTTCCATACTAAAGTGGTATCGGCAAACGAAGCCCAAAAGAACGCAGCAACATAAAATACGCGATACGGCATAACTGAGCGATTACCAAGTAAGTAAATCATGGCACGGTCACCGTAGTACGACCACGCAATGGCAGTAGAAAACGCGAATAACAATAAGCCTATCGATACTATGTATTGGCCGCTATCGCCAAAAAAGCCTCGGGTAAACGCTTTGGTTGTCAGCTCTGCTGAGTGCACTAACGATTTACCTATTAAACTAATGCTGTCGTCGGTTGGCATGCCGTTTTTAACTTCAACAATACCTGTGTACTTATGTTTGTCGGTAATACCAAAACGTATGTCTTCACCAATTGAGCGTGAATGTAATACGGTAAAGCCATTACTTGTTGGCTCGCCATTAACTACATCAATGTTGCCGTTGAATAGCTCTACCTTGCTATCATTACCGTTTAGGTAATTGTATAGCTCTTGGCGCTGCGCTTCGTTGGTTTCTGAATAGTCACCTTTAATAATGCTCATTGACGATCGTTCAAAATGTGTTTCGAATTTTTCATTCCACACACCCGACGATAAAATAACTAAGCCTGTTAATGTACAAATAATAATGGTATCGATAAACGGCTCTAAAATTGACACCATGCCTTCAGACACGGGTTCATCCGCTTTTGCCGATGCGTGGGCAATGGGTGCAGAACCTTGACCGGCCTCATTTGAGAACAAGCCACGGTTTACACCTCTGTTAAATGCATACGCAAAAGAGGCACCTAAAAAGCCACCGGCTGCAGCAGAGCCTGTAAATGCATCAACAAATATTGACGCAAACGAAGGGCCGATGTTTTCAATGTTATAAAAAATAACACCTAACGCACCTATGATATAAATCACGGCCATAATGGGCACAACTCGTGATGTAATAGCAGCAATACGACGAATACCACCTAAAATAACCAACGCAAGTAAAATAGATAACACAGCACCGGTTGCCATAGGTGCAAAACCAAATGTGGCTTCCATACCCTGCGCTATGTTGTTAATTTGTGGCAAACTGCCCGTACCAAAAGAGCTAATTACAGTGGCAACAGCAAACAAAATAGCAAGCCACTTCATGTTTAGGCGTTTATCCATGTAATACATAGGGCCACCCGCCATGGTGCCATCTTGGGTTTTTTCGCGGTATTTATGCGAAAGCGTAACTTCTACAAATTTGGTGGTCATACCAAAAAATGCCGTCATCCACATCCAAAATAATGCCGCGGGGCCACCAATAGAAATAGCCAAGGCTACCCCACCAATGTTACCTGTACCTACCGTACCAGAGAGCGCAGTAGCCAGTGCCTGAAAATGAGTTGTGTCACCCTCGGTGCCTTTTTTATCAAATTTACCTGTAACTACTTTACACGCATGTTTGAAATAACGAATTTGTGGGAACTTTAAATAAATAGTAAAAAATAGACCGACCCCTAGCAGCACATAGGGAAACCAAACTGCGCCCCCTAACATGCCATCTAGGCTATCTAAAAGTTGTCCGAATGCATCCACGCTAAATACCTCTTATTATTTTATTTGAGACTGTTGATTGTTTATTACTTACTCAGAGCTAGGTAATACGATAACTAAGCTATTGCGCACTTTTATTATTTGTTAATTTTGTAATAAAAAAGGGCAACATTTTAATGTTGCCCTTACCTTATACTAATTTATCTTAATTTATCAACGACATTTACGATTGCCGCTAAAGTATCTTGACCAAATTGATACGAGCGGCGGTCTGACCAGCCATAATCTGGGTCTGGTAAGTCGTTATTGTCTTTAAAAGGCATCTCAATTGTGTAAGTAAGTGCTTTAAATTCTTCTGCCGTTGCAGATGAGCCAACTGTTAAATTAGCTTTGCCCGGCTCGTCTTTATCGTAACCGTGCTCATCTTGAAACTCTGGCGTTATAGTAAGTAGCGCTGCTTTAAAGCTATCTTCTAAGTCTTTTAAGCGATCATCGTAGCTTGGAATACCTTCACTGCCTGCCACAAAATTATAAGGAATAGCTTCATCACCGTGTATATCTAAATGCATATCGAGGCCAGTTTCGCGCATTTTATTCAGTACTAAATACACTTCTGGGCTATTTTCCATGCTAGGCGTTTGCCATTCACGGTTTAAGTTAACGCCTTTTGCGTTAGTACGAAGGTGACCACGTACGCTGCCATCTGGGTTCATGTTTGGTACTACATAAAATACAGCTTTTGATAAAAGAGCAGCGGCATGCGGGTCTTCATCATCTAGTAGTTTGTGTAATAGCCCTTCTACAAACCATTCTGCCATAGTTTCACCTGGGTGTTGGCGCGCTGTGATCCAGATTGTTTTTTTATCTTCACTAGGCTGACCAATTTTAAGCACGCTCATATCACGGCCATCAAGTGTTTCACCTAATGTTTGTAATTGGCAAAGCTCTTCGCTTTGCGCCCAGGCTAATAAATCTAAATGACGGTCGTAGCTATATGGCGCAAAGTAAGCAAAATATACACTGGGGCATTCAGGCTCTAGTTCAAAGGTTAGCGTGCCATTTTCGTAATTTGAAGGCACACGGAACCATGTTTGACGGTCGTATGAGGCAACAGCTTGGTAGCCTTCCCATCCATCTGGGTAGGCAGAGTTTTCTAAATTATTAATGTTTAACTTATGCAGTTGATAAGGCGTTGTTTCTAGACGAAAGTGAAACCACTGGTAAAATTCAGACTGGTGATCGTTGTTTATCTCTAATTGAATATTTAACGGATCGTTGGCTTCGATAACCTTTATGTTACCACTATCAAAATTGCTGCTGATTTTCATGAAAAAACCTTAAGGTAGAATAAGTTTATCTGCTTTGTTAGGCACGTTGTTACTTTGGATTAAATTGACTCTATTTTGGGTCACTAAATTACAAAAAAAGAGCGGCCTAAAAGTGCAGAACTGACACTATTTAAAAACCTGTACTGTGGATAATTAAGTTATCTCAAGCAGATTGCAGGTTAAATAGTAAAATGCATTATTGAATGAAATCAAATAAGCATTTCAATAATTAAAGCCTACCACACAGGGTGCACTTTAAAAATATAACGCGACTAAAAAAGCCAGCAAAAAAGCTGGCTTAGTATAATTGCGTTTAAATTAGCGAGGTAAGCTTGGGAAAGCAACTTCAGCCATATCACGCATACAACGAACTACTTGGCAGCTGTAGCCAAATTCATTGTCGTACCATACGTATAAAACAACGCGGTTACCTTCAACAATGGTTGCTTGCGAGTCTACAACACCTGCGTAGCGGCTACCGACTAAATCGGTAGATACGATTTCGGTTGATGCGGTGTAGTCAATTTGGTCGCGCAGCTCTGAATGCAGTGCTGTTTCGCGTAAAAACGCATTTAGCTCTTCAACAGATGTGCTGCTATTAAGGTTTAAGTTTAATATAGCAAGCGACACATTAGGTGTAGGCACACGAATCGCATTACCTGTTAGCTTACCTTCAAGCTCAGGAAGCGCTTTAGATACCGCTTTAGCTGCGCCTGTTTCGGTAATTACCATATTAAGTGCAGCAGCACGTCCACGACGCTCTGCTTTGTGGTAGTTATCAATAAGGTTTTGATCGTTTGTATAAGAGTGTACGGTTTCTACGTGGCCGTTATTAATACCAAACTTATCGTTTAATGCTTTAAGCGTTGGCGTAATCGCATTGGTGGTACAGCTTGCTGCACACACGATTTTATCTTCAGGCTTAATGTCTTGGTTATTTACACCATAAACAATGTTTTTAATGTTGCCTTTAGCCGGTGCTGTTAATAGTACTTTTGCAGCCCCTTTAGACTCTAAGTGCTGGCCAAGGCCTGCTTCGCCTTTCCAAATACCAGTGTTATCAACTACGAGTGCATTTTCGATACCGTAAGCGGTGTAATCAACTTCACTTGGCGAGTTAGCATAAATCACTTGGATGTAGCTGCCATTCGCTTTAATTGCATTACGCTGCGTGTCAATTGTGATTGAGCCATTAAATGGACCATGAATTGAATCGCGACGCAGTAAGCTTGCACGTTTCTCAAGGTCGCCTTCTTTACCGCCACGTACCACAATTGCGCGTAAACGTAAGTCGGCATATGGGCCTGATTTTTCGATTAGTAAACGTGCTAACAAACGCCCTATACGACCAAAGCCATACAATACAACATCACGCGGCTCTTTGGCTGGTGAGTCTGCAATTTCGGCTAATTCGTCTTTAACAAATTCATCAACTGTGCGGCCATTAGCAGCATCGCTGTACAAATAGCTATAAGCAAGTTTACCAATATCAATACGTGCTGAGTTTAGCTCCATTTTACTAATGGCTTCTAAAAACGGAAAGCTTTCGCGTAAACGTAATTTAGTGCCTTCAAATTGCGCTACAGTTTTGTGTGATTTGATAATATCGATAGTACTGGCATTAACGAGAGGACGGCCATATACAGCGATTTCTATGCCACGGTTACGATAAAGCTTACCAATGATAGGTTGCATGCTTTCAGCGTAATCTTGGCGTTCTTGCCAACTATTTGTATATTCTAATTCGTGAGATGAGGTCATTTTATTTACCTAATTTAATCATTTTGAACGGATAGCCTTTAAAAATGCATTAGATTTTGAGAGTAATGCACTTCAGGCAGGGCTATTCTAAGTTAATCTAAAGTTATTCTCTACTGTTAGCGCACAAATGATTGCGCTAGAATAGTAATGTATATATTCATTTGAGGTTAAGGGATGGTTTTAAGAGCAAGCGCAATACTATCAATGCTAGCGTTAACAGGATGCGAAGAACCACTGACTCTCGCTCAGGTATGTAAAGAAACACCTGGCTTTTGTAGTGATTTAAATAAAGATAGCCATTGTAAAAATGAGCGCTCTGAGGTTATTTTAAAACGCTATATAGAATATAAAAAACCCACAGATGAAAACAAATACCAATTGCTTAAGGGGTTTGAGTCGTATAATCAATGTATTACTTTAGCCGCAAAAATAGAACATATTAAACTAAAGTCTAAAACAACATCGCGTATTGAAGGTCAGCTTACTAGCATTAAAGAGATGACCCGACTTTATCAAGACACAAAAAACACTAACCACCCAGGTTTGCTTTACTATCATTGGTCACGTAACAATGAGCAAAGTGCGCTGACTCGTTTACTTGCAATGGAAAATGATGAAAGCGTAACCAACAGTGCAGAAATGCAGTTTTATCTAGCCTCTTATTACATTAAATTTGACGATGAAAAAACAATTGATTTGCTATATAAAACGCTTGAGTTAAATAAACAAGGCCAACAGCCAAATCCTGAAGTGTATACCTCGTTAATCAGCTTGTTTTATAAACATGATAAATATAAGCACGCTTACATTTTTTCGAAAGTGGCGCAAAGCGCTGGCATTGAGAATATAGATTTACTACCAATTGAGCACCAACTGATGAGCGATGGTAAAAATTTAGATGCGCTCGATGCCCTTGCTCAACAAACGTATGAACAAATACAAAACGGTGAGTTTGTATCGCCGCGAGAATTTTAGGTAAGCAAACCCCCCTGGCAATAAATGTGTTTAAAAACATGATGCCAGATGGTTTTTTAAATAAAAAAGGCAGCTTACGCTGCCCTTTTTTATTTTGCTTTGCTTGTTCCCACTTCTACACGGGTTTTAAGCTTTTGACCTGGTCTAAAGGTCACCACGCGGCGCGCCGAAATAGGAATGTCTTCTCCTGTTTTCGGGTTACGGCCTGGTCTTTCTTTTTTATCACGAAGATCAAAGTTACCAAATCCAGAGAGCTTAACCTGCTCGCCTTTTTCAAGCGCTGAGCGGATTTCTTCAAAAAACGCTTCAACTAAATCTTTGGCATCTTTTTTATTGATCCCGAGCTTTTCAAATAGGTGTTCAGCTATGTCGGCTTTAGTAAGCGCCATATCTAGTCCCTCAACGATGCATTAAACTTTTCGGCCAATGTGGCCACCACGTTATCAACTACCAGATTGATATCTTTCTCTTCGAGTGTTCTATCAACCGCCTGCAGTGTTAGAGCAATCGCCAAACTCTTATAATTTGGCTCAATACCTTTGCCCTTATACACATCGAATAAGTTTAGGTCAACCAATTGATTTCCGCCAACTTTTTCTATTGTGCTTAAAATATCACCTGAATTAACGCTGTCAGCCACTAAAATCGCGATGTCGCGGCGATTTGAAGGGAATTTTGAAACCCCTACAGCTTGCGGTAAATTTCTTTTTTCTATTGCAGACATTTCTATTTCAAATACAAAAGTTGCGTTATTGATATCTAACGATTTTTGCACTTGAGGATGAAGAGCACCAAAAAATCCTACCTTTTTACCTTCAACATAAATAACTGCTGATTGGCCTGGGTGTAAACCGTCTGACTGTTCTGCTTTAATTTCAAAACGGCTTGTATCGTTGGTGATTGCTAATAAGGCTTCAACATCACCTTTTAGGTCGTAAAAATCAACGTTGCGTTTTTGCTCAACCCAATGCTCGCCGTGTGCAAGGCCAGTGATCACACCGCCAATGACAGGGACTTGCTGCAGGCCATTTTCTGCGCTGTCGTCGCTGATAAATTTAAGACCATGCTCAAATAAACGAATACGTGGTTGTTGACGGTTTTGATTATACGCAACCGATGCTAAAAGCCCTGGCATTAAGCTTACACGCATAGCCGACATTTCAATTGAAATTGGGTGCGGCAGTATAAGCGGATTACTTTGTGGATGTATAATAGCTTGTGCTTTAGGGTCTACAAAGCTGTACGTAATTGCTTCTTGGTAGCCACGTGTCACTAACGTATTGCGAAACTTACTTAGCGCAATTGTTGACTCGTCATGTGTAGTCATTTTTAACTTTGCGGTTGGCGCAACATTTGGAATACTGTTGTAACCATAAACACGAGCAACTTCTTCAATTAAGTCTTCTTCAATACGAATATCGAAGCGGTAGCTTGGAATATCAGCGCTCCAGCTGTCGTTTTCAAACTTAACGTCTAACCCTAAACGAGTCAGAATATCAGTCACTTTCGCATCGTCAATATGATGACCAATTACACGGTCTAAACGCGCACGACGTAGGCGTACTTCTGTCACTTTTGGCAGTTTATCAGCAGCCACAGCTTCTACAACAGGGCCTGCTTCACCGCCAACAATATCAAGTAATAAAGCAGTTGCGCGCTCCATTGCATCGTGTTGCAGGGTAAAATCTACGCCACGCTCATAGCGGTGTGATGCATCGGTATGTAAGCCGTAACTGCGGGCTTGACCTGCAATTGCGACTGGGTTAAAAAACGCGCTTTCTAATAAAATATCAGACGTTTTTTCTGTTACACCTGATTGCTCACCGCCAAAAATACCGGCAATCGCAAGTGCTTTATTATGATCGGCTATCACAAGTGTTGATTCGTTCAGTTTTGCAGTATTACCATCAAGCAATACTAACTCTTCGCCTGCATTGGCGCTGCGAACCTTGATGCCGCCTTCAATTGCATTTAAATCAAATGCATGCATTGGGTGGCCAAGTTCTAGTAATACATAGTTAGTAACATCAACAACAGGGTCAATTGAGCGAATACCACTACGGCGAAGCTTTTCAACCATCCAAAGCGGTGTTTCTGCATCAAGGCTAATGCCTTTGAATACACGCCCTAAGTAACGCGGACACGCGTCAGCATTAACAAGCTCGATAGATACTTCATCGTCAATAGTGCCGCTAACAGCTGGAATTTGTAGCTCGTTTACATCAATGCTGTTTAATACACCTACTTCGCGTGCAAGACCTTTTATACCTAAGCAATCACCACGGTTTGGCGTTAAGTCCACATCAATTATGTTGTCATCAAGGCCTAAGTATTCGCGCAGGTCTGTACCAATTGGCGCATCGCTTGGCAGTTCCATGATGCCGTCGCCTTCTTCGCTAATACCTAGCTCAACAAAGGCACACAGCATACCGTGTGATGGCTGACCGCGTAATTTGGCTTTTTTAATTTTAAAGTCGCCCGGTAAAACAGCGCCCACTGTTGCAACAGCTACTTTAATGCCTTGGCGACAATTTGGCGCACCACACACAATATCAAGTAGCTCATCGCCACCTACATTGATTTTAGTAACGCGAAGTTTATCTGCATCTGGGTGCTGTGCGCACTCAACAACTTCACCAACCACTACGCCGTTAAAATCCGCTGCTGCGCTCTTAACTGCATCAACCTCAAGGCCAGCCATAGAAAGCTGTTCCGAAAGAGCTTGCGTATCAATAGCAGGATTTACCCACTCTCTTAACCACTTTTCACTAAATTTCATTTTATATTTTCACTCTTAACGGAACTGGTTTAGGAATTTTAAGTCATTTTCAAAAAATGCACGTAAGTCGTTTACGCCATAGCGCAGCATGGTTAAGCGCTCTACGCCCATACCAAAAGCAAAACCGGTGTATTTTTCTGGGTCAATACCTACTGACTTAAGTACGTTAGGGTGAACCATGCCACAACCTAATACTTCAAGCCATTTGCCGTCTTTACCCATAACATCTACTTCAGCTGAAGGCTCTGTAAATGGGAAGAATGAAGGACGGAAACGAATTTCCATGTCTTCTTCAAAAAAGTTACGTAAGAAGTCGTGTAAAATACCCTTAAGCTCTGTGAAGCTTACATCAGTATCAACCATTAAACCTTCTACCTGATGAAACATCGGAGTATGCGTTTGGTCGTAGTCGTTACGATATACTCGACCTGGCGAAATAATTCGCAGTGGCGGTTGCTCTGTTTCCATAGTACGAATTTGCACACCACTTGTTTGGGTGCGCAGTACTAACTTAGGGTTAAAATAAAAGGTATCGTGATCAGCACGCGCTGGGTGATGCTCAGGAATATTTAGCGCATCAAAGTTATGAAAATCATCTTCTACTTCTGGGCCTGATTTAACAGCAAAACCTAGCTCGCCAAAAAAGCTTTCTATACGCTCGATTGTGCGTGTTACCGGATGAAGGCCACCCGTGGGCATTACGCGCCCTGGTAAAGTTACATCGATTGTTTCAGCTGCTAGCTTTTCTTCAAGCGCTTTACTTGCTAAAAGCTCACGCTTTTCGTTAATGGCAGCTTGTACATCTTGCTTAGCTTGGTTAATTACTTGGCCTGCTTCTTTGCGTTCTTCAGGAGCAATTTTACCCAGTGTTTTAAGTAAGCTTGTGATTTCGCCTTTTTTACCAAGGTAATTAACCCTGATCTCTTCTAGTTGCGCGATTTCACTGGCACTGGCAACTGCCTCAAGTGCTTGCGCTAAAATATTTTCTAAGTTCATTCGATACCTGATCTTTCACAGAAGGTGATTACAATTTTGTTGACTAATGATAACTGAAAGCAGGGTCTAGATTCTAGACCTACTACAGCTTTAACGTTGATTTTATGAAGGGAATTGTTAATTTTCGTTGTGCGGCCATTGATGCGTGATCTAATTTGTCTAATACGTCTAATAAAGCACGCATGTCACGACTCAAGCGAGTCAATAAAAAGCGCGCGCATTCATCACTTAGTTCAAGCCCACGCATATGCGCTCGCTTAACCAGTGCTTGTGCTTTATCATCATCACTCATTGATCGAATTTGGAAGGTGGTTCCCCACTTTAGCCGAGACTCTAAGTCAGGCAAGGTGATATTAAGCATGTCAGGGAGCAAATCGGCCGTAACCACTAACATTTTTCCGGGCTCGTTAAAGCGATTAAAAAAGTTAAAAAGGGCTTTTTCCCATGCGTCATTGCCAGCGACTAAGTGCACATCATCAATACATAATACGTCAAGTGCTTCTAAACCATCTAACACCATAGGGCCAAAGTCGATAACTTCACGCATAGACAACAGCATGTTTGACAACCCACGCTCTTGGGCTTGTATGCAGGTTGCGTACAATAAGTGGGATTTACCAGAATCACCTAAGCCGCACAAATAAGTGTACTGAAATTTGTTGGCAAGCTTTGAAAAGCTCGCTTTAAGGTGGTTTACCTCTAAAGAGTCTTCCCCACCAAAATAAGAAGCAAATGTTTCATCGTCAGGTAAGGTAACTGGTAGTGCCATTTGCATTGGCTCAGCACTTAGCATTACTCACCGACCCACTGATACTCAAGACTGTTTTTGTCTACAACATGGTAAAATGCGCGAGGGTCAACATAATCTCTAAAGGCACTATCAAGGCCAAGGCCTTTTTTAAGATCGCCCACACTGCCGGTGTGGTTAAGCTTAAACTCAACAAATTCTGGGGTTTTGCGCATTATTGTTGCTTGCGTCACTACACTCAAACTTTGTAGACGACGCTTTGCAAGTTCAATATCGACAAAGCTTTGAGTGCCTTTTAAGGTGAGCGTAGCCGCAGCCTGTTCATAATACGCGTTAGGGTCGATAGCGTATTCATTGGCTAACCCCAACGCTAAGCTGTCTATCATCTGGCCTACTATTTGTTGTTTATCACCTTCAAGACGGTTCGAATCAAATAAATCGTCATTAGTAAAACGCCAGTCTAAAATCCAGGTTTCGCTGTCGGGTTCTTGATACATTCTTGCTGTGATGCTTCGCTCTGCACTATAACGGCGCGAGGCCTCTTCAACAGGCTCTGAAAAATTACCCCATACTTCAGGAATGCCAACTAAACGTCTGTCTTGTAAATCTAATAGCGGCACTACAACGGGTAAACCACGTCGACCGGCTTTGTCATATATAAGCTGCTCTAACTGAGGATAGCTTTCTTGTGTAACAAGTTCTCTACGCCAGTTATCTTCAATACCTAACCAAATAGCAACTAATGGGCGCTGGACGCCCCAAAGAGGTAAATTTAATTCTTTAATTAATTCATTTATTTTACGCGCTTCAAATTTAACAACTAGATTAAGCTGTCCATTTGCTTTTTCGTCGTATTCAAACTTGAGCATGTAATCAGAAATGTTTTTGGTGCGTTGCTGAGCAAGCTTATTTTGATCAGCAGATTCATCCCCGCTTACCTTTACTAATACATTGAGTAATGCTTTGCGGCTAGCGGCTAAACGCGTGTCTCGACTTTTATCATCGACTTTTAATATATCTTGATAAAGATCAGTTACTTCAACTGCCGATACAGAGAAACAAAATATAAATGATATGGCACTAATTAATAATCTATACACTGGCTATTAGTTCTTGGTTTTAAACTATTTTGATCCTAAATCAAAGCCAGTAACAAAGCAAAATTATATTTGTAATCTAGCTATGTTGAATAAATATTGTTTATCTTAAAGCTTAAAACAGAAACAAACAGCTACTTAGCTATATGTAAAATAGGTTGTGATTGGTGAGGCGAGCCTTATCCGCGGGTTTCGTGATACTCAACCCACGCTACGGAGGTGGTGATATTACGTAAAGACATGTATTTCACTTTTCTGCGGACATAAAAAAGCCCGGCTCTTTCGAGTCGGGCTTTCTTGTATTTGGAGCCTGGCAATGTCGTGGTGCCCACAGCGGTAGAGAGTCACATAGCAAATGCTACACTATCGTTGGCCCGGCTCGCCTTCGAGCTGTTTTACTTCTCTGAGGCGTTTGGCTACGAAAAGGCTAGTTATCAAATCCCAGAACGGAAAAAAC
>NZ_PNCY01000040.1:0-34257 GCF_005887105.1 Pseudoalteromonas sp. S2893 | reverse complement strand
AGCTTACAGCTTACAGCTAACTTATTCCGCCGCTAAGTAATCTAAAACCACTTGATGGTGATCTTTGGTTTTAAACTTATCAAATAAGTGTTTAATTTTACCGTCTTGGCCTACTAAAAAGGTTAAGCGGTGAATACCATCGTACTCTTTACCCATAAACTTTTTGTAGCCCCATACGCCAAATGCTTCAGCAATGGCGTGATCTTCATCGGCGAGTAAATCAAAGTTAAGCTCTTTTTTAGTTTCAAAGTTTTTAAGGCGCTTAATAGGGTCTGGGCTAATACCCACTACGCGGGTGTTAAATTGAGCAAGCTGCGCTTGTTGGTCACGTAAGTTTTCGGCTTGAACCGTACAACCCGGTGTAGAGGCTTTAGGGTAAAAGTACACCAGTACTTGTTGCTCTTTTAACAGCTCACTTAAGGTGACTGTTTCGTCGTTTTGATTTTGTAAGCTAAATTCTGGTGCTGTATCACCGGCTTGTAATGGACTAATTTTGTTCATGCAGTGCTCCTTAGCGAATACGTTTAAAAATATAATCTACGTTAAGACTATGCGAAAGGTTTTCAAAGGTCACTTTAAATTGGTCTATATCAACCTCTACTGGGATATTAAACTCAATTTCGCAGCGCATTTTAGTGTCGGTTTCTTCATCGTAGGTGTCTGATTTTAATGAGCAGATACTAATGTGGTGATCGGCAAAAAAACGCGTTACTTTACTCAGTGTACCTGGGGTGTCTATCCCTGTGTATTCAAGGGTATAGCCTGCGCAAAATTCACTTTCGGTGTGGCGAGTGGTGCTGCGCTTCATCATGGTGAGTAGGCCTAGCTCCATGCCTTTAGTAGGCAAGGTGTGCTCTATGCGGCTAATGGCCGACATATCGCCGCTTAGCAGCATGGTAAAGGTAAATTCGCTGCCTAAAATGGCTATTCGGCTATCTATAATGTTGCAATGACAATCACTTACAAGTTGTGTAAGTTCACTTACAATTCCCGGTCTATCTTCGCCAATAGCGGTTAAAACAATTTGATGATTTGAAAATGCAGTCATGAAGTTTAATACCTACGTTTTTTGAAATATAACAACCGAGTTGGTATAGCCCGCTGCGCATACACTACGTTGCACGGCGGCGAAGTTTAACACAAAAAGCGCCCTAAACTACATAGGCGCTTAATTAAAGGCGCTTTAAAGCGTTGTGTTCCTTGTTTTTACTGGCACAGGAAAGTACCATAGCTAAAATTTGTCTTTTTGTTGTGATTGATTTTATAACACTTAGGTGTGAACTTTATTGCAATTAGACAGCCAAATAATAAATGTAAAGTTAATGTTGATTTTACACTGAACCAAATTCGGTATTACCCACTCATATACGTGTAAAACAATTAAAGGGTATGCTAAGGAGAAATATCTGTGCAGTATTGGATCCCAAAAGCACTTGCAGTGAGTGTATTGGTAAGTTTATCAGGGTGTAATGTTTTTATTAATGAAGCGCACAACGAACGCAATTATCGTACGCATGAAGGTGTTAAAACCCCGCCATCGTTATCTCAACCAGCGCAAGATCCGGTTTATAAAATGGATGTGGGCCAATACGATAACAACCCTGAGGCAACAAACTATCGTCCACCAGCACAGGTTTTAACTGTTGCTAAAGGTAGCTGGGTAGAAGAGGGCGATAAACAAGCGCGTATTTACTTTGATAAAAACGATGGCATTGTTGATTTAGATGAATTTGTTTGGGACTCAATTAAAGCGGTTGTTGCCGAAAATAATGCAACAACCACAAAAGAAGATAAGCTACTTGGTATTATCGAAACCGACTGGTACTCAATAATTAAAGCTGAAGAGAGCTGGTTATGGGGCGATGAGGTAAGCGAAAACCAAGAGCGTTTTAGATTCACAATTGAAGAAAAATCGCATCAGCGTACTGCTTCGTTGCGCGCAGAACTTATTGACTTTAAAGGTGATGACACGTTAACCGATTTACTTAAGCAGCAATTAGAAGTACGCGCGCTTAACCAAGTTGTGGCTGAATTTGATTATCGCTATCGTCAGTTAGAAGTAGAAAACCGCAAGCGCCAAGGTATTATTTCTTTAGAAATGGGCTTTGATAACAAAGGCAATGCTGCACTTGTTACTGAGCAATCATACGATGCAGTATTCGACCGCTTCTCGGGCTTTTTAGAACGCCTATCGTTTACTATTGTTGAGATTAAAACCGATACCGGCTTAATAACTGCCGACTACAACAAGCCAGAAAGCAGTGTATGGGATTCTATTTGGGGCGACGAAGTTGCGCAGCTTCCAATTGAAGAAGGCCAATACCAAATTTTAGTGAGCAAAACTAAAGAAGGCGGAACAAGCTTAACCTGGATGGATGACAAAGGCGAAACACTCGAACCTGGCACCATGAATGGTTTACAACAAGCGTTAGAAGCAGCACTTATTCAGCGCGGCATCAAAATTTAATAATTAATAATAAGTTTTTACTACAAAAAGAGCGCATTGCTCTTTTTGTAGTTTTTATGGATTAAAAAATATGTCTCAGTTACCTCCTCGCGGGCACTATACGTGGCGCACTTGGTTTACTTTTTTAGTACCGTCGTTAATTGGTGTGTTTTTATTTATGACACCCATTCCTACCGCAGACGGGATGACCATTCCTATTGCGTTAATGGCTAAAGGCGTGCAAGCGTTGATGTCTGGCTCTGCGCAAGCAATTGTTACCCTTATTATTTGTATTACTGGCGTTATGTCGGTGATCACCAAAGTATTTAAACCCGCCGCTATTTGCCAATCACCCCTGTTAAAACATTTATTTGATGTAAGTGTAGTGTGGTTAGTGGTGCGTTTATTTGGTATGGCGTTTGTGCTAATGACCCATTTAGGGTTAGGTAGCGAGGCAATCACCTCTGCAAACACAGGCGCTTTGGTATTAAACGACTTATTACCTGTTTTGTTCTCGGTATTTATACTGGCCGGTTTATTACTGCCTTTACTAATTAACTTTGGGTTATTAGAGCTTGCAGGCACCATGCTAACCAAGGTAATGCGCCCTGTATTTGGCGTACCTGGGCGAAGTGCAGTTGACTGTACTGCGTCGTGGTTAGGTGATGGCAGTGTTGGTATTTTAATGACCGCAAGGCAGTACGACCAAAAGCACTACACGCAGCGCGAAGCCGCTATTATTGGTACTACGTTTTCGGCGGTTTCTATTACCTTTAGCTTGGTGGTTTTAGGCCAAGTGAAATTAGAGCACTTATTTGCCCCATTTTATGCCACCGTATGTTTAGCCGGTGTGGTTGCCGCTATTATTGTGCCGCGTTTACCGCCACTTCGCTTTAAAAAAGACTTGCTTATTGATGGCAGTGAGCCAAATCGCGATGCTGAGGCTATCCCAACGGGTAAAAGCTTAGTAGGGCACTCACTTGATGTAGCATTAGCAAAAGCCAATAACTCGTCGGGCTTTAAAGGTACCTTAAAAGAGGGTATACATAATGCGCTTGATATGGTGTTTGGTGTACTGCCTGTTGTAATGGCCGTAGGAACATTCGCACTTATTATTGCTGAGCACACGCCGGTATTTCAATATTTAGGTATGCCGTTTGTGCCATTTTTAGAGTGGTTACAAGTACCCGAAGCACAGGCCGCGGCACAAACTATTATGGTGGGATTTGCCGATATGTTTATTCCGTCAATTATAGCTGCGGGCACCATTGAAAGTGATGTAACTCGCTTTATTATTGCCGCAATGAGCGTAACTCAGCTAATTTACATGTCTGAGGTTGGCGCACTTTTACTGGGCAGTAAAATACCGGTAAACATTGTTGAGCTGTTCGTTATATTTATTTTACGTACACTTATTACGCTGCCGGTTATTGCCTTAATGGCGCATTGGTTAGTTGGCTAGTAGTGTATTTTAATTATAAAAAGCACTGATTTATCAGGGCTTTTTTGTGGCTAGTTATTTCAATTTAACCTAATACTTAACCCTTTTAAGTGGCAAATTGATACTAAATACGAATGAAGATTAAAAACGCCTTGCCACAGAAAGAGTTAAAAAGTTTAAACCTGGGTTAGGCTCTTTAAATCCGGCGTTTGAGTAATGAATAACCCGAAGCGCTACGTTAGTGTGGCCAAAGTCTGCAACTAGGCCAATACGGTCTTCAAATTGGTAGTGAGTACTAATATTTTTGCCCGCAAATTTAGTTTCATCAATAAGCGATACGCCAATACCTGCTTCAATATAAAACGGGGTATTATGAAAACTAAAAGCAGGAAACTGCAGCACGGGCGACATAGCCAAAACAAGATTAGATTGCGAGTTGTCACCATGGCGGTATTCCCACATATTAACGCTGGTTTCAAAATAAAAGCGCGCATCGCCCACTAAGTTTTGTAAGCTAGGGGCATGATATTGATAAGCCAGCTTAACACCATTCACGTTGCCTTCGCCCTTGAGAACATCTACGGCGTAACCATGATTAGACTGCGCAAGCGCCGTGTTACCCCATACAGAAATAACTAAAAATAAAATAAGTGTAAAAGTTTTATATACCGTTTTCATAACTGCCAAATTGGTGTGTGAGTCGAATGAGTAAATAAATGATAAGGGCGGGCCATTCACATTTTCAATGAGGACAAAATGCCGCTTGTTTATGGGGTGTTAACAGTGAAGGCTTAACTAATTGAAAATAAATAGTTTATTTAATTGGTGCTGTTTTGGCATTAATAAGGTGCATTTTTGTGTCTGTTTTTGTGGCTTAAAATCGCGTAATTTAGCCACATCTTAATCACACACATGGTCACGCTCATGAAACTTTTTAACACTATTTTTATTGCTGCTGCCTTTTTTAGCAGCGCGTTATTTGCGCAAACGGCGCAGTCGCCTCAACATATGCTTGAAGGCGTTGCCGATACGCTTTTTAGCGATATTGCAAAAGTAAATGCACAAGGCGATGCAAGTAAAGCCGATATGGCGCGCATTGTAGAGACGCGTTTAATGCCAAACATAGATATTAAGTTTGTGTCGTTTAAATTGCTTGGTAAGCACATTAAAGGCATTGAGCGTGAGCAAGCTGTACGTTTTATTGATGCGGTAGAGCATTATTTAACAGGTACTTACGCAGGTGCGCTAATGAAGTACACCGGCCAGCAAGTAGTATTTGAACAAGATACCGCTAAAAGCGACTCTGAGTACGCGACGGTTAAAACGCAAATTATTGAGCCAAATGCGCCCGTGATTGATCTGCATTTTAAGCTGCGCCAAGGTAAAGACCAGCAATGGAAAGTTTACGACATTGTTGCCGAAGGTATTTCGCTTTTAAGCGCTAAGCAAAAAGAGATCATTCAACGTATTTCTGATGTAGGCTTAGAGCAAGTAATTACCGAACTAAAAAATAAATAGTTCACTTCCTGATTAAGACCCTCTCCAACCACAAAAGCAGCCGCACTAAAGTGTATTGGCTGCTTTTATATTTTCTTAATATTCATCTACTTTAAGCTCGCAGCAAAAAAAAGGTGTGATAGAATATCAGCACGTCGATTAAGCGTGGTGTCAGCTAAAAACTGCTATAACTGACGCCTCATCAAGCTACACTGGAGTTGTGCTGTTTTAATGGAAAATGTACTGATTTGGCCAAAGGAATACCCATTACTTATTAAAGGACTTGTAGAACAAAACGGTGCCTTTATTTTAGATGCTTTAGAAGCTTGGCCTGCATGTCGTTCTACTATTGAAGATGACGGTGTATGCACCACTGTGCTACCGCCCATTTACTATTTGATATGGTTAACCCCGCTTGAACCCTTTGAAGAGTGTTATTTTCAGCATATTAGTGAATATGACGAAGATGCGCACGCTTACATTGCTGCTGTTAAAAATCATTATTTAGATAACGAATACACCAGCGAATCAATGGCGCTAATGCTGTGCCAGCGCTTAGAAAAATACGCCAGTGTGGCGGCGCAAAACGCACTTGATACGCCGCTTTCGTTGTTTAGCTTATTATTTAGTAAACGCTATTTTTCGTTAATTGAACATGCTCTAAATAGTGGCAGCAAATTAAGTGCACACGATACGCTAGCACTGTGGCAAGAAGTTGATTTTAGAGAGCGTTTAAGTGCTTTTTTACCTGAATCGGTTGCTGATTTAAACGAACTTACAGAGCTTGCCAGTCAAAAAGTAGCAAACGGTAAAGACTATTTTACGCTGTTAACGCAAGTATCGCCTGATGTTGATTCTATTGTATTGCTTGAAAAAGCATTACTTGCTCATTTAAGCCAAAAAAGCGCAAAGCAAACCATGGCGATGCGTTTTATAGAGCAAGGTGCCACTGGTACATTGGCTGATGAAAACAATAAAACAGCGTTTATGTGGGCAGCCGAAAAAGGCTATGTAAATGTGATAGAAACCCTGTTGGCTAAACAGGATCAAAAAGCGCAAGACACCTTAGGCAATACCGCACTGCATTATGCAGTGTTAGCTAAAAACGAAACCCTTATGGTGCTATTACTAAAAGCAGGTTACGACTTTAGAGCACGTAATAACGAGGGCTTAAGCTGTTACCGGTTAGCAGTAAGTATTAAAGCAAGCAATTTAGTTAAATGCCTTGAGCGCGATTTTGGTATAAAAGAGCTTTCGCCAGAAGGGCAGTTTAACCGCATTAAAAAGGTGCACGCCTTACACGCAATTGTCACTATTTTATTACCATTGCAGCTCTATTTCTTTTTTGATGAAAGTATTGCCATAAAAAGTGAGCTGACTTTAATTTTTACATTGATTGCATCGGTGTGTTTTTTCTTTGCGGCGAGTTTAAAGCGCTGTGCGCTCTATCCACATATAAAGCACCCGTGGGGATTATTTGTGTTGCGTGTTTTTTCGTTGTTAAGCTTAATAGCTCAGCTTGGATTAGCCAGCATAGTTGCACTGGCTGCACTGAGCGAATTAGTGTAGCGGCCGCCATGGCAAACTAAAAGCCTAAAAAAACGCGCTCACATTGTTATGTTAAGCGCGTTTTTTGTATGTATAAGCTATTATACCAATCCGCAATAATATCTAATCATTTTGCGGGGCTAAACGTGTCGCTATCTGCGTTAAAAAACTCTCATTTAGAACAACTAAATAGCGAATTTTTTGCCTTGCTATCAACACGTTTTTCCATCCTCAAAATAGATCACTTACTTATGCGGATTGGTATTATTTCAACTTTCAACTTTCAACTTTCAGCTTAAATAATTTATTTTGCGAATTAGCATTATTTATTGTATTCGTTAGCGGCTTTTTCCTCTGCGAGCTCTTCTTTAAGCTTACGTATTTTTAAGCCTTGCTCTTGCCCACGGTGCCTTGCGTAATACGTGCAGCCAATAAACATGGCTGAGGCAAACACAAGCTCTAATAACACCCATATTAGCTCATCAGGTGCAGCCCATAACATGGTTAAGCCGTGTATAAAGTACAACATAACAACAAAATTAGCCCAGGCGTAAGTGTAAGTGTTGTCTTTAATAAAGCCTCTTAAGGGCAACAGTAAAGGGATTATAGGCACAAACAAGGATACAAAACTTGCGTTGCCATTTAGCGGAGGTACAAAGTACATCCAAAGAGGAAATAAAAGTAATAAACCCACATAGCCAAAAATAGCGGTGCGCTGAAATTTTATAGTAATTGGCTTTTTAGCAGGGGTGTCAGCGGTATTCATTGAAGTTTTCTCGCAATGTGAGTGAGGCGTTTACCAACGCTTTGGCATATTTTAATTTCATCTTTACTTAAAGTATTCGTATTACTACTGCCGGCTACATGTGTTGCCCCGTAAGGTGTGCCGCCGGTTTGCGTAGCTAGTAACTCTGGTACTTCGTAAGGTACCCCTAATAACATCATGCCGTGGTGTAGTAGCGGTAATGATAAATTAAGTAAGGTGGCTTCATTTCCGCCATGCATACTGCTTGACGATGAAAACACACAGGCTGGTTTATCTATTAACTGGCCTTTTAGCCAGAGATCGCTGGTGGTTTCCCAAAACGTTTTTGCTTGCGATGCCATCATGCCAAATCGGGTAGGTGTGCCAAACGCAAGGCCGTCGCAATTTATTAAATCATCTTTTGTAATTACTATATCGTGCGGATTTTTAGCAACAAAGGTACGCAATACGGCTGTGGCACCCTGTTGCTCTATAGATTCGGCTATTTCGTGCGCCATAGCCTCAACCGAGCCATGGCTTGAGTGATACAGTACAACAATGCGAGTCGTCATTATAATACGCTTAATACGTTTTCTGGCGGACGGCCAAGGGCTGCTTTACCGTTGTTTTGTACAATAGGGCGTTCAATAAGTTTAGGGTTGTCTACCATGGCGTTTATTAGCGCTGACTCGTTGGTTTCTTCTTTTAGGTTAAGAGCTTTGTATGCATCTTCTTTTGTGCGCATTAGCTGGCGAGCTGAGCTAAAGCCTAATTGTTCTAAAAGTTGGCTTATTTGCTCATGGTTAAGCGGTGTTTTTAAATACTCTACTACGCTTGGTGTTACGTTGTTTTGCTCTAGTAATGCTAGGGTTTCACGCGATTTAGAACAACGTGGATTATGATAAATAGTAACTGACATACAATTAGTTCCAAAATGTAATTTGCCGCTATTTTAGGGCAAGCGCTGACAGACTTAAAGCCTTGCCAGCTCTTTTTGTAAACGGCGATACTGAGTAAGCAAGGCTTTTAGGCGTTGCTGTTTAACCAGCTCTGTGGGTTCTACGAAGTTAAGCGCTTTTTGGATTTCGTCTGCCGCTTTAATATACGCGCCATATTGCGATAACACATCAGCATTGGCCTCGTGATAAGCGGCAAGCTTGTCTTGCTTTTTATAGGCATCGGCTAATAGCTGTTTACCTAAGTTGTGGTCGGGTTTTTCAAGTAAAAAGCTTTTTAAAATGTTTTCAGCTAATTCAAACTGCTCAGCCTCTAATGCCGCATTTGCATAGTTTAAAGTTATAACTTGGTTGTTAGGGCGATAGTTGTTTAGTTCAGCCAAAAACTTTACCGCTTCATCGGCTTTTTTTTGCGCTATTAGTAAATCGGTATGGGTATCGATATAGAATAAATTTTTAGGACTTTGCGCTAATAGCGGCTCTAAAATTTCGGCGGCTTCATCTAGTTTATCTTGATCAAGTAAGCTTATGCCCAAGCCGTATTTAAGCGCGGTGTTGTTGTAACTGTTTTCGCGCATTAATTTTTTAAATAACGCTTCGGCATTTTCGGGCTTATTGGCATAACGAGCAAGTACACGGCTTTTTGCTAAATTAAACTCAAGGCTTGGGTTTAAATGGCGCACAGGGAATTGCTCTGCACGTAGGCGTACGTCAGATACACGGCTCTCTGGCAATGGGTGAGTCAGTAAAAAAGCGGGTGGTTTGTACTTATATCTTATTTGCGCTGAAAGTTTAGTTAAAAATTCACTCGATGCACGGGCGTCAAAACCGGCGTTATTAAGGGTTTGCATACCAATTCTGTCGGCTTCTTGCTCGGCAGCACGGCTGTGAGTTAATTGGCTAAACGCAGCTTGGGTTTGGTTAGCCGAAATAATAGCAATACCTGCGTCGGGAGCAACAACGGTGGCTAATATACCGGCTATCATGCCTGCAATAGTCAGTGCGCTGTTGTCTTGTTGTTGCTGAATACGACGAGCTAAATGGCGCTGAGTTACGTGCGCTATTTCGTGCCCAAGTACAGAGGCAAATTGGCTTTCGTTATCTGATTGCGCAATAAGCCCAGTATGCACACCAACATGCCCGCCGTAAAAAGCAAAGGCATTAATTTCGTTGTTATTTACCCAAAAAAACGAAAAAGGAAAACGCACGTCGTTTGCATTAGCCACAAGTTTTCGGCCAAGTGTGGTTAAGTATTCGTCTAAAACGGGGTCGTTTACTACCGGTGATGAGCCTCTTATTTGCATCATCATCACTTCGCCAATGGCTTGTTCTTTTTCAAGTGGCAAAACTTGTAGCGCAGACGTGCCTAAATCGGGTAGCGTAAAGTTTGTTTGTGCCTTTAACGGCTCACTAACCAGTAGGCTAAAGGTAAGCGCGGCACTGCATAAAGTGATAAAGGCTGATTTTAGCTGCATTTTATTCCTTGTTAATTTGTTCACCAATGGCAATTTTTGCTATGTCAATTTCATCGCTGTTTGCACGGCTGTCTTTTTCGCACAATTGGTAGAGTTCTTTTATTGTGACTCCATCAAGCTTTACAACGTTCAATTCCTGCTGCAAAAATTTAATAATTTTATGTACTACCTTATGTGCATGTAAAATAATGGCTTTATCGGCCTTGTCGCCGCGCTCAAAATAAAAGCCAATAAACTTATGGAGCTGATTTATGCGGATCAGGTTTTTCATTGAATGCGGATCCCATACTTTAAATTCCATAAAGCGGTTATCTTTAACGTATTGATCAATAATTATGTCTTTAGCATAAGGTTGCGCCCAGAGCTCAAAGCCTCGGTCGGTAAATACTTGGTGTAGCGCTATACGCGGCTTATGCTTGGTGTGTATTTCACCAAAATCATCTTCATAGCCATCAAGTAAGTCTAAGTTCCAATTGCGTTTATTGATCAGGCTTTTTACAGCATTATCAAATCCGTGCTCCAATATTCCTTCAGATTCGCTGACCGAAGAAGCAACAAGATGATAAAAAGGCGGGAGCTCTCCCCAGTTTATCTGCTTTTTATACCAATTAATCTCTTTGAGAGTTGGATTACTAGGTAGTTGCGCTTTATTATGCGTGCCAGGCATTAACTTATCCTTACTGCTAATTATGTTATAAGGATAAACCATTGCTGGAATGGTTTTAAGAAAAAGTTACTGCTGTTCACATTTTATAAATAGAATGACCGACAATATGCGACTTATTATTCATTTTACTTAGCGAGTAAAGTAGTTATGTTAGAGTGCGATTTAAAAAAATTTAAATGCCCACAACAGTTTGTACAATTTAAATTAGCGCTTCGTAATGCGCAGTCATCTAATAAGGCAATAACGTTTAGTATAAATAACGACGAAAGCGCAGATGATATTACGCGTTTTTTAAGCAAAAATGCATATACATATAAATTTGATCAACACCTAGGACTATTACTAGTGGAGCCATTGCATGTTTGAATACGTTAAAACATGGTACGAAAGAAAGTTCTCAGATCCTCATTCAGTCACCTTACTTTTTTTACTCATTGCCTCTGTGGCATTACTGTACTTTTTTGGCTCGTTAATTGTTCCTGTGTTAGTGGCATTGGTGATTGCTTATTTACTTGATTGGCCGGTCGTGCACTTAGAGCGCTTTGGGTTAAAACGCTTTAGCGCCACAGTAATTGTAATGCTGATATTTACCGGGGTTATGCTTACCCTTATTTTGGTTATTGGCCCAGTACTTTGGAAGCAAACCAGTAATTTAGTACAAGAAACCCCGCACATGGTAGAGCAAGGTAAGTCATTTTTAATGGCCTTACCACAGCAATACCCCAGTTTAATTAATGCCGAGCAGGTCCAAGCTATTGTGGCAAGTGTAGAGGCAAAGGCGCTCGAATTTGGCCAAGTTATTGTCTCGTTTTCACTTACTTCGTTAAAAGATGTTGTGGCATGGCTTATTTATTTGGTGCTTGTACCCTTACTGGTGTTTTTTATGCTTAAAGACAAGCTTGAGCTTACAAGCAGTGCCGCTACGCTTATTCCGCAGCAGCGACGGTTAATTTTGCAAGTGTGGCACGAAATGAACCAGCAAATAATGAATTATATTCGAGGCAAAGTATTCGAAATTTTAATTGTGGGTGGCACCTCGTTTATTGCCTTTACTGTGCTTGATTTACGTTATGCAGCTTTACTTGGTGTGCTGGTTGGTTTTTCGGTGTTAATTCCATTTGTGGGTGCGGCATTGGTTACCATACCGGTTGCGGCGGTGGCGCTGTTTCAATTTGGTATCGAAACGCAGTTTTGGACCATATTAATAATTTACGGGATCATTCAGGCGCTCGATGGTAACGTATTAGTGCCCTTGTTGTTTTCTGAGGCCGTTGATTTAAATCCCGTATTTATTATTGTTGCAGTGCTATTTTTTGGTGGCTTATGGGGTTTTTGGGGTGTGTTTTTTGCCATTCCGCTCGCATCGCTTGTAAAAGCGCTAATAAATGCCTGGTCATCAACGCATGGAGAAATAACAAAAGAGCGGGCAGAGTAACGTACTTTTAGTTTAAAAAAGCATAGTAAACGCACCTAAGTTACTAATTGATTATTACCCAATGTGAACAAACTTATGTACTATTGGGTATAAGATATATTTTTTAGTAATAAAGGTGCGTTTTTAATGTCTGAGTTTTTATTGCACGATGAACAAGCAGCCCAAGTTTATCTTGATGCAAACGCTACAACACCTGTTTTACCCTGTATTGCCGACGTGGTGTCGCACACCATGCAAATTTGTTTTGGTAACCCCTCAAGCCCCCATATTAGCGGTATACAAGCCAAGTATTTATTAGAACAAACAAGACAAAATGCACGCCATGTTATTGGTGCGCCCGATGGCGATATTCTTTTTACCTCAGGCGCAACAGAGGGCATACAAACAGCCATTGTTTCAACGCTCATTCATGCTAAAAATCATACGATTAAAAACCCTGTATTATTGTACGGGGCAACTGAGCACAAAGCGGTGCCTAACACGTTAAAACATTGGAATAGCGTTTTAGGCATTAACGCCCAATTACTGGCTATTCCTGTTGATAGTAAAGGGATTTTAGATTTAGCGTTTATTAGTGAGCACATTAATAACGCGCTAATGATTTGCACCATGGCGGTTAATAACGAAACCGGTGTTTATCAAGACTTAAATGCTATTGAGCATACTATTCGCAGCCGTAATAAATCAGTGCCTTGGATGGTTGATTGTGTACAAGCCTTAGGTAAACAAGCGCTAGCGCTTAGTAGTACCAGCATAGATTATGCCCCGTTTTCGGGCCATAAACTCTATGCACCAAAAGGTATTGGTTTTTTATACATTAAAAATGGCAGTGCCTATACGCCATTTATTGCGGGGGGCGGGCAAGAAAGCGGCATGCGGTCTGGCACCGAAAACCTACCAGGCATAGCAGGGCTTAATAAACTGTTTAACTTGCTGCTAGATAAAAACGACGCCACGTTTAAGTCGGTTGAGGTATTAAATAGCTACAGAGCGCAACTGCTTAATGCGCTGCAAAGTACCTTTGGCGATATAACCTTTAATCACGATTTTTCACATTCTGTACCTACCACCCTTAATTTTGCTGTCGATACGCTTACCTCCAAAGAGGTTATTGATTTATTTGATGCAGCAGGCATTAGAGTGAGCGGTGGCTCGGCATGTAGTACAGGGGCAACGCGCAGTTTTGTGCTTGATGCAATGGGGGCAACAGATTGGCAAAGTGAAAACGCCATTAGGCTGTCTTTTGGACCTGCTGCAACCGAGCAGCAAATTAGCCAAGCATGTAAGCGTATATGCTCGTTAAAGGCGGTATTGGAGGCCAATTGCTTAATTGTTTCTGACAGTGCGTCGCCAAAGCAAGAAGTATGCGCGCTGGGATTAACACAATTTAGGCATAAAGGGGCGTGTAGCTGGCTGTATGTTAGTGACGATGACAGCGCCGTTATTATTGACCCCGTATTAGAGCTTATTCCGCGCTTTGAAAAAATAGTGAGCACACAACAGCTCAACGTAAAAGCAATTTTAGATACCCACCAGCACCAAGACCGCCCAAGCGCAGTGGCTTTGTTAAATGAAGTACTGGGCACAACGCATGCGATGCAAAATAGCATTGAGCTTGGTACAAAAACACTAACCATAAAGCCAACCCCAGGGCACAGTAAAGACAGCGTTAGTTATTTATTAAAAGAGCGCACCACAGGCCATATTGATTATTGTTTTTGCGGTGATTTAATTTTACCTGCAGGACTTGGCAATACCTCGCTTGAAGGGGGCAGTGCAACGCAAATGGCACACTCACTTATGAGCCTTGCTGAGAAAATAAGTGACGATACGGTTATTTGTTCGGGGCATGACTATCAGCAATGCTTTGCCATTAACTGGCGTACTGTACGTGCACAAACGCCTTTGCTTAGCCCATTATTAGATGGAGAAATAAGTACGGCGCAATTTGCACAGCTAAAAGCACAACACGATCAGCTACATATGCAAACCAGTAACCAATTGTGTGGCTATGTACAGGCGGCGGTGCAAACAGACACTAAGCAGCTAGACTTTACGCAAGCTAAAGCGTTACTAACGCAAAAAAATGTGTATTTAATTGATACCCGTGAGCCGTATGAACATGGCGCAATTAATGTGGCGGAGCTTTTTGCTGCGCCTTTAGCTAATACGCTTAATATTTCACTTAGCCGTATGGCTAACGCCATAGTACAAAATCAATTAAACCCGCAGCACACCTATATATTACTGTGTAGAAGCGGCAATCGTTCTAAAATTGCAGCGGCAAATTTACAGCAATTAGGCTTTGCGAATATTTATAACGTAGCGGGTGGCTTGGCGTTAGTGAGCTAATTATGGGCCTAGTTTTGAGGGTATTTTAACCACCTATAAAGCTAGGCGAGTGCATACGATGCATTTTATGCTTTGGGCCTATAATGTTTCGAAGTTTAATTTGCAGCAGTGTTTGGTATTTTTACATGGATGTAAGCCAGTAGCGTAACGCAGGAGCCGTTACTGAACCCATTAGGGAACAAACCTCGCGCCAAAATTAAATTGTTCCTAGTTTGTACAAATTTTAATCCTAAAAGGTCAACAGGCCCTAATTCATGAATATTTAATAAATGTTGTTTAAACTATTAAATGCTTAAAATTTGTGGGTAATTAATTCATAAAATTTTTATGATACCGGTGTCAAAAGTAAAAAATTGCGTTATTATCTGCATCATAAATTATAAAAACAGCATTTTTATTGCTTTTTTCGTTATACTAAGCGCTTGCTTTTTTACTAGCACTACGCGCAATTAGCGAAGTCTTTTTACCTAAAACTGTTTTTAAATCATTAATTTAAATATTTTAGAGGATATTTACATGTCTAATCGTTCGCAATTAGCAAGTTGGCAAGCACTGCAAAATAGTGCCGCGCAGATGAAACAAACCCATCTAAAAACGTTATTTGCACAAGATGATACACGATTTGATGCATTCTCTACTCAAATTCCGGGTGTGTTGTTTGATTATTCAAAGCAACGTATTGATAAAGCTATTTTTGCACAACTCATCGAACTTGCTAAAGAGTGTGACATTGCCTCTTGGCGCGACAAGATGTTTAGCGGTGAAAAAATCAATATTACAGAAGAGCGTGCTGTTCTTCATACTGCTTTACGTAATCGTGCCCATACACCTTTAGTTGTTGACGGCGAAGACGTAACGCAAGCGGTTGATAACGAATTAGCTAAAATTAAAACCTTTGTAGAAAAAGTACGCAGTGGGCAATGGGTAGGCTACACAGGTAAAGCAGTAAAAGATGTGGTAAGCATTGGTGTAGGTGGTTCAAACCTAGGCCCGCAAATGGCAACCGAAGCGCTAAAAGCACTTGCTGATGACACTTTAAATGTTCATTACGTATCTAATGCTGACGGTGTTCAAATTGCCTCTGTGTTAAAAGCAATTGACCCAGAAACAACCTTGTTTGTTATTTCATCGAAAACATTTACCACATCAGAAACCATGACCAACGCCAAAACGGCCGTTGATTGGTTTTTACAAACAGCAAAAGATGACAGCGCCATTGCTAAGCATTTTGTTGCT
Organism: Pseudoalteromonas sp. S2893; assembly: GCF_005887105.1. Taxonomy (NCBI): domain Bacteria; kingdom Pseudomonadati; phylum Pseudomonadota; class Gammaproteobacteria; order Alteromonadales; family Pseudoalteromonadaceae; genus Pseudoalteromonas; species Pseudoalteromonas sp. S2893. The sequence goes on along the minus strand of NZ_PNCY01000040.1, from coordinate 18,459 downwards.
GTGAGCACAAACTTAGAAAAAACCGCAGCCTTTGGTATTAGCGATGAAAACGTATTCACTATGTGGGATTGGGTAGGGGGTCGCTTTTCACTTTGGAGTGCGATAGGCTTACCTATTGCGTTATACCTAGGTTATGACGCGTTTGAAGCTATTTTAGAAGGCGCATTTGAAGTAGATGAGCACTTTAAAGCAGCCTCATTTGAGCAAAATATTCCGCTTATAATGGCACTACTTAGTGTATGGAATACCAGCTTTTTAGGCTTTACGTCGCAAGCTATTTTACCGTACGACCAAGCGCTTCATATGTTACCTGCGTATTTACAACAAGGTGAGATGGAAAGTAACGGTAAACACGTAAACTTTGCAGGCGAAACCGTACCTTATACAACGGTTCCTATTATTTGGGGTATGACCGGTATTAACGGCCAACATGCTTTTTATCAGTGCTTACACCAAGGTAATGTAATTGTACCTGCTGATTTTATAGCCTCAGTTAAGCCGCAGGTAGCCGTAGATAAGCATCACGATATTTTATTATCTAACTTTTTAGCGCAAACAGAAGCAATGATGAGCGGTGTAGATGCACAGCAAGTCACAGAAGATTTAGCCGCTAAAGGTAAAACACAAGCGCAAATTGATGAGTTACTAAATCATAAAATTCATCAGGGGAATCGCCCTACAACATCTATACTGCTAGATACAGTTGATGCAAAAACAGTAGGACGCTTAATTGCGCTGTACGAACATAAAATTTTCTGCCAAGGCATAATTTTAGAAATTTGCTCATTTGATCAATGGGGTGTAGAGCTTGGTAAAGGCCTTGCCTCTAAAATTGAAAGCGAACTAACCGATGACAGCGTAAAACACGCCCACGATAGTTCAACAAATGGCTTAATCGCGTACTACAAGCAACACCGTACGCAGTAATATATTCGCTTATGTAAATAAGCAAACCGAGTACCTTTGAACGGGTAGCGCTGGAGTTCTTAGGGCCTGTATTTTTGTGAGAGGATTTACAGGACTCCTAAGACTCATTTAATCGTGCGAACAGTCAAATAATAAATAAAACGCCATAGCGTAAAACATTCAATAGGCTTTTATTAACACTAAGAGCCACTGTCATTCAAGCACTAAACCTGCATACCAAGCGGCTTATGGAAGTCGCTTTTAGGTATTACAAACGTAGAGAGTAACTATGCTTAATCCTTTTGATATTATAATTTTTGGGGGCGGTGGTGATCTTGCGTTACGCAAATTGCTACCTGCAATGTACAGAGCATATCAAGAAGGCAACTTACCAGAAGGCTCGCGTATTCTGCCTACAGTGCGTGAAGAAAGTAAGCGTGCTGACTACATAGAAACAGCACACAACGCACTGAAAGAGTTTTTAAGTAAAGGGGAATTTAACGCTAAAGATTGGAAAGCCTTTTCTACTTACTTAGTGCCTGTAGTAAGCAACGTAACCGAAGCTGACGACAACTGGGATGTACTTAAAGGCATTTTAGATGAGCACGACAGCAATAAATCTCGCGTATTTTATTTATCACTTCCGCCTGCTGTTTACGGCACATGTTGTGAAATTTTATCAACGAAAGGTTTAATCACACCCACTTCACGTGTGGTTGTTGAAAAGCCAATTGGTTACTGCGGCGAATCAGCAGAGGCTATCAATGGTAAAATTGCAGAGTTTTTTGACGAAGAGCAAATTTTCCGTATTGACCACTACTTAGGTAAAGAGACAGTACAAAACCTAATGGCACTGCGTTTTTCAAACTCACTGTTTGAAAACATGTGGGATGCTAAATCTATTGATAATATTCAAATTAGTTTATCTGAAACGGTAGGCCTTGAAAGCCGTGCTGGTTTTTACGATAAAGCCGGTGCACTGCGTGACATGGTGCAAAACCACCTATTACAGTTATTGTGCTTAGTGGCAATGGAATCACCAAATAAACTAAACGCAAATAGTATCCGTACTGAAAAACTTAAAGTATTAGAAGCACTTCGTCCGTTACTTGAAGGTGACGTAGATGAAAATATCGTTCGCGGTCAATACGTACCAGGGGATTTAAACGGTAAAATTGTACCAGGTTACTTAGAAGAGCTTAACGAAGGCTCAAGTAAAACAGAAACCTTTGTTGCTATTCGTGCACACATTGATAACTGGCGCTGGGCGGGGGTACCTTTTTACCTTCGTACTGGTAAGCGTATGGCTAAACGTTGTGCAGAAATTGTGGTTGAGTACAAAAAAGTATCGCACAATATTTATGAAGAAAACGTGGGTAATATTGAGCCAAACCGCCTTGTTATTCGTTTGCAGCCTGAAGAGACGATTCAATTAACGCTTATGTCTAAGCGCCTTGATAATCTTGAAATGCAATTAGAGCCGGTAACGATGAATATTGAGCTTTCTCAAGCATACAGCAATGGTTTCCATTCTGATGCGTACAAACGCTTAATGCTTGATGCTGCAGCTAATAACCCATCGTTATTTATACACCGTGACGAAGTTCGTCAAGCGTGGAAATGGATAGATCCAATTATTGAGCGCTGGCAAACCAAAGGCAAACCTGCACTGTACCGTGCTGGTAGCTGGGGACCGGATGATGCTGATGAATTATTAGCTGAAAACAACCACGTGTGGTTTAACACAGGCGATAAGGCGTAAGGTATGGCAACACTTGTTGAAAAGTTTTTTGACTCAAAAGATGAGTTAACCGCTGAGCTATCACACACGCTTGAGCGATCTTTACGTGATGGCATAAAAAGTGATGGCCGTGCTGTGCTAATGGTATCGGGCGGTTCGTCTCCGGCGCCGGCGTACAAGCACTTATCAACGCTTGATTTAGATTGGCAAAATGTAGATGTTGCCATGGTTGATGAGCGCTGGGTTGAACCAAGCCACGAAAAAAGTAACGAAGCGTTTATAAAAAGCACCTTGTTACAAAATTACGGCAGTGCCGCTAATTTTATTACCATGAAAAACGATGCAGCAACGGCCGAGCAGGGCGCACAAGTATGTGAAGCCGCTTATAGCGCTTTAAAAGCACCGTATGATGTAACAATTTTAGGCATGGGCCCAGATGGCCATACAGCGTCTTTGTTCCCACATGCGCAGGGTCTTGAGCATGGTTTAACAACACAGCAAACTGTGTGCGCTATTAATGCAATAGAAAGTGACGTGACAGGCAGCATTACAGAGCGCATGACACTGACTTTAAATGCAATAGCAAACTCTAAAGTGGTTAAACTTCTGATCAGTGGTGAAGAAAAGCTAGCGGTTTACAAGCAAGCTAAAGCGGGTGGCGATGTAAACGATATGCCACTTCGTGCTGTGCTAAACCACCCAAGCATAAATATTGAAGTGTATTGGGCGCCTTAATTTAGCCGCTCATTTACAGTTTAAAAAGGCAGCTTAATTAAGCTGCCTTTTTATTTGGCTAAATAACGTGCTAAACCTATTCAAAAAATACCGCCAAACTGTTAACCAATGTTAATGGTTTTTATGGCGCTGTATTAAAATCACCCGTTATTTGTACTGTTTTTGAGCGTATTAGTTGCGTTTTTATTGTCTGTTTTTTAGCAACGCCCAGATTTAGTTAAACTTTATTTTTTCATGACGGTTGTCATAAAACTTTCCCTTCCTTTTTTCGTTCAAAAGCATTAGCCTAAAGGCATTAACAATGAAACATATATATTAAAAATAAACGGAGCAGTAACATGGCGGAGCAACAAGTACAGCCTTTACATAACGAAAAGCATGCCAACACTAAAATTCAAAACGGCATCAACGTTGAATTTATGAAAACTCAACATTTAGTGCCAGTAGTTGCACATGAGTTTGCACGCGTAGCAAATGAATTCCCAATGTCTTTTGTTAAAAACAACGAAAGCGGTACTTTCCAAGCAGTTGCAATGTTTGGCCTAGAGCCAGGCGAAAACCTGTTTGTAGAAGATGGTAAATGGACAGCAGCTTTTGCGCCTATGGCATCAACGCGTTACCCATTAGGTCTAGTAAAGCACCCTGAGCAAGATCAGTACGGTATTGTGATTGACGAAGCAAGCTCGCTTGTAGGTGAAGAAGAAGGCAACGCATTATTTGAAAACGGTGAAGAAACAGAATACTTAAAGCGTCGTAAAGAGTCTTTAGTGTCTTTCATTGAGTTTTCTCAAGTAACAGAAGCATTCACTAAATATTTAGCTGATAAAGAGCTACTCGTAGCGCAAACGCTAACTGTAGACATTAAAGGCGAGAAAAAAGATATCAACGGTATTTACCTTATCGATGAGAAAAAACTTAACTCGCTTAGCGATGAAGAGTTTTTAGAGCTTCGTAAGCGCGGTTACTTAGCACCTATTTATTCGTTCTTAACATCTACTCACCAAGTAGCACGTTTAGCACGTTTAAAAGCTAAGCAAGACGCGTAATTACATACACGTTTAGTAAAAAGCGCCTGATGGCGCTTTTTTTGTGCCATTAACCTTACTCTATGCCAATTGGGTTAAAAAGTAGGGGTGATGAAGGGAAATTACGCCCTCGTATTTCGCATTATTATTAGGCTGTTTATTAAGTGCTTAAATAAAGTGCTTAAATAAAGTGCTAACTTAATACCGTTGATATTAGTTGAAAAAATACGTGTAACCATTCAAAGTAAATTCAATACTAAATTTAAAAAAGAGCGCACTATGAAAAAAACATTCTTATTGTCAGTTTTAGCCAGCGGCTGCTTAACACTAAGCACGCAAGCATTAAGTGAACAAGCTCCGTTTGCTATAGCGATTCATGGTGGAGCAGGCACAATTGAAAAAGCAAAATTTACCCCAGAGCAAGAAAAAGCCTACCGAGCAAAACTAGCCGAAGCTGTTGAAGCGGGTTATACCGTACTTGAAAAGGGCGGCGAAAGTTTAGATGCAATCACCACTGCTATTGAAGTATTAGAGCAGTCGCCTTACTTTAATGCTGGGCGCGGTGCAGTGTACACCTATGATGGCAGCCATGAACTTGATGCCTCAATAATGGATGGGCGAAACCGTCAAGCGGGTGCGGTCGCTGGCGTAAAGCACATAGAAAGCCCAATTCAATTAGCCCGCTTAGTAATGGATAACTCAGTACACGTAATGCTTAGTGGTCAAGGCGCTGAAGAATTTGCAAAAGAGCAGGGCGTTGCGCTGATAGAAAATAATATATTTGATACTAAGCACCGTTATGAAGCACTTTTAAAAGCAAAGCAAAAATTAGAAAAAGAAAAAGCAACCAGCAAAAACTACCAAGCTGCGCATAAGGCCCTGCCAACAAATTATAAAATGGGCACCGTAGGCGCAGTGGCACTTGATAAAAACGGCAATTTAGCCGCAGGTACATCTACAGGTGGCATGACCGCAAAACGCTTTGGCCGCATTGGCGATTCCCCTGTTATTGGCGCGGGTACATTTGCTGAAAACGATTCGTGTGCGGTGTCGGCCACCGGTCACGGCGAGTATTTTATTCGTTACAGTGTTGCCAGTGATATTTGCGCACGCGTTAAATATCAAAATAAAACCATTGAACAAGCTGGGGATGAGGTTATTAACCAAGTACTTGCGCCTATAGGTGGTACAGGTGGGGTTATTATTGTGGATGCTAAAGGTCATATTAGTATGCCATTTAATACCTCGGGCATGTACCGAGCGAGCAAATCGAACACGCAAGCAACCTTTGTGGGAATTTTTAAAAACCAATAGCGTGATATATAAGCCTTATAGGGATTGTAGGATTAACGCTGCGCGTTTATTTTGATACTATTAGCCCTCATTTATTAAATTTATAAGGTGTGCGGGTGGTAAACCTAGGTCAGTTGTTTGGCGAGCTTAAAACGTGCTTAAAAAAAGATCAGTTTATATTTAAAAAACGCTTACATGGCGTAAAAAAAATACAAGACGAGACTAAGCAGGCCAATGCCCTTGAAAAAATAGCGGCTGATATTACCCGCAGCCAGCAGCTACGTGAAAAACGTTTAGCTGAGCTGCCCGCTGTAACGTACCCTGAGCAATTACCGGTAAGTAAAAAAAAGGACGTCATTAAAGACGCCATTGCGAATAATCAAGTGGTGATTATTGCCGGTGAAACAGGCTCAGGTAAAACCACACAAATACCAAAAATGTGTTTAGAGCTTGGCCGTGGGGTTGATGGCTTTATTGGCCATACCCAGCCAAGACGTTTAGCCGCGCGCAGTGTAGCTAACCGTATTGCTGAGGAAATGAAATGTGAGCTTGGCCAACAAATCGGTTTTAAAATACGCTTTAGTGATCAGGTTTCTACTAATACGTATGTAAAACTGATGACCGACGGTATTTTGCTCGCCGAAATACAACAAGACCGCTTTTTAAATCAGTACGACACCATCATTATTGATGAAGCCCATGAGCGCAGCTTAAATATCGATTTTATTTTAGGGTATTTAAAAAACTTACTGCCAAAGCGCCCCGACTTAAAAGTTATTATTACCTCGGCGACCATTGATCCTGAACGTTTTTCAAAGCACTTTGATGATGCGCCAATTATTGAAGTGTCGGGACGTACATTCCCCGTTGAGGTGCGCTATAACCCTATAAGCGATATAAATAAAGACGCTATGGAAGCCGAAGGCGACCAACTGCAAGGTATTTTTGATGCGGTAGATGAGCTGTGCGCTGAAGGGCCCGGGGACATTCTCATATTTTTAAATGGCGAGCGCGAAATTCGCGATACCGCAGAGGCGCTCTCTAAACGTAATTTAAAACACACCGACGTATTACCACTTTACTCGCGCTTATCTAACGCAGAGCAAAACCGTATATTTGCCCCGCATTCGCGCCGCCATATCATTTTATCAACCAACGTGGCCGAAACCTCATTAACGGTGCCGGGTATTCGTTATGTAATAGACCCAGGTACAGCGCGTATTAGCCGTTACAGCTATCGCACTAAAGTACAGCGTTTACCTATTGAGCCAATTTCTCAGGCAAGTGCGAACCAACGTATGGGACGCTGTGGCCGTGTTGAAGCGGGTATTTGTATACGTTTATACTCGCAAGATGACTTTATATCTCGCCCTGAATTTACAGACCCAGAAATACTGCGCACTAATTTAGCCTCTGTTATTTTGCAAATGTTGGCATTAGGGCTTGGCGATATGAGCGAGTTTCCGTTTGTGCAAGCGCCAGATAGCCGCAATATTAACGATGGTTTAACCCTACTTGAAGAGCTTCAGGCGATTAAGCCGAGTAAAAAGCGCCATCAAACGAGTTTAACGCAATCAGGGCGTGAGCTTAGCCGCTTACCGGTCGACCCGCGCTTAGCTAAAATGGTGTTGACGGCTAATAAGCTCGGTGCACTACGAGAAGTTATTATTATTGTGGCAGCGCTGTCGATTCAAGACCCCCGAGAGCGCCCGCAAGAAAAACGCGCAGCAGCGAACGAAAAGCACAGCCGCTTTGATGATCCTGACTCGGATTTTATTGCTTTTTTAAATCTTTGGAATTACCTAGAAGAGCAGCAAAGTGAGCTGACAAATAGCCAGTTTAGAAAGTTGTGCCAAAAAGACTTTTTAGCTTATATGCGTATTCGTGAGTGGCAAGACATTGTTTATCAAATAAGCACTGTGTGCAACGAAATGAAAATTAAAGCCACCACGCAAGTGGCTGACTCTGAGCTAATTCACAAAGCGTTACTGAGCGGCATGTTAAGTCACATAGGCTTTAAAGACGAAAAGCAAATATATAAAGGCGCTCGCAATAGCCAGTTTCATATTTTTCCGGGTTCTGGATTATTTAAAAAGAGCCCCAAATGGATTATGTCGGCAGAGCTGGTAGAGACCAGTAAACTATACGCACGCATTAATGCCAAAATAGATATTAATTGGGTAGAGCCCCTTGCACAGCACTTAGTAAAACGAAGCTATTCTGAGCCGCATTGGGAGAAAAAACCAGGCGCTGTTATCGCGTTCGAGCAACAAACCTTGTACGGCTTATTGGTGGTTAATAAACGCCGCTGTGTGTATAGCAATATAGACCCTAAAGTTAGCCGTGAGCTGTTTGTACGCACCGCCCTTGTAGAGCAAGAGCTTGGCTTAAATGAGCAGTTTTTAGCGTACAACCGCGAGCTAATAGAAGATATTCAGGTACTTGAGCATAAATCGCGACGTCGCGATATTTTGGTTGATGAGCAAACGTTATTTGAATTTTACGATAAAAAAATACCTAAAGAAATCAACAACCGTGCAGCCTTTATTAAGTGGTATAAAACTCAAAAGCAAAAAGACAAACGCTACCTATACATGACCCGTGAAGAGCTTATGCAGCACGGTGCAAGTAATATTACTGAGTTTGATTACCCTGATACATGGCAGCAAGATAATATTATTTTGCCGCTGAGCTATCATTTTGATCCAGGACAAGCTGTTGATGGGGTGGCTGTACAAATACCGGTAGCACTTTTAAACCAAGTGCAAGAAACCGGGTTTGATTGGCATATACCTGCCTTTAGGCATGAGCTAATAAGTGGTTTAATTAAATCGTTACCTAAGTCGTTACGTCGTAACTTTGTACCTGCCCCCAATTACGCTGATGCTGTACTGGCAGCCATTGAGCCTATGCAAGGCAGCTTACTTGATGCACTTACTACACGCTTACTAAGAATGACAGGCGTAAAAGTAGATATAGAAGCGTGGGATTTAAACGCACTGGCGCCTCATTTAAGATTGCAGTTTGAGGTGCGTGATGAGCACGATAAATTGCTTGCACGCGGACTAGATTTAGCAAAACTAAAAGCACAGCTGCAAGGCAAAGTAACCGATACGCTATCAAAGGTGGCCGATAAAGGCATTGAAAAAGCCGATTTAACACAATGGGACTTTGGCGCTTTGCCTGCCTCGTACGTTAAAAAGCAAGGCCAATACGAAATAAAAGCTTACCCAGCGCTGGTAGATAAAAAATCCACAGCGGCAATTGAGCTCTTTGATAGTGAAGAAAAAGCCCAGCAAGCGCATCAGCAAGGTTTACGTCGTTTAGTATTGTTAAATGTGCCGTCGCCAATAAAGTACCTTCAGCAAAACTTACCTAATAAAGCCAAACTGGGCTTGTACTTTAATCCGTTTGGGAAAATTGCAGATTTAATTGATGATTGTATTGCCGCCGGCGTAGACAGCTTATTAATAAAGCATGGCGATATACGCGATGAAAACGCTTTTGATAAAGTTAAAGAGCAAATTAGGGGCGAACTAGGCGATGCTGTGGTAGAAATTGCCACCCAGGTTGAACAAGTTTTAAGCATTGCTCATGCGTTACATAAAAAAATGAAAGGGCGTGTCGATTTAACTATGATAACTGCCCATGGCGATATAAAATCGCAGCTTGAGTCACTTATCTTCAAAGGGTTTGTGAGCGCTCACGGTGCGAATAAAATGCCCGACCTAATTCGTTATTTAAAAGCGATTCAAAAACGTTTAGAAAAACTGCCTGTTGATCCTAACCGCGATAGATTGTGTGTTTTAGAACTTGAAAAAGTAGCGCAAGAGTACAAAAAGCTCGTAAATAAAATTCCAAAAGGCTTGCCTATTCCGCAACAGGTAAACGCTATTTTTTGGATGCAGCAGGAGCTTAGAGTGTCACTGTTTGCGCAAACCTTAGGTACCCCATATCCTATTTCTGCAAAACGCGTTATGAATGCGATAAAAGAGATAGAATAAAACTTGCATTTTCTATTAAGCTTAGTACCTTAATAGAAGGATTTATTTTTGGTTGAGAAGGAAGCGACATACCTATGTCCTCATCGGTTGAACATAAGATTAAGCGATTGTTAGTTGTAGATGACGAGTATTTTAATTATGAAATGCTTAAATCTGCCCTGACTTCAAAATTTGATGTTAGTTATGCTGACTCGGGGGAAAGCTGTTTGGCGTCTGCCATTGCTAACCCGCCGGATATTATTTTGCTTGATGTATGTATGCCTGGCCTCGATGGGTATGATACATGTCGGATGCTTAAGCACACGCCTGAGACTAAAAATATACCTGTCGTTATGGTTTCGGGCTTAGAGTCGCCCTCGGAAAAGCAAGCTGGCTTTGATGCAGGGTGTGATGCCTATGTAGTAAAACCGTTTTCGATGGGTACTTTATTTGAGCAAATAAACACGGTTGTTTGAAGGTGATGCATGTTTACTGAAGATAAGCGCAATTTTAGACGTATGCAGGTTAATACCCCTGCGCGATTAACAACAATAGAGCCTGTTGCTGGGCTAAATTATACCGCAGAATGTGTTGATTTAAGTGCCACTGGGTTATCACTTCATTTAGATGACTTGCTTGAGCTCGATACTTTGCTACAGGTTAATATAGAGTCGACTCACCCAAGTATTGCGTCTTTAAATGCAACGGCTAAAGTTATACGTGCTAGCAAAGAAGACGATGGCACCATTACCGCAGGATTAGAAATAGTTCAGTTTAATTAAATTGAATAAACACCAAGCCGCTGGCTTTTGCTATTGCGGGTGTAAAATAACGTTCGATTTTATTACCTACGTCCTTGTAGGTAATAACAATAATTTTTAGTAAACCTTACAAATCAAGCCTTTTAAGTAAAAGCCTTCAGGGTAACTGCCAGCAATAGGGTGATCGGCCGCTTGATTTAAACGCTCCATAATCAATAGCTCTTTACCTGCATCTAGCGCAGCGTCTGCTACCACTTTTTGAAACAAGTTTTGCTCCATTAATCCAGAGCACGAGAAGGTAAGTAATGTACCGCCTGGTTTTAATATTTGCATAGCAATCATGTTTATATCTTTATAACCACGACACGCACCGGTTAGCTGCGCTTTGTTGTCTGCAAATTTTGGTGGGTCCATCACAATAGTGTCAAACTGTTTGCCTTCCTCACGGTATTGGCGTAATAGCTTAAACACATCTTGTTTTACAAAATCGACTTTATTTAAATCTAAGTTATTGTGCTCTACGTTACGCTTAGCGGTATCCAGTGCTGGTTGTGATACATCAACATTAGTGACGTGTTTACAGCCACCACGAAGTGCGTAAAGTGAGAAAGTACCTGTGTAGCTAAAGCAATTTAATACGGTTTTATCTTTTGAAAAGCGCTCAAGTGCTGCGCGGCTATCACGCTGATCCAGGTAAAAGCCTGTTTTATGACCTTCTAAAATGTCTACTTCAAGCTTTAAGCCATTTTCTTCAATAACCACAGGCTCTGAAGGTTCGTTGCCCCACAGTACACCTTTAATAGGTTCTAAGCCTTCTTTTGTGCGCACGTCTACATCTGAGCGCTCATATATATTCGCGCCAGGAAAAATAGCCATTAACGCGCCTACAATTTCACCTTTATGGCGCTCAGCGCCGGCACTTAGTAATTGGCAAACTAAGGTGTTATCAAACTTATCAATGGTTACACCTGGCAAGTAGTCAGACTCAGCAGCACACAACCTAAAGCCAGTTAAACCGCCTTCGGCTATTGCATGCTCGCGAGCATCTAAAGCACGGCGTAAGCGACGCTCAAAAAAGTGTTGGTCTATTACTTCTTTTTCATCAAAGCTCCACACTCGCGCTCTTATTTGTGAGTGAGGGCTATAAGCAGCGGTGGCTAAAAATTTACCTTCGCTGTCGTGAATGGTGACCGTATCACCTAAGCCTGGTTTACCTTTAATTTTTTTGATGGCTTTTGAAAATAACCAAGGGTGTTTTCTTTTTAATGATTTTTCGCGACCAGCTTGTAGGTAAACGGCAGATGACATAAGGCTTCTCAGTTGTAATAAATAAGCGCTGTATTTTAGTCAAGCATAGGGCAACATACAATGAATGTTTTGCAAGGGAGGTGTAAAGCACGTTAAAGTACGGATAATTCTCATATAAATTAGTTTTTTGGAACATCACTGTGGCCAACACTGCTTTAAGCCCTGAGTTACAACAGCTTGATTCTCAATGTCGCTCATTTATTACTTCGTTAATACATGCCGATGTAGCACACGACATAACGCATATTGAACGCGTAGTGCGTGTTGCCATTCAATTATGTCACGCCGAGCAAGCCAATATGAATATTGTTTTGCCAGCGGCGTGGATGCACGATTGTGTTGCGGTGGCGAAAAACCACCCTGATAGAGCAAAAGCATCTACTATGGCGGCAGATAAAGCCATTGCGTTTTTAAAATCAATTAACTACGACGCATGTTTGTTTGATGATATTCATCATGCTATCGCTGCCCATAGCTTTAGCGCCAATATAGCGGTTAAAACTGTAGAAGCGCAAATCGTGCAAGATGCCGATAGAATGGACGCACTCGGTGCAATAGGCGTTAGCCGTTGTATGAAAGTAGGGGGCTCTATTAGCCGCTTACTGTATAACCCTGATGACCCATTTTGTGTTAACCGCGAAGCAGATGATAAAACCTATACCCTTGATCATTTTTTTATTAAATTGCTTCATATTGCTAAGAGCATGAATACGCCCTCAGCTAAAGCCGAGGCAGAGCGACGCACAGAGTATATGTATGCGTTTTTAGAGCAGCTAAAATCAGAAATTGGTCAATAATATGAGCGCGCCTTTATTATCGGGCATTGATCATTGCCACCTTAATGTTGAAAACATCCAAGAAGCGCTAAAGTGGTACAAGCAGGTACTAGGCTTTAGCGTAGTTGAAGAGCTTGCCTTTTGGGATGAAAATGGCAAGGGGCCACTCACACTTGAAGATAGCGCAAAAACAACGCGTTTAGCGTTATTTGAAGGACAAGGGCGAAGCAAAGGTATTGCGTTTGCAGCAACCGGTGCACAGTTTATTGGTTGGGTTGATTATTTAAATGGCTTAAACATAAAAACTGTACTGGCCGATCACAGTGTAACGTTTTCGCTTTATTTTAAAGATAACAGTGGGAATAGCCACGAAATAACCTCTCATGACTACCCGCACATAAAAGCAGTATATGGTGATGTAAAACTAGGCTCACGCACGCGCAATACTTAGTGTTGCTCTTGATATGCGTTTTTAATTGCGATTATAGCATCGAGCTTATTTACAAATAAATTGATGAGGTGGGGGTCAAAGTGTTTACCCGCTTGTGCTTGCATATGCTCAAGCGCCTCTTCTACACCCCAAGCCTCTTTATACGGGCGTTTTGAGGTAAGGGCATCAAATACATCTGCAATAGCCACAATACGTCCTTCAACCGATATTTGTTCGCCTTTTAAACCATTAGGGTAGCCACTGCCATCCCACTTTTCGTGGTGCTCTATAGCCAGTTTATGGGCAAGTTGTAATAGCGGTGATGAGGAATTTGCTAAAATTTGTGCGCCAATAGCCGCATGCTGTTTCATGTGGTCAAATTCGTCAGGGGTTAATCGCCCAGGTTTTAATAAAATAGCATCCGGAATACCTATTTTACCTACATCGTGCATAGGGGCTGCTTGGCGAAGTAGCTCTGCTTGTTGCTCACCCATGCCAAATTCTAATGCTAATAATTTACTGTATTGGCTCATCCTAGCAATGTGCTCGCCAGTGTCTGTGTCTTTATACTCTGCAGCGCGGCCTAACCGATGTACTAAATCAACATGGGCTTGCTTTAATTGCTCGGCTTGTACAAGCGATAAATGCGTTTTAACACGTGCGCGCACAATCGCGGGGCTAATAGGTTTAGTAATGTAATCAACAGCGCCAAGTTCAAAGCCTTTAAACTCATCGCTTTCATCGCCCAAAGCCGTTACAAAAATAATTGGGATATGCGAAAGCGCGGGTGTGCTTTTAAGTATTTCGCAGACCTCAAAGCCATTCATATCGGGCATCATGATATCGAGTAATATAAGTTTAGGCTGTTCTTTTTCAAGTAGCGCAAGTGCTGCAGCGCCCGATTTAGCAAAAGACATACGGTATTGATTACCTAATACTTCTCGCATGACTTTTAAGTTAGCAGGTTCATCGTCAACGATTAATATACGTGGTTTGTCGTTGCTAAAATCCATTCAATATTCTCATTCTTGGGTAAACTCTTTAATTAGACCGTCTAGCACGTGTTGCGCCTGATCAAAGTCAAATTCATCAAATGCGTTTACAACCTCATTTATTTGAGTTTGTAAGTGTGCAGGGGCGTTATTTTCAAGCTGCGCAAGCAAATCATCGTTGAGCTCGGCGCTTTGCGCTTCATGGTGTAGCGTTTCACACAGTGACTTTAATTCAGCCGCGTTTAGCGTGCTTTTTTGCTCAGTATTTTCACTCTCAGCAGGCGTGATTTGTGCGCACTCATCGCCTGATATTAATTGCGTTATTGTCTCTAACTCGTCTTTTATTTGTGTTACTAACGCTTTAGATTGCTCAGAAGTTTGCTCGCGCTCTAAATTGGCTAATAAAGTCATTAATGTTGTTAGGCCTAAATTACCGGCGACCCCTTTAAGGGTATGTATCAGGCTATTGGCGTTTTTAATCTCAGATAACTTACTGTTAAATAAAATATCAAATCGTTTATTGCTGTCATTTATAAATTTGGCAATTTCGGTTAACTGCTTGCATTTATTACCCCAAAGCATCACACCTTTTTCAAAGTCGATGTGTTTAGCCTCAGGGTCTGATTGGCTAATAACCATATCTTTAGCAATACCTAAGCCAAGCACCTGGGCAATTTCTTGGTTAAGCTGATTTATATCTATCGGCTTATTAGCAAAGCCGTTCATGCCGGCACGTTTAGCTGTGAGTTTATCTTGTTGTAGGACGCTTGCCGTTAACGCAATAATGGGGGTAAATTTAAGCTGCCTTTGCTTTTCTATGGCTCTAATTTTTGTGGTTGCTTCTATGCCATCACACTCAGGCATATGAATATCCATTAAGATGACATCAAAATCTTGCTTCTCGAATATTGCAATAGCCTCTAAACCGTTGCTTGCTTTGCTTACCAAATGTTGATCTTTAGAAAGTAATAACGAAAGCAGCTCGGTGTTTTGCTCAATATCATCCACCACAAGTACCCTTAGCGATGGTAATTGAGTGTGCAGGCCATCGAAATGGTCTATTTTTTCTGCATCGCCTTGTTTAAGCGGTAAAGAGAAGTAAAAGCAGCTACCTTTGTTTTCTTCACTGACTAGGTTTATAGTGCCGCCCATCAGCTCTACTAATTGTTTACTAATGGTTGTTCCCAGGCCTGTACCGCCAAAGCGACGAGTAGTGGTGCCATCGGCCTGAACAAACGGCTGAAATATAGCTTTAACACGGTCTTTGGCAATACCTATGCCGGTATCTTGGACTTCAAAAAAGAGCTGATCAGTTTGCGTAGTACTTACAGTGAGCTCAACCGAACCTTGTTCGGTAAATTTAATGGCGTTACCGATGAGGTTAGTTAAAATTTGCCTTAACCTATCTGGGTCGCCATAGTAAGTTGTGGCAACAGAGTCTTTAATATTCAACTTTAAACGCAAGTCTTTCTTTTTTGCTTCAAGCCAAAATGTCGAAATAATGCTATCGAGTACTTGTTTTAAACTAAAGTGAACGGGTTCAATAGTTAGCTTTCCGCGCTCAAGCTTTGCGGTATCAAGCACTTCGTTAAGTAACCTTAATAATGAACGCGCCGCATTATTAACTGTAACCAAGTGTTTTTGCTGTTCTTGGTTTAGCGGAGTGTCCATCAGTAGGTCGCTAAAACCGATAATAGAATTCATCGGCGTGCGGATCTCATGGCTCATATTAGCCATAAAAGATTGCTTAGCGTGCGCTGCTTCTTCAGCTTGCAATTTTGCCTGCTCAAGTTTGTCTTCGTATTCTTTTTGCTCGGTAATATCAACCAATACCCCATCTATCCATTGCGGGTTATTATCTTTATCAAGGGTAATACTGCCTTTGTCTAATACCCAGGCAACTTTGCCGTTACGGTGGCGAATACGATACTCTACCGAGTACTTTAAACTTGAGGTCATGGCTTGCGCTACGGCTTCGTTTACCGTTGGCTGATCTGTTTTCAAAATAAGGTCGTTAAGTTCTATGCAGCTTTCTGTGAACTCTTCTGGCGTGTACCCTGTTAGTTCAGCCACTGTTGGGCTGATAAATAACATGCTCCAGTTTTCGTCGTACTTACAGCGAAAAGCAGCGCCAGGCATATTATCCATTAAAGAGCGGTACTTTTGCTCTTTTTCAATAAGGCTTTGCTGCATAGCGCGTTGTTCGGTTAAATCGGTGATAAAGCCAACATATAACGGCATATGGCCTGGCTGATTAACTTCCCCTATACCTAAGCGAATAGGAAAAAGGTGGCCATCTTTGTGTTTGGCAGACACATCCCTATTTATACCAATTACTTTACCTAGATCTACATTTTTGGCGTGAGACAAATAGCCATCATGGTGGCGAGCGATTTCATCGGCCATCAGCATTTTTACATTATGACCTTGGACTTCGTTTTCTCGCCAACCAAAAATTTTGCTGGCCGCTTCGTTAAAGCTCAAAATAATGCCGGTGTGATCTATAGTCACAATGCCATCAATAGCAGTGCCTAAAATAGCATTTAGTCGAGATTCATCCGCCGATTTTTCCTCAAGCAGTAAGCGGTATCTAACCATGCCATTTATAACTGCAATAACACAGGTTATAGCAACAGTCGCGGTAGCTACGGCAATAGCCACAAAAGCAAGTTCAGTGGTTGACTCTTGATAATCGGGTAAAAGCGGTGTGGTTGCAACAAAGCGGGTAGCGGCCATACCCATATAGTGCATACCTGCCACCGCTGAGCCTAAAATAACAGCGGTAATAGCGCGCGCTTGCAGTTGTGATAAATTAGGTAGCAAACGCGTTAAATGATAACGCGTAAAAAGGGCTATAAACGATAAACCAACAGCGACCACAATTGATAAAGCAAATATGATTGCATCGTAACGTAGTAACGGGGCCAGCTCCATTGCTGCCATGCCGCTGTAGTGCATTGTACCAATGCCTGAGCCTAGTAAAATAGAGCAAATAATAAGGTTTTTATACGACCCTTGCGATTTTACTAAAATCGAAAAAGCATACTGACATGAAATAAACGCTGGTAAAAAAGACAACACGGTAATGAGTGGATCATAGCTAATGTTTGTACACAACGAAAAGGCCAGCATACCTATAAAATGCATGCTCCAAATTCCGGCCGATAAAACCGTGGCACCGGTCACATTGGCTAAGCGTTTATAGTTTTCGAATTGCGTTTGCTTTGCTACATCAACCAACCAGATCGTAAAAAAGGCAGCAAAAATAGCGGTAATGACCGATAAACTAACCAGTATAGGGTTATATGCACCGTTGATAATGAGGCTCGGATCGTGGTCGGTTATAAAAAATGCAGACAGCATAGTGGCTCAAATTAGTATCTTTATTGAACTAGTTTAATAGATTTAATATATAAATAAACTGTTAATCTAATAATTTATATTATAAATCAGTGAGGTTACTTTTTAGCATTAAAATATTAACATGCGTAGCGTGCTTTATTAATAAGACGTGATTTTGCGTAAATAAAAATAATAATAAACACTGAGCCCATTTATTTATCGCTAAATAACTGCATTGATTAAATAAGGCTTTATAATACGCTTTTATTTATATTTAGAGCATACACCTTGTTTGAGTATCAGCTAAAACGCAGTGCAAGGCGTAAAACAGTGGCAATAAAAGTTAGCCAAAAATTAGTTACTGTTTATGCGCCTACACACGTGCCAAAACTACAAATAGAACAATGGCTGTTTAGTAAAAAAGAGTGGGTAACTGCGCAATTACATAAACAACTTAATGCCATTGATACTCAACAACACCCGTTTAAAAACCAGCAAATAATGATTTTTGCTAAGCCATATACCATTACTTTTGCAAAAGGGACACGCTCGCATGTTCAGCAATCCGATAGCGTATTTACTATTTACACTTCTAATCGAGTAAAAAAACAGCCTGAAAAACGCAAGCAGTTACTTTGCCTTGCCCTTGAAGAAACGCTAACAAACTACATTGAAATGCGTTTAGCTTATTATTGCCAACAGATGCCAGAAGCATTACCAACTAAATTGACGATTGGAAGTTATAAACGAAAGTGGGGGAGTTGTAATTCTCGGCGAGAGCTAACCTTTAGCCTTAACCTTGTTGGGGCGCCTCATCATATAATTGATTATGTTATTGTGCACGAATTGGCTCATTTAAAATATTTGAACCACAGCAGCGCTTTTTGGAAGCGCGTAGCTAATTTTTATCCCGATTATAAATCTGCATCAGCATGGCTTAAAAACCACGGGGCAACATTACAGTGGGTATTTGATAATTAGTCTAAAAGTGAAGTTTTAAATAGTAATGAAAAAGGTATAGAAAAGGATACTGAAGATAAGAGTGGTGGAGGGAGCTGGATTCGAACCAGCGAAGGCTGAGCCGTCAGATTTACAGTCTGATCCCTTTGGCCGCTCGGGAACCCCTCCAATGCAAAGGGACTCATAAGCGCCAACTGCAGATATACG
>NZ_PNCY01000004.1:0-4352 GCF_005887105.1 Pseudoalteromonas sp. S2893 | reverse complement strand
TGATGCGGCACTAGCTCAGTTGGTAGAGCGCGACCTTGCCAAGGTCGAGGTCACGAGTTCGAGCCTCGTGTGCCGCTCCAAATTATTTGGAAGCGTTAAGGCGGAATGGCAGAGTGGCCATGCAGCGGATTGCAAATCCGTCCACCTCGGTTCGACTCCGGGTTCCGCCTCCATTCAACTACTCCACATGCTTTAAATAGCAAACTCGATGCCCGAGTGGTGGAATTGGTAGACACAAGGGATTTAAAATCCCTCGACTAACAAGTCGTGCCGGTTCAAGTCCGGCCTCGGGCACCACTTTTACTAAAGTCCTTTTAGTAAATTAAATACTCCCTATTTTAAATAAATACCCATTTTTTATATAACAATCACTTTGTTTATGTTTTTCTATTCTTTAAAGATTAATAGCAATTGGCTTAAAACAAGACAATCGTGCTTAAAGCAAAGCATACGTATTGTTACAAGTTAGCGTTAGTTGATTAAACCTACATTACTTTTCCTATATCCCTTTGCTGCTGCCGTCTAAATCCAATTCAGTTCATCAAAGCAATTTACATACATGCGCGACTACCGGATGATATAAACTTGATAGCTAAAGGTGCAATTAATAGCACTTGGGTGTTATGCGCTGATATGTGCGCTCTATTTATTTAAAACAACGTGTTTTAGAGGTGTATTGCCAAAGCTAAATAGCTTGATGATTAAATACGTTCGTTAATGTATTAGCTGAAGTGTAGGTAAGGTAGGAAATAAAGTGCAAAGCAAAGCGACACAAGGCCGCTTTGCTAAAGTACATAACGCTATAACTTTGTTTGTGCCTTATAAATGGGGTATTCGCTCATTAAACCTTGAATAAGCGCCACGCACATTAAAATAAGCACAATTGAGAAAGGTAACGCAGTGGTTACTACTCCCGATTGCAAGGCCTGCAAGGCTTGAGAGCCACCTACCCACAGTAATACGGCGGCTATTGCCCCTTCAATCGTTGCCCAAAATATACGTTGTGGTACCGGCGCATCAATTTTTCCGCCTGCGGTTATGCCATCTATTACAAGTGAGCCAGAATCAGAAGAGGTAATAAAAAATACTAAAACAAGCACAATTGAGATCACACTAATAAGGCCACTAAGCGGAAGCTGCTCATAAACCTGAAATAGCGTTACAGAGATATCGGTTAACCCGTTTTGCCCAAGTGGGCCTACTTTATCAATAATTTGTGAAATCGCTAAATTACCAAATACCCCCATCCACACTAAGCTTAACAGTGTTGGCAGGCCAATGACGACTAATAAAAATTCTCGCACGGTACGGCCTCTAGAAACGCGGGCAATAAACATTCCTACAAACGGCGACCACGATATCCACCATGCCCAATAAAATACTGTCCAGGCATGCATCCAGTCTTCATCTTCACGGCCAAACGGATTACTAAGCGGAACCATATGTTCTACATATGCACCAAAGGTAAACCATATTGCTGTAATTGAGTCACTAAAAGTAAGCGATATTATGGCTACAAGTAAAATAAATGCACATATAAGATTGATGTTACTAAGTACTTTCACACCCCCTTCAATGCCTTTAATAACAGAAACAATAGCAATACAGGTAACGAGTGCTATAACTGTAATTTGAAAAGCGGTACCGTAGTCTGTGCCCATTAAATAATTAATACCACTTGTTGCTTGCTGTGCCCCTAAACCAAGAGACGTTGCTAAACCAAAAAGCGTAGAGAGTACAGCAAGTATATCAATAACATGGCCAAGCCAACCCCAAGCACGATCGCCAAATAAGGGATAAAACACGGAGCGTATAGATAAAGGAAGGCCTTTATTGTAAGCAAAAAACGCTAAGCTAAGTGCAACAATGGCGTAAATTGCCCAACCATGTAAGCCCCAGTGATACATGGTAGCACCCATGGCTAAAGAGTGAGCTTCTGGGGTATTTGGCTCTGCGTTCATTGGCATTAAGTACCAATCAGTAAAATAGGCTGCGGGCTCTGCTACACCCCAAAACAGTAAACCTATCCCCATTCCTGCGGCAAATAACATTGCCAGCCATGAGAGATAACCATGTTCAGGTTTTGCATCAACACCCCCTAAGCGAATTTTACCAAGAGGGGAGAGCGCAAGTGCAAAGCAGAATAATACGAAACCATTAGCAATCAACATGAAGTAGCTATCAAATTTATTGATAATGGCATCTTTAGTTGAGGTAAGTGCTTCCCTGACCACTTCAGGGTCAAGCAATAAGGTAAGGGCAACAAATAGTATGACTAAAAATGCGCTTATTCCAAACACTGGATTATGAACATCAAACCCCCATTTTTGTACGTTATCTTGACCTACCTGATAATCGGTAGTGTCAATACTGTATTTGTTCAATTGGTCATCCATCATGACTCCTTTATATTATAGATAACAAACTTCAATTTTATAGTACGTAAGTAAATCAAAAAGCGCCTATTACTGATATTTAATTATGGTATATATCTCTGAAATACATTAATAAATTTTTATGTAGTTTGAAAGGCAAAAAAAAAGCGAGCTAATGCTCGCTTAATAATTTTTTAATTTAGCGTTACTTCCACGCGTTAGGATCAACCTCTTTGGCAAGCTTAGGGTGCTTGTCTTTGTCAAACGTAGGTAATACACCTTGCTTGTTTTGCGCGTTGTAATCTTTTGATAACCACACAACAACGCCTGAAAGCATAAACAGTGCAACTACATTTACAATAGCCATAAGGCCCATAGAAATGTCAGCAAGTGTCCAAATAATACCTAGTTCACCAATGGCACCAAACATAACCATACCTAATACAAGTAATCTAAATATAAACATTCCTTTAGTAGAGTTGTGCTCTAAAAACATTAGGTTTGTTTCGGCATATGAGTAATTCGCGACAATAGAGGTAAATGCAAAAAACAAAATGGCAATGGCAATAAAGTAAGTGCCCCAGTCACCTACGTGCTCTTGTAGTGCAGCTTGCGTTAACTCTATTCCTAATACACCCGATTCAGGCACAAGTTGATTAGACAGTAAGATTAATGAGGCAGTGGCTGTACAGATCACAATAGTATCTATAAATACACCTAGCATTTGCACATACCCTTGCGAGGCTGGGTGCGGTGGATAAGGTGTTGCCGTTGCTGCGGCATTGGCTGCGCTACCCATACCGGCTTCGTTTGAAAACAAACCGCGCTTAATACCTTGGATCATAGCTTGCGTTACACCATAGCCAATTGCACCGGCGCCTGCTTGCTCTAAACCAAAAGCACTTTTTATTATAAGTACAATAACATCAGGCAGGGCAGTAAAGTTAATCGCACATACATATATAGCAACTAGCAAATAGGCAAGCGCCATAAATGGAACAACCATTTCGGCAAAGCGTGATATTGTTTTTAATCCACCAAAAATAATGATGCCAGAGCCAATTACAAGTGCAATGCCTACTATATACTTAGGTACATCAAACGCTACTTCAAATGCGGCAGCAATAGAGTTTGACTGTACAGCGTTAAATACCAGGCCAAAGGCTAAAATTAAGCACAATGAAAACAACACACCCATCCAGCGTTTGCCTAAACCACGCTCCATATAATAAGCAGGGCCGCCTCTAAAGTTGCCATCAGCGTCTTTAGTTTTATAAGCTTGTGCTAACGTACTTTCTGCAAAGCTAGTTGCCATACCTATTAAAGCAATCAGCCACATCCAAAATATAGCGCCAGGGCCACCTAAATAAAGTGCCACGGCAACACCGGCCATATTACCTGTTCCAACCCGCGCCGCTAAAGAAGTACAAAAAGCCTGAAAAGAAGAAATCTCATCTCCACCACATTTACGTGAGCCAAACATAACTTTAAACATATGTGGGAATTGTACGAATTGAATAAAGCCTAACCGAATGGTAAAAAAGAGACCTGCTGCTATTAATAAGTAGACGAGAACTTGGCCCCAAAGTAAGGCACTTATACTATTTATTATATCTGTCATGAATACTACCTAAGTACATGAGTTGAAAAAGTGCTGGCAACTTACCATAACAAATCAAAAGAGTTTAGTTTTAAAAGCAAAAAAACAGCCTTATCCACAGGCTTTTGTGGGTAACATGTGTTTTTAATGTGAGGTTCTTATGGGCATAAATTAAATGCAATTTTATTTAATAAAACGCTTGCGTATAAAACGTTTCTCCCTATAATGCGACCCCACTAAGACGGCAGAGCAGGCAACGCTTAGCGAGGCAAGCAAACCAGTCAGTGAGTCGAGTAAAACTTAGTTTTAAAAACTTTCAAGTTTAAAAAATTAAGTGTTGACAAAAAAATAGGAAAGCGTAAGATGCGCAGCCTTAG
>NZ_PNCY01000039.1:0-24626 GCF_005887105.1 Pseudoalteromonas sp. S2893 | reverse complement strand
GATGAACTTGATGAACTTGATATAGATGAGGATATTGCTCATTTAAGTAAAATATACATGGGAAAGAATCTATTCAGTGCTCCCAAATTCAAGAAGGAAATTTTAGAAAAACGTATTAAGATTGAAATTGAAAAATTAGATACCGCAGATTTATCAAAGGATGATTTTGACAAGGAGGAAAAGAAAATTGTTGAAAGATTAACTAAGCAGATAAATATAGAGTTACCTAAACGCTATATGGAACATAAGTTGTGCTATTTCTCTGACACGGGTCAAGAGTTCTTATTCCAAAGTGTTATTTCAGGAAAAACAACAGCGGAAGCGTATAACCTTTTAAGTGAAGATGAAACAGAAAGAAGTTATATAGAAGGCGTCATTAGAGCAGGAGAGTACGACATTAATGCGGATAAGTTTATTGAGCTAGCTAAAGGGAGGAGTCATTGGCAGAGTATGGATATCTTAAAAAGCATAGTTGCACAAGTTAATACAGAAAAAAGTACTTCTCAAAATCCTGCTTTATCAAGGGAAATAATTGCACTATCAGCCTCTGGTTTTTTTGGTAAGAGTTATATTGAATTTTACTGCAAAGGCAGCATAAAAGATCTGCTATCTAAACTTGCTAGAAGTGTCAAATATGTTCTTGCAGAAGATAAACTATCAGAATTAGAGAGTTCACTAACAGCTATAGAATCTCAGAAACGAGATAAGAAGTTAGGCATACTTGAAAATACTAAAACATTAATTGCAGATGAAAACGGAGATATGCTTTGCTATAAAAAAATTGCTACTGAGTTATTAAGTCATAATCCAGATCTAAAACCAAAAGATCTCAAAGGCGCTCTACTTGGCATTAAACAATGTAATGGTAACGAAATTCAAGATACTACTATCAGGCAGTTCATCTCAAATTTTAGAAATAAAATCAATAAATGATTCGTTATATTTGTAACGTTTTTTTTGTTCATGCGTATCAAAGATTATAGGAATCTTTTTTGTTCTTCTTGTTGTTAAGTGTATCATTATTTGAAGTAACAACGTTCAATAAGATTCCCTGTAATACTTTCTAAGAGCCTTATTAATTTTTCCTCGTATGAGTGTAAGGTGGCAGTTTAAGATGTCTGTAGAGCCTTACAGGATAGTATTTTACGTGTTATTGAGGTGTTCAGTACTTTGTATAATTAAATACAAACTCATGGTTAGTTTTATACATTATTGCAAAGGGTTAATTACTAAGAACGCCTATTTGGCAATACTAATACATTAGACTAAATTAAATTATTTTCTTTCTACTTATAGTCTCTGTACACCCACATTATATCCTTAACGATAGCTTATTAATTGATAAAACTTTCTAATAACAGTTAGTTGCCTTTATCATCATAGTATATTAATTAAAACTACACTAAGTGAGGGAGTATGCTGGTGGTGTCTTACCATACTCTCATGTTATTTATTTATGAATAAGCTAGCTTACCCAGTATCAAAGACGGTCAATTTAGATGCCAATTTTATCATGCTTAAACTGGTATCTAAATGTATGGTGTTGACATTTGATACTGGTATCTGTAGGTTTGTTGGTTTTAGATACTAGTAACCAGAGGGAATGGATTTTGAGTAGATTGTTTTCATACACAAGGGTCAGTACTACAGACCAAACTACTAATAACCAAGATTTATCTATAAAGAATGCTGGATTTAAGATTGAACCTAATCGTGCAATATCTGAAACTATCAGTGGAAGTGTTCAAGCTATGAAGCGACCTAAGTTCGCCAAATTGATTGATCGGCTAGAACTAAATGATACTTTAGTTGTTTCTAAACTTGACCGATTAGGTCGAGATAATATAGATGTCCAACAAACAATAACTATGCTGCAAAAGATGGGTGTTAAGGTTATATCACTTGATCTACCATCAAACGATCTAACGACCTCGGAGGGTAAACTCATTTTACAAATGTTTGCTGTCTTTGCTGAATTTGAGCGAAATAGAATTAGAGAGCGCACAAAGGAGGGGTTAGCTAGAGCAAAAGCCAAAGGAGTTACATTAGGGCGCAAAAAGGTATCTCAAGAACTTATAGCCAAGATTCAAGAATTGAAAGCACAATCCTTCTCGCAATCTAAAGTAGTTGAGGCTTTAAAAGGGACTGAATTTCAAACATCAATAGCAACAGTTAAGCGTAATTGGCGGTAGTGTTTTGTTGTCTGAAAGCTTGGTTGACTATGCAACCAAGCAGTTTGTTAATGACAACAAGCTTAGAGGGTTTATTATTTTACTTCTTCGATTTTCGACTTTGCTTTTAATATAAGGTTTTTGATATTAACTAAATCCTCGATATTAAAATAAGCGGCTACAGAGCCAATTCTACCACTACTAACAGCAGCCATAACTTTCTTACCTGAGCTGAAAGTTGAAATTTCCAAATCGCCTTTAGTTTTGTAATCAGCTTGAAAGTCTTCTAGCTGAGTAACATCAGCTTTTACTTTAGATATGTACTCTATACCTTCAATTAATGAATCAATTTCATCATAATCAATGAAAGAAGTATGCTGCTTATCATAACGACCATCTTCTTTAAATGTTTCAATTGTTATACCGTATTCTTTTGTTCCATCAGTAACGTTAGTAAACTCTTTAGTCTGAACATTTACTGAGGTGTTATATAAGCCACTTTCTGTTCCAATCTTTTGGAAACCACGGATCATCACAACACCCGTTTTTGCACTGAATTGTTCCAACTTTGTTTTTGCTTCGGGAACGGAATCTTTAAGGTTTGCAGCATTTGATGCAGGGATAAAAAAAGCAGATAGGGCTAACGCTAGAATGGTTTTTTTCATGTATCTTCCTTGACTAGTAATGTATTTAAAACGGTCTGTATTATTAACTATTTTTTACGTATTTAAAAGCTGAAAATGTTTCTCTCGGTTTAAGCTAGTTGGCTTTGGTATTCATGCAGTCACAAACTATCTTTAATAACAGTGTACAAAGGAAGGAGATGTTTATGAATAAAACCGATGGGGTAGGGGGTTATTAAAAGGGGGGGTAACCTTCTACACTCCCAAACTTAATTTTTAGGATTCTGAAGAAGTACTTGGTAGTTTTTTTTTTGAAAAATTTTAAGAAAGCTTTATGGCTTCATTTGCAATAATAAAACTGGAATAACTTTAGCTGTTAAAATTGATTGGTTAATCTTTTGTTCATGATCTTGTAAGCATTTCATTTTGAAGTTAATCTGATGGCGTGAATGAAGGAGAATTCCAATGTCTGTAAGTTACTCTATTCGTATTGATTTTGACAAGAAACAAGAAAAACCAGAACGGGTATTTCATGCAATGGCCCTATATGTTGAAGGCTTTAATGAATTACAAAAATCTTTTGTGAAAGGATATGGAGATGATATTGAATTTTCATCATGCCTAGGGGCTACCAGAGAAGGTTCATGCATAGCAGACGTTTTTCATAGGATAAAGGATAAAGTCAGAGGGGTGGGTCTTGAGAGTATTTTTAATGGCATTTACTCAGGGGTTCGCTCTGAAATCGCTGCTGCTCAAAAAATTGATTCTGAAGCAGATGTAAGAGCTTTTGCAAATAGTGTTTGTAAATCTGTAGCAGCAAACGATCCTGAATATACCAATTATACCTGTTTGAATGACCCTCATCTATATGATGTTGCTAATGCTCTTCATAAAATCCACAAAGCAAGACAAAGCCTTTCTGAAAAAGACCTAGTTCAATATGGCAGAGGATTAGATTTTGATTTTATTAGTGAGTCATTTTCATGCCCTCGTGATGCAGATCAAATATTTGAAGATAAAGTCGAAAACTTTCCATCTAATGAAATCTTTATTGTCAGGCGACCGTCGTATGTAGAGGATTTGAAGTGGGAGTTTGAGTGTAATAGAAGAAAGAACAAAAAGCTTAGTGCAAAAATGCTCGATTCTAAATGGTTATTAAAGTGGTTAAATCATGAGGAAGAGATGTGGCCCGGAGATGCATTATACGTAAAAGTTAGAACCAAGCGAAAAACAAATGCGATGAAAAAGGCAAAGGACAGATATGAAAGCGAAATCATAGAAGTAATACGTGTTATTCCTCAAAATGAAGTTGAGCAGTTTACTCTGGATTTTGAAAATGATTAGAAGCTATGATGGTGCGAAGAAAGAGGCTATATTTATAGTACTACCTCTTTTGGTGTTGTTTATTATAAAGTTGCTCAATGATGATCTTTCATCGTATATAAGATTGTCTGATTTTTCTTTAGCAACTTCAATAATGTATGGGCAGCTTTTAGCAAAAACATTAGAAGTACCTGATAAAAATAAAAAAATATCACGGTTCAGTACTTATCAAGTATATATATTTGCCTTTTCTATTATCTCGATTGTTATGTATATATGCTTTCAACTTAACACGGCAATTGATACATTTTACTATTGGATTCAAATAGCTGTATTTTTCATCGGAATTATTTTTTATATTCCTTTATCCACTTTGATGGATGATTTAAAAAAAGATTAGAAACTCTTTAGAGTTCGTTACTAACAAATTAACGTAGATTTACTAAATGAGGTTACATGACTAATAATTATGATAGGGGCGCTCATGTCGTCTGGAAAAATAGCGAAGAGGGCGAGCAGTTTGCTGAAGACGCTCAGATAGCTAAAGAGTTAGAGTGGGCTGATGAGACTGAAACCGCCTCTACAGCATACCAAGGTGTGCCTAAGGGTTATAAACAAAGTCAGGAACATATAGATAAGGCTGCTGAAGCAAGAGTAAAAAGCCTTTTAATTAAAGGAGGCCCTAGCTCAAGTGAGTTAATTGATAGCCAGCTTTTAGAAGTGGAAAGTTTAATTTTACGGGGAACGGGTAAAGTAGCCGCCTGCGATCAAGTCGGGTTAAATTACAGTACTTATAAAAGTAGAAAAAGGAAAGAAAGAAATAGTTAGAACGTGTCATATGTAATATAGCCATACACTTCCTCTTGGCAGTCCTACTAATCTTTTCTCTCATCCCCTGACACTGGTGGAGGTTCTATTTCAATGCTTCTTAGCGGGCTGCTGAGGGCTTTTGAGTAGAGCTTTTTCTGAGGTTCTTTGTGCCAATAAACTTACGATTATAAACTTAATTTTTCCGAGTACATTTATCGTAAGCAATGCTTTATCGGTGGTACACATTGGTGGTACAATGTACACTTAAATTGAAGATTTACTTAAACGATTATAATGAGAGATTAGAGGGATATCTAAAGTAGAGATAATCCTTCCCGCGCCAACCAAGGCCCTCAATGGTAGTCTTATTGGTCCTCTCGCAACACTAGCAGGCGAACCTGGTCAGGCCCGGAAGGGAGCAGCCACAGTTTGTGACGTGTGTGCCGAGATGTGGCTGGTAAGACTGCCACCCAAATTCCTCATTTGGGTGAAAATACATTCCTTTTAAATTATTCCTTAGTAACACCGTTAAATATTTGGTATCACGAGTGTCGATTTTCCACTATTACCGCTCTACCTCATTTTTACATTAACACTGTTTTTATTATTGTCGTTTACTGCACTAGCAGATGAAACAATCACTATTTATGTAAAAAATCAAATCACTTATTTAGCAACGCCAAAGCAAAACTCACATCTACTGAGCTTGGCAATAAATTACTGTCACTCAACGTTTCAACAGTAATACTTATTGTAGATTATTGCGCAGCTCCAGAAGCGTTAGCTAATGCCTATTTAGCAATCGCAAATGCTAAGCCTATGCTTAAGGATATTAAGTTACACTTAAGTGGCAGTCATAAAAAGAGTAAGTGTAAAATACATAACACGCTTTTTGAGTGCGTTCACAAGTCTAAATTGCTAAATATTTAGCACGCCCTATAACCTGCCTTCTAAGTGGACGGCTATTTGCACACCTTTCTTTTTAAATTATTTAGTTAGCTGCGGCTATTCATTTTTTGACAGGGGGTAATGTTTATCTGTTCCTGTTTTATTGCTGCTAGACAACCCTTGCCTTGTACGTAATAATGTAAAAATTACATTAATTTTAACATGTAAAGTGTTAACAAAGTGCCCCAAGGTTGATTAATGCCGCAAAGAAGTAAGTGGACACTCGCTGTTTTATTAGGGTTATTAGGCGGGTTAGTAAATCTCTCGCCATTGTATTTTTTCGACAGCTCCGAATTTTTGTTTGGGCAATTGTTTGTTTTATGCAGCTTAGTATTTACTGGGCTGCGTTACGCGTGCCTAAGCCTTGCCATTGTTTCTGGTTTTTTACTTTATAGGTGGGGCCATTGTTGGCCGAGTATTGTGTATTTACTCGAGCTTTGTTGGCTTTATGCTTTTTGCTTACGCCGCTCTAAACCTATTCTTCCTCTGGGTAGCGTATTTTGGCTATGTATTGGTTTACCCTTTGTATGGGTTATAGGCCAATTTGTTATTGGCTTGGCCTGGTTAACGCTAATAGTAGCGATATCAAAGTACTTAATTAACGCGCTAATAAGTTTGGCGGTGGTTGATTTAGTTAGTGTATTTGTACCTTACGCTAGCCGTGCGTATCAGGGGAGGCCACTGGCAAAAATTTTAAGCTATGTGGTTAGTGTCATTATTATTTTAGTGGTATTGCTAACCAGTGTAATTTTAGTAAACGATCATCATGCGCGCTTAGAGTATGAAGTAAACGCTCAACTAAAAGAAAAAGCCGAGTCTATTAGCACGCAATTAAATGATTATTTAGCATTTCATAAAAACGCCATTGTTATGAGTAGCGACGCAATAAGTGCGGGCACTGCAAGCGATGTGCAACTCAAACGATTAATGTCGTTATTTCCAGGCTTTACCACCAGCTTGTATGCAAACCCAGATGGCTTTGTAGAGCTTAGCTCGCCCAGCGATTTAATAGAGGGGCTTAGCCTTGCGCAGCGCAGTGTTAAAGACCGAGCATACTTTACCCAAGCTCAGCAGTTCCCTCTGGGCTATACCAGTGGCGTGTTTCAAGGTCGCGGCCTAGGTAACGAGGCCATTGTGGCGCTGTCGGCACCTATATACCGTAACAATACGTTTTATGGTGTGGTAGAGGGCTCGTTAAAGTTAGACCGCTTAGAGCGGTTTATACCTAACTTATTTGAGTACACGGGCGATTTAGTGGTGCTAGATGCGCAGCAAAAAGTGGTATTTAGCTCCCTTGATGAATTTAAAATACTGAGCCATTTTAACGGTGAGGGCTTTAATACCAGTAATTTAGGAGATAAAAACCTATTTCGCTCAAGCAAAAACGAGGTGTACCACAGCTCTAGGTACATTGACCCACAAAACCACTGGCAAGTTATTACCTTTTATAATCGTAAACATTTAAGTATGGCGGTGGCAAAAGCTTGGCTACCCACTATTTTGTTAAGTGCGCTATTGATGCTTATGGTGGTTATTTTTATACACCAACTTGCTAATTTATTAGTGCAGCCAATCACTAGCTTAACGACGCTAATGCAAAGCTTTGGTAAAACCAAAACACATAAGTTTAATACAGACTCAAGCTGGCATGAGGTATTGCAACTGCAACAGCAATTTGAATTACTAGCTAATGCGCTGCAGCGTTCAATAGAAAACCTACAAGCCTCTAATATCAGAAACCAAGGGTTAAATACCCAGCTGAGCGAATTTAATCAGCAGCTAGAGGGCAAAGTAGCAGAGCAAACCACCGAGCTTAAAAAAGCGGTAAATAGGGCTAATTTAGCCAATGTTGCTAAATCGCAATTTTTAGCCAATATGAGCCACGAGCTACGCACCCCTATGAACGGTATTTTAGGCATGGGTGAGGTTTTATTGCGCGATAATTCATTAACCGATGAGCAGCGAGAGCTGTTAAATACGCAGCAAAAAAGCGCACAAAATTTACTGAAAATTTTAAACGATATTTTAGATTTTTCTAAAATAGAAGCTAACGCCATGGAAATTAGCCCTCGGGCGACTAACCTTGCGCCGTTTATTGCCAATATAAAGTCGTTGTTTTCTCCCATTGTAAGTTCTGATCACGTCGAGTTTATTGTTAGTCAAAGCGACAGGCTGCCAGATTGCGTAAAAGTAGACGACCTACGTTTAAACCAAGTCATTATTAACTTGCTCTCTAATGCATATAAGTTTACCGAGCGTGGTTTTGTGCGCTTATCGTTTGATTACGAAAACGAGCAACTTTTAATAAGCGTAGCCGATAGCGGCATTGGTATTGAAAAAGATCAGCAGTCGTTGTTATTTAGTGAGTTTACGCAAGCAGATGTAGGTGTGGCACGTAAGTATGGTGGCACAGGGTTAGGTTTAGCAATTAGCCAAGGGTTAATTAAAAAAATGCAGGGTGAAATTACCCTCAACAGCGAACCAGGCAAAGGCAGCGTACTTAAATTTTACGTAAGTGCACCTAAAGCACAATCCAACAAACCAGAGCCCGTTAAACAGGCGAAGTCGTTGCCTAATTTAAGCGATAAAACACTTTTACTGGTTGAAGATAACCCCATTAACCGCCAAGTAATTGCAAAAATGCTAGAGCCTACAAAGGTAAACTTAGTGATGGCAACCGATGGCATAGAAGCGCTAAAAGTACTTGAAGGTAATCGCTTTGATTTAATTTTAATGGATTGCCAAATGCCTAATATGGATGGCTACGAGTGCACCCAAACAATACGGGCTAACGAGGTAAACACAAAGGCACATGTGCCCATTGTTGCTATTACCGCAAACGCCTATGAAGATGATAAGCAGCGCTGTTTAAGTGTAGGCATGGATGACTTTGTTTCTAAACCGGTAAATACACAAGGGTTGTACGAAGTAATCACGAGGGTGATAAACGTGCATTAGTGCAGCGTTTATCACCACAACAATTTTAAATAAAATCAAGGGTGAGCAACAAGCGTTGTTCGTTTTCAGCCACCGGTGGCGAGCGATGTACAAGCCCTGCGCCTTCGTTTTCATCCCAGTACTCACCTTTAAGCAGGGCAACATCCCCTTGATTTAGCTGATTAATATTATTTAGGCTTTTAAATAAGCCAGACTCTTCATCGGGCTTACCTAAATTACCAGTTCCAAGCTTTGAGCGCTCTACATCGCTGTGATTTAACCACTGCGTTGCAACGCCTTGGTAAGTAGTCACTAATCGGCACGGAATTTTGTCTACATGAAAACGCGGGCACATAGGTTTATCTAATATTTTTAGCCTTAAACCGGCGCGTTTTAAATCAAATAGGCAGCAAAACATTTCAACTAATAATGCTATGTCTTTACACAGCGCATGAGTTTCATCGCGGTTATTATCATCTGGTTTAAGTGCAGTAACTAACTTATCAAACGCATCATCGGGAGATACCGCAAGCTCAAGTGGTTTTATGGCATTAGTGCTAATGAGTGTATTAACGGCATTTGTTAATGCTTGTTCAAGGTCTCTTTGCCAAATAACGATGTTAGTGTTTTGGTCATAAATGTGTGGCAATATATTGGCGTTACTGTCTTTAGCTGCTCTTCGGTGGAGTTGCTCAGTGGGTTTTATTTGTGCCGTTATTGGAGCTAGGGCATTCATTACACTTCCTCCCAAATAGGAAACGGGTCGTTATAGGTTTTCCAAAAAACTTTACCTTTAAGCACGGCTTCTTCTGGCAATAGGCAGTCATCAAGCGCCTCAATCATGGCTTGTTTATTTAACGACTGACCAATAAATACAAGTTCTTGACGCATATCACCAAAGGGCTCTACCCATTTACTGTTTATATCAGCAAGTAGCTCGGGATCTGTGGGCCAGTCTTTTTTAGGAATTGCTTTATAAAACATGCCAGCAAACCCGTAATGAGCTATACCGCCGGCTTGGCTCCACTGCGCGCAAAATAAAGGGCGCGTTGCGAGCCAAAAATACCCTTTAGAGCGAATGAGCTTGCCAAATTGCTCGGTGTTGTGCAAAAAGTGATAAAACTTTTCAGGGTTAAATGGGCGGCGCGCCTTATAATTAAAGCTGCTAATACCATACTCTTCGGTCTCGGGGATGTGTTCACCACGCATTTCTTTAAGCCAACCCGGCGCTTGTTGGGCGCGTGCAAAATTAAATAAGCCCGTGTTGAGCACTTCGTTAATATTAATATTGCCGTTTGATATAGGAATCATTTTAGCTTGAGTATTAAGCGTATTTAAAATAGCAATAAGCTTATTGAGCTGTTCATTGGTGACTAAATCAGTTTTGCTAATTAAAATAACGTCGGCAAATTCAACTTGATCAACAAGTAGGTCAGCCACGCTTCGCTCGTCGTCTTCTCCTAACGATTCGCCAGTATCTTGTAAATCGTTTGCTTGTTCGTAGTCGGTTAAAAAGTTAACCGCATCAACCACGGTTACCATGGTATCGAGGGTGGCAACATCACCAAGAGAAACACCGTTTTCGTCGGCAAAAGTAAATGTTTCGGCAACCGGTAGGGGTTCTGAAATGCCTGTTGATTCAATGACGAGATAATCAAAACGGCCATCTTTGGCAAGTTTACCCACTTCAACAAGTAAATCTTCTCGTAGGGTGCAGCAAATACAGCCGTTGCTCATTTCGACGAGTTTTTCGTTGCTGTGATTGAGCGACACATCGTTTTTAATTGTGGCTGCATCTATGTTTATCTCGCTCATATCGTTGACAATAACAGCCACTTTTTTTCCTTGTCGGTTATTAAGAATATGGCTAAGTACGGTTGTTTTACCAGCGCCTAAAAAGCCTGATAACACTGTGACGGACAGTTTATTTATCATTTAATTTTACTTATTAATAGGTATTTATTGGTATGTTATATTGTATCAATTAAATTTTCTAGCACTAGCATCACTTTTTAAATAGTTTGTATGTAATGCTCAGCAGAAGAATAAGTAGACACTTTTGCAAATACAACAAAGCTATTTTGTGTTTTTTGCTATTTTTGAATTTATATAGCTGCGCTATTATGAGCGCCATCAAACTTAGGAGGCATTATGACGTTACTTTTCTCACCCATAGAACTTGCAGGTAAAACTTTAAAAAACCGTATTGTTATGCCACCAATGACTCGCTCGCGCTCAACGCAGCCTGGCGACATTGCCAATGATTTAATGGCCACTTATTATGCGCAGCGAGCAAGTGCTGGGTTAATAGTAAGCGAAGGCACACAAATAAGTGAGCTGGGTAAAGGCTATGCCTGGACACCAGGTATTTACACAAACGAGCAAGTAGCAGGTTGGCGCACGGTAACCAACAAAGTGCACGATGCTGGTGGCGTTATGTTTGCGCAGCTTTGGCATGTAGGGCGCGTAACTCACAGCGATAACACAGGCGGTGTGCAGCCTATATCCGCATCGGCCATTGCTGCAAAAGACGTAAAAGTATTTGTAGATACTAACGGCGAACCTGGCTTTGTTGAGACTCAGTTACCGCGTGAAATGAGCAAGCAAGATATTGAAAATGTACTAGGCGAATTTCGCCAAGCGGCTAAAAATGCAGTAGACGCAGGCTTTGACGGCATAGAGCTACACGCCGCTAACGGGTATTTAATTAACCAATTTTTAGACTCGCAATCAAATGCCCGTACTGATGAATATGGCGGCAGTGTGCAAAATCGTTTGCGTTTTTTAACAGAGGTTGTAAATACAGTAAGCGATGAAATTGGTAGTCAAAAAGTAGGTGTAAGGCTTGCACCACTTACCACGCTTAACGGCACGGTTGATGATAACCCAGAGCAAACATATTTAGCCGTTGCTCAAGCACTAAACGACGCTGGCGTGGGCTACATGCACATTGCTGAAGCCGACTGGGATGATGCCCCTTTAATGAGCGTTGAATTTAAAC
Organism: Pseudoalteromonas sp. S2893; assembly: GCF_005887105.1. Taxonomy (NCBI): domain Bacteria; kingdom Pseudomonadati; phylum Pseudomonadota; class Gammaproteobacteria; order Alteromonadales; family Pseudoalteromonadaceae; genus Pseudoalteromonas; species Pseudoalteromonas sp. S2893. Next base: position 12,813 of record NZ_PNCY01000039.1, on the reverse strand, counting down.
AGGCTATTCGTAAAGCGTACAGCGGCGTATTAATTTATGCAGGTAAGTACACTAAAGAACGTGCCGATGAAGCCCTAGCACAAGGCTGGGCCGACATGATTGGCTTTGGTCGCCCGTTTGTGTCTAACCCAGATTTACCTGCACGTTTAGAGCAAGGTAAACCGCTAAATAGCCACAACCCCGACACCTTATTTGGTGGCGCAGAGCAAGGCTATACCGATTACCCAACCGCTTAATTATTTATAAATAAAGTATTTTAAGGGCTGCATGTATGCAGCCCTTTTTTTATGCTGGTAAATCAGTAGCTTTAACTTGGGCTAATACCAATCAGCAAAATAGATCACTTAATTAAGCGGATTGATATAAAAATAAAAAGCGCGTAAGTTAAATAGCTTACCCATTTTAAAAACATAAAAATGAAAACCAAAGAGATAGAGCAACTCGCGTTATCAGGCTCTGAAACCAAAGACGTGATCACCCCGTATGCCTTTAAAATTGACCAAGCGTTATTAGGTATTCCATTAGCGAGCCCAATTAAACGTGCATTGGCGATGACTATTGATGTCACTTTAATATTTATGGCCGCTAAGCTAAGCGCCACTTTAATTGCCTTTGTGGCTGCAATGGCTTTTTATAAAGGCACTGCGTAGCAATATCTTCCAAAAATGTCGTCGTTTTGGCGCAGAGCCTTAAAGCTTTTTGCCGCAAGTTTTTTATTTGTAAGTTCATTAACCGTACTCTCGTTAGCGATTGATTTTTTTGAAGGCGATACCGCTATACAAACACCTCAAATAGAAAAAACACAGCAAAACGATGAGCTAAGCGAGCATGATAAAGCAATAATACGCACCTATTTAACGCAAACAGACGATAAAAACTGTGATGATGCTTGTCAAAGCGTTGCTCGAGCTAATTTAGTTGGCCAATTACCAGCGCTTGCTGAAATGCAAAACGTAGGAGGGATTGAAGTTACGCGCACATTATTGCACTTAATGGCTATAGCTGATGATGAGCCTGTTGCGGTAGATGATTTTAAAAATAATGAGACAGAGCGAGAAAGCATTTCGGGCGAAGTAACTCATAAAAGCAATATCACTGAAAAAGCTGAAACTAAAAGCGCACAAACCAAACCTGTCACCAGTATTTTGCAGTGGGGTAAAGGCATTATTCAAGACCTAGGCCTTGGTTTTGGTTGGGCAGCGGTATACTTTACGTTGTTCTCATTATTATGGCGCGGACAAACACCAGGTAAAAAAGTATGTAATATTCGGGTGGTCTCACTAAATGGCGAGCCACTAGGTATGCTTGATTGTTTTGGCAGATACGGTGGATACGGCGCCGGTTTTGCAACAGGTTTATTAGGCTTCTTACAAGTGTACTGGGACCCAAACAGGCAAGCTATTCAAGATAAAATATCAGCGACTGTGGTTATTCAGGGCAGTGTGAACCAGGTTGTAAATGCACAAACGGTACAAGAGACTTTAAAAACTACTTAGAAAATAAGCAATTATAAAATATATAGCTTTAGATAAAAAAAGGGCTAAAATAAGGTCTTAATTTAGTTCTTTATAGGTGTTATATGAGACAGGTTTTAGCTGATTGTTCGGCAAGTATTTCAGAACTTAAAAAAAACCCAACCGCGCTTTTAAATGAAGCTGATGGCGCTGCAATAGCCATATTAAATCATAATAAGCCTGCAGCTTACTTGGTGCCTGCACAAATGTATGAGCAACTTATGGAACAATTGGATGATTATGAACTAACTAAAGTTGTTGAGAGCCGCAGAGGCGATTTATCTCAAGCGGTTGAAGTTAGTATAGATGACTTATAAGTTAAAGTTTTTACCAGCAGCCTTAAAAGAGTGGGAAAAACTTGCGCCACCACTTAAAAGCCAGTTTAAAAAGAAACTTGCTGAGCGCTTAGATAATCCGCATGTCCTAGCCTCTAAATTACGCGGCTTTGATAATGTTTATAAAATAAAATTGCGTACGGCAGGGTACCGCCTTGCTTACGAAGTTATTGATGACGAAGTTGTGGTGTATGTACTCGCAATTGGTAAACGCGATAAAGATGCAATATATAAAAAGTTAGCCTCAAGAGCTAAGGAATAGCTTATCAATAAAAGCGGTGTTTTGATTGTTGAAAGAAGGGCGGGCGTTTCTTCTTGGTTAGCTATTAATTTAATACAAGGATATGTATGAAAGTCTTATCAATAATATTTTTATATTTATTTTTTACAATAAATGTAAATGCCTCAGAGCCTATTACTTTAGCCAAAACCTATCAGCTTAAGTCTGTTATTTTAAATGAACAACGCAGTTTTAGCGTTTATTTACCGCCAAGCTACAATGAAAACCCCAATCAGTTATACCCAGTTATTTACTTGCTCGATGGTGACCAAACACATCTAAAAGCCGTAGCCGGGCTAGTAGAGGCACTTAGTACTCAGCGGCTAGAGCAGCAAATACAACAAGCAATTATAGTAGCCATTCCTAATAGTCAAAATGCGATAAGAGAGCGGGATTTTACCCCAACTAATGTTGATTGGACATTTAACGGTAAACTTCTAGAAAAGTTTGAAAATATTGGCAACGCCGCAAATTACAGTGCCTTTTTTGAAAAAGAACTTATCCCACTCATTAATAAAAATTATCGAACATCAACTAAACGCGTATTAATAGGTGAATCCTTCGGTGGCTTGTTTGCCAGTTATGTGTTGCTTTCTAACCATACGCTATTTACAGATTACTTAATTATTGATGCGACTTACCTTTGGGATAATAACTTCCTAAACCGTTATTTTGATGAAAAGCAACTAATAAATAAGCAGCTTAAAGGCAATGTCTATTTTACTTTTGCAAATAATGACGAAGCGTTTGGCGAAATTGGTAAAGCAAATTATCAATGGGGTGTAGCGTTTGCTAAAAGGTTAAAAGCGCACCCAAGCGATAATCTAATTATTAATCAACGTTACTTTAAAGATGAAATTCATGGCACAGTCGCTGCGCTTAGTTGGTATTATGGGTTAAAAAGCTTAATGACATTATAGAATGACTCGATTCTTTTAGTTTTGTACTTAGTTATTTGTTGCGAGTGTTTTTAAGCTCATCAAGAGTTTCATTAAATTCGCTTTTATCCACACTTTTTTCTATAAAAGACTTGATATATTTATGGGTTTCATCAGTAAAGTCTTTCTTTTCATCTTCATTTATATAAAAAGATGGGAATTCTAAGGCGCATTCAAAAGTGCTTTTTGCTAACTCTAAATATTTCTTAAGCTGTTCAGCAGTTGTTATAACTTCTAGGTTTTTGAGCCCTAATAGTTTTGGTAGTTGCAGATCATCCATTGTTACTTGAAAGTTACTTCCTTTTTTTAAAACTGCCTGTAAGTTTTCAGTATCTGACCTCATCTCATTTATAAATTTATTAAGTGATTCAGGTTGCAGTTCTAATAAGAAAATGTCATCAGAAGCCTTTTGTTCATGAATATACTCGGCAAGGGAGTTTGAAAAAATAAAGTTAAATAACTTGTAGGGATTTATTTTTAACTCTTCACGATCACAATAATCTATAAACATATTTAGTATAACGGAGTGTGTGTTAATCGCGTTATTTTTCAAAATAAGCTTGCTATCTTTTTGTTGGTGATAGAGGGTTAATAGAACCGCTAATATAGAAAAATAACTAAGTATTGGGCCAAATAGCCCACCCAAGAAGCTCCCTAAATTTGACCATGTTGAAGTCGTTCCACCTAACCCAAGGCCAAAAGTGTTGTTCCAAGCGCCTAACAAAATAAGCAATATTATTATTGGAACTACAAAAGCTAACGAAAATAGATACTTCAACCGGTTAGTCATTTTATTACTTGTATTATTAGATTGGCCGAGCATTAAGTTAATCCTTTAATAAGAACCGAAAAGCAATATTACGGAATTTTTAAATATCGAGTTAATTAGTAAAAGTGAAAAGGATTAGCTTTGATTTACTTTAAACCTAACCCCAAACCCGACAACCCCCATCAACAACACAACCCCCCACACAAAGATGTTTCCGTATTGGCTGTACACGCTGTCGCCTTGTATAAGCTTTATATCGGCTTTCATGGTCGCAGCTTCAAACTGTGGCATGGTTTGTTGTGTGTGGCTTAGTGGGTCGTATACGGCGCTTACGCCATTGTTGGTAACACGTACCAGCGGGCGTTGTAACTCTAATGCGCGCATGCGGGCTATTTGCATGTGTTGTAATGGCCCAATGGAGTCGCCAAACCACGCGTCGTTACTTACGGTAAACAGCAAGTCAGAGTCGCTTTGGTAATTACCGCGTACTAAATCGGCAAATACTATTTCGTAGCAAATGGCAGGTAGCAGGTTAAAGCCATTGGCGCGTAGGTTGTTTTGCACTCTATCGCCACGGGTAAACGATGACATAGGTAAATCAAACAATGGCGCTATAGGGCGCAGTACATCCTGAAATGGTACAAATTCGCCGATAGGTAACAACTGGTGTTTACGGTAGCGGTTTTTGTCTAGGTAGCGGTAATGGCCGTGCTCGTCGTTGTGTTCTTTATTACCTACCACAATAAGGGTGTTGTAAATGGTTTTGGTGTCGAGCTGGTAGTCAACAATACCGGTAACTAATGCGGTTTTATTAAACGAGGCCGCGCTGTCTAAATTGGCTAAGTAAGTGTCGGCAAGGGCTTCTATTTCGGGCACGGCGGCTTCGGGCCATACCACTAGGTCAGCATCCCAGTGTGGGCGCGTTAGGTCTTGGTACTTGCTCATGGTGGTCCAAAACTCACTGGGTTCAAATCGCAGGTGTTGTTTAATATTACCTTGCACCAATAAGGTCGACATTTCTTTGCCAGAGTAGTGATTATTACCGGTATTTAATGCACCAATAATAAGTAACGCTAAAGCGGCTGCGCTTATTAATGGGGTTTTAAAATCTTTTTTGGTGAGCCTGTAAAGGGCAAAACCAATGGCAACACAGGTAAGCGTTAAGCCAAATTCGCCAATATAAGGGGCAAGCAGCCTAAGCGGGCCATCTGTTTGTGTATAGCCAAAACTTAGCCACGGAAAGCCGGTCAGTAAGTGTCCACGTAAGTATTCACTAATGGCTATGGTGGCAATTAGAAGTGCCCCCATGCTTTTAGGGCCACTTGCAAAGCGAGTTGCAGCCCAAAACGCCAGCGCCGGAAACAGGGCTAAATATGAGCACAGTAAAGCCATTAACGAGAGCGATGCTATAAGCGGCATGCCGCCAAAGGTGGCAATAGATACATGCACCCAGCTAATACCCGCGCCAAACCAACCTAAGCCAAATATAAAGCCATATTTAGCGGCGCTTTTTGCGTGCGCTTTGCCTGTGTTGTTTGGGTTAATACAAAAAATAATGGCGGCAATGCTAAAAAATGCGATGGGCCAAATTTGGTAAGGGGCGTAGCCAAAAGTTAAAATAAGGCCCGCAACCAGTGCGAGCCATGCTTTTTTATCTTTTACTAACAGGGTGAGTTTAGTTAGTAGTTTCTTCACTGTCGTTTTCATCAACCTTAGGAACGGTGACTTGCAGTTGTAAAATACGACGGTTATCAGAATTAGTTACTTTAAACTGATAGTCGTCTATTTCAATTGTTTCGCCGCGACTTGGCATATGGCCAAATGCGTGTAGTACCGTGCCGCCAATGGTATCGGCTTCGTCGGTGCTGTAACCTGTTTTAAAGTACTCGTTAAAGTCATCTACAGGGGTGAGCGCTTGTACTACGTATACATGCTTAGCAAGTTGGCGAATATCTTGTTGATCTTCTTCTTCGTCGTGTTCATCTTCGATTTCACCGACAATTATTTCAAGAATATCTTCAATGGTGACAAGTCCCGATACACCGCCGTATTCGTCAATGACAATAGCCATGTGGTAGCGTTGCTGACGAAATTCATTTAGTAGGGTGTCTACGCGCTTGCTTTCTGGCACTACCATGGCTGGGCGTAAATATTCGCGCAGTGAGGGTAGGTGCTCATCTTTATTTAAAATAAGCGGCAGCAAGTCTTTTGCGAGCAAAATACCTTCAACGTGGTCTTTGTCTTCACACACCACCGGAAAACGCGAGTGGGTGGAGTCGACCATCATGGGGATCAAATCTTCAAGGGGGCTGTCGACCTCAAGTGTGACCATTTGTGAACGCGGGATCATTATATCGCGCACTTTAAGCTTGGATACACCAAGCACACCTTCGATCATTTCTTTGGTTTCTGGGTCGATTACGTCACGCTCTTGCGCGTCGGCAATTACTTCAACCAGCTCTTCTCTATTCTGGGGTTCCCCTTGCAACATTTGGGCTATGCGGCCCATCCACGTTTTGCCAGAAGAACCCTGGCTAGATTGCGAGTTATCGTCGCTCATTGCGTCTAAATGCTCCGTTAATTTAAATTTCGTCCCGGTATGGGTCAGCTATGTTTAGCTCTGCAAGTAATTGCTTTTCTATGCTTTCCATCTCAAAAGCGTCTTCACTCTTTATATGGTCAAATCCAAGTAAATGCAAGCATCCATGAATAACCATATGGGCAAAGTGGTCATGAAATGACTTTTCTTGCTCGATTGCCTCGGCCAATACAATGGCTGGGCAAATTATTAAATCACCTACTAATGGCAAATCAATGCCTGGCGGTGCTTCAAATTCGAACGACAACACGTTGGTTGGTTTATTTTTACTACGGTAGTCGTTGTTTAATTGTTGTGATTGGGCTTCATCGCTTATAACGATGCTCAGCTCAGACTCATCACGAAACTTGCTCAGGGCTTTATCGGCCCACAGTGCAAATTGTTCTTCGCTTGGGAGGTTGTCAAACTCACACGCTATTTGTAAATCTAATTCGGTGCTCACGGTATTACTCTTTAGTAGAAGGCGGCTGTTGAGCGGCAAGTTGCTCTTTGGCTTTTTGTTTTTCTATACGCTTTAGTCGCTCGCTTTCGTCATTGCGCTCGTAGGCTTCGACAATACGGCCAACTACTGGGTGGCGAACAATGTCGTGCGATTGGAAAAAGTTAAAGCTAATTTCTTCAACATCGCTAAGTACTTCTATTGCATGGCGAAGGCCTGAGCGCGCACCGCGTGGTAAATCAACTTGTGTTATATCGCCCGTTATTACTGCTTTAGAGTTAAAGCCTATACGGGTTAAAAACATTTTCATTTGCTCGGCGGTGGTATTTTGGCTTTCATCTAAAATAATAAACGCATCATTTAGTGTACGGCCACGCATGTAAGCAAGTGGGGCAATTTCAATAATGTGTTTTTCAATAAGTTTTTCTACTTTTTCAAAGCCAAGCATTTCAAATAGCGCGTCGTAAAGAGGGCGCAGGTATGGGTCTACCTTTTGGCTTAAATCGCCTGGTAAAAAACCCAGTTTTTCGCCGGCTTCTACCGCTGGGCGGGTAAGTAATATACGACGAATTTCTTGGCGCTCTAGGGCATCTACTGCGGCTGCAACTGCTAGGTAGGTTTTACCTGTACCGGCAGGGCCAATACCAAAGGTAATGTCGTGATGCAAAATATTAGCAACATACAAACCTTGGTTATCGTTACGCGGTTTAATTACGCCACGGCGGGTTTTAATAAACATTTCTTTGCCGTACGCACTTTGCGGCACTTCTTGTTCTAGGGCTTTTGATTCGGTAATGGCTAAATGTACGTTGTCGGGCTCTATTTCACCAATTTCGCCACGAACAGGTTGAGTATCAACATAAAGGTTTTTTAAAATGTCTACGGCCGCGGCACTTGAGTGCAGTTTACCTGTTACTTTAAAAAAGTTGTCGCGGTGGATTATTTCAACACCTAGGCGGCGTTCAATTTGTTTGATGTTTTCGTCAAACGGGCCACATAAAGAAGAAAGGCGTTTGTTGTCGGCAGGTTCTAAATAAATCTCTAATGTTTTTAACTGATTACTCAAAATTACTTCCTATTCGGGTGCGCCAGTAAGGGTTACTGGCGCAATGAATTTATACAACTACGGTACGAAAGTAGCTACGCCAATTTCGTTGGTTGTATCGATTTTTGGCTCAACGCTTGCAGCTTTTGTTAAAATAGCTGAAGGAGCAATATCACGACGTAAGTTCATTTCTGATTCTGTACGAATTAAATCGCCACGTAAAGAGTTTGGTAACGCTTCGGTAATACGTACATCAACAAACTGGCCGATCACTGTGTGTGGACCAACAAAGTTAACTACACGGTTGTTTTCGGTGCGGCCACGTAATTCCATTGGGTTCTTTTTAGAAGGGCCCTCAACTAAGATACGTTGCTCTGTATCAAACATTTGGCGGCTAATTTGTTGTGCCATTTGTGTAATACGGTTTTGTAGTAGGTATAAGCGCTCTTTTTTCTCTTGCTCTGATACGTCATCAGGTAAGTCGGCGGCAGGCGTACCTGGACGCGCACTGTAAATAAAGCTAAAGCTCATATCAAAGCCAATGTCGTTAATCAGGTTCATAGTGGCTTCAAAGTCTGTTTTGCTTTCACCTGGGAAACCAATAATGAAGTCTGACGACATGCTTAAGTTAGGGCGAATTTTACGCAGCTTACGTATTGTTGATTTGTACTCAAGCGCTGTATGGCCGCGTTTCATTAAATTAAGAATACGGTCTGAACCACTTTGCACAGGTAGGTGTAAGTGATCAACAAGCTCTGGTACATCAGCGTACGCATCAATAATATCTGGCGTAAACTCTACCGGGTGCGAGGTGGTGTAACGAATACGGTCAATGCCATCAATCGCTGCTACGTAACGGATTAAATCTGAGAAGTAACAAATTTCGCCATCGTGTGTTTCACCGCGGTATGCGTTTACGTTTTGACCAAGTAGGTTTACTTCACGTACGCCTTGCTCAGCAAGTTGCGCAACTTCTAATAATACGTCATCTAATGGGCGGCTAACTTCTTCACCACGGGTGTAAGGTACAACACAAAAAGTACAGTACTTAGAACAACCTTCCATTATTGATACAAATGCAGACGGGCCTTCAGCTTTTGGCTCTGGTAATCGGTCAAACTTTTCAATTTCTGGGAACGAAATATCAACCACCGATGAGCCTTTGTCGCCTTGCACTTGTTTAATCATTTCTGGTAAACGGTGCAATGTTTGTGGGCCAAAAATAACATCAACAAACGGTGCACGCTGGCGAATAGAGTCACCTTCTTGTGAGGCAACACAACCACCTACACCAATAATTAAATCTGGCTTGTCGTCTTTTAATAACTTCCAGCGACCTAATTGGTGAAATACTTTTTCTTGCGCTTTTTCACGAATTGAACAGGTGTTAAGTAAAATAACGTCGGCGTCTGCTGCTTCTTCCGTTAGCTGGTAGCCGTTGGTTGCATCTAAAAGATCAGCCATCTTCTGAGAGTCGTACTCGTTCATCTGACAACCCCAAGTTTTGATATGCAGCTTTTTGCTCATTGAAATATAGCCTCGTGTTCAATTCGGTAGTGGCACAAAAATGTGCTTAAAACGGGATTAAGGAGCAAGGTTGCTCACTTAAAGGACGCGTATTTTAGCTGGATACCCGCCCAGATCCAAGTATAGTTTTCATGTTTGTGATCTCAAATCAATACACAGGCAGTTTAATAGCGTGATAGTTATATACTCTCGCACTAATGCGGCGAGTTACGGTACAATCAAAACAGTTTCACGTATTAACCAAATGATGAAAAACATGACTCAAAACAAAGTGATTGTTGTAGGCGCAGGGATGGTCGGTGCGGCCATGGCCATAAAGCTTGCACAGCAAGGAAAATCAGTACAAATAATAGAAAAAAAACTGATTAACGCCGATGCCATTTTAGCAAGTGATCAGGTAGATATACGGGTATCGGCTATTAACCGTTTTTCAGAAAACCTGCTGGACGAGCTAGGGGCTATGCCTATTTTAAGGCAAAACCGATTAGCACCTTACACGCAGTTAGAAGCATTTGAGCGCGGTGGCGACAACCTATTATTTGATTGCGCCGATATTAATACTTCGCACTTAGGTCATTTAATTGAAAACAATTTAATACAAGCAAGCCTTTGGCAGCAGTTTGCACATTATAATATTGAGGTTATTGAACAATCAGCACCTTTAAGTGCTATTGAGCAAGATACAACGTCAATCACCCTCATTTATGGCGATACCCGTTACACTGCTGATTTAGTTATTGCAGCCGATGGCGGGCAATCGCAGCTACGTGCCAAGGCAAATATTGGTGTAACAGGGTGGCAGTATCAGCAGCACTGCATGGGCGTACTAATAAAGCTAGATGCGCCGCAGCAAGTAAAAACGTGGCAACAATTTACCCCTACAGGCCCGTTAGCCTTTTTACCTATGCAGGCGCCATACGCTAATTTAATTTGGTACGACAGCGCCAATACCTTACAAAACTTTAAAGGGTTAACGGCTGATCAAATAAAAGCGCATGTTTTAAATAAGTTTCCGCTTCTTGCAGGGGATTTTGAGGTACAAAGCCATGCGGTATTTCCGCTTACCCGTCAGCATGCAAATAATTACTCTAATGGGCGTTTGGTGTTAGTGGGCGATGCGGCTCACACAATTAACCCACTGGCCGGGCAAGGCGTTAATTTAGGCTTTCAAGATGTGGTGGCACTCGCACAGGCGCTTGAAGACGCTGATGATATTGGTTGTCCGCTAAAACTAAAAGAATACGAGCGAAGCCGCCGTAAAGCCAACCTATTAATGATGAGCATGATGGATGCGTGTTACTTTGGTTTTTCTAATCAAATTACGCCACTAAAATGGGCACGCAGCCAGTTTTTAAAAATGGCTAACAATACCGGTCCGTTAAAAAACTGGGTATTAAAATACGCCATTAGTGGGGAGCTTAATTAAATCCGCTTAAGTGATTGGCTAAATTAATAAATGCACGGCCAATCACTCCCTTTCTTATGCCACTTGGCACCTGCATAGTTGTCACTATTAATTTATTCCGTTATTGCGTTTTTTTGCCATACTCAAACTACTAACCAATTAAAAGTTGTGTGTTTGTGGATAATTTTTTTATTTTTATACTCATTGTCGGCGCTTTGCTATTAACGCTGAGCATTGTGCCAACAATAAAAATTTGTAAAAAAACTAACCGTGTTTCCTGGATTTTGCTACTGGCGCTTATTTTTAGCTTTATAGTGGGTTATTGGTATGTACTTTATTATTTTGTAAATAACGATATAGCCGGATTTATTGCTATGAGCGTATCGCTAATTTTATTTGGCGGGGGCGCTTTTGTTTATTTAGTTATTCAGCTCAGTTATAAAAGTATTTTAAAAATAGACAGCTATGCAAAACGTCAACGAACCCTTGCCGAAAACGACAGCTTAACTGGCCTCCCTAATCGAAAAAAGTTTTTTCAGGTGCTTAACAAACAAGTTAAGTACGAGCCTTCGTTTTATTTAATGCTTATAGATTTAAACCGCTTTAAATCGATTAATGACTCATACGGCAATAAAGTAGGGGATATGCTGTTAAGCATTTTTTCAAAAACTCTCAGCCATAATATTGTGGGAATAGCCAAGCTGTACCGTTTAGGCGGCGATGAATTTGCACTTATTGTTGATAACTCAGCCAATGAGGCAATTAATTTATGTATTGAAGCAATAAAAAAATCAACCAAACACCCATTTCATATTTACGAGCATAGTTTACGTGTACACGTGACTGTGGGAATAACAACCTTTGCGAATCACTCGTCGCACGCTAATGAGCTATTAAAGCAAGCAGACTTAGCACTGCATGAGGCTAAAGACACACAGCAACTGTATGTACATTACTTTGAGGCGCTGAGCACCCGAGCAAATGAGCTTTCAAATATGACCTCACGTATTAAGCACGCCATTAAAAACCACGAATTTGAGCTTTATTTACAGCCTATTTTTGATGCCAGAGCCGATGAAGTACATGGAGCAGAGGCGTTAATACGCTGGCCGCAAAGTGATGGCTCTTTTATTAGCCCCGAGGTATTTATTGGCATTGCTGAGCAAAGTGGGTTGATATTAAATATTTCTAAATGGGTGCTACTAGAAACAATAAAGCATTTAAAGGTGTTAAAAGCAGCTGGGTTTATAGGTTCGTTGCATGTAAACCTTTCTACTAAAGATTTAGAAAGCCCGGAGTTTTATGAGTTTGTTGAAGAATTAGTAAAGCATGACCCAACGCTAAGCGACGCAATTATTTTTGAAATAACCGAATGCGCCATGATGACAAACCTAGAAGCTGCCCGCACAATGATGCAAAAACTAAATAGCAGAGGGTTTGAATTTAGTGTAGATGATTTTGGTACGGGTTTTTCTTCTTTGGTATTACTGCGAGAATTACCTATAAGCCAAATAAAAATAGATCAATCATTTATAAAAGACATGCTGACTCAAATAGCAGATTACGCGATTGTTGAATCGACATTGTTTTTAGCGACGCGACTTAATTGTAAAGTGGTGGCAGAGGGAATAGAAGATAACGATCTTAAACAAACGTTAACGCTAATGGATTGTGATTATTTGCAAGGGTATTATTTTAGCAAGCCAGTAAACATTAATGAGTTTATACACAAATATGCTAATGAGGAAGAGTACAGGATAATATAGAAATTGGCTGGGATACCAGGATTTGAACCTGGGAATGCCAGGATCAAAACCTGGTGCCTTACCGCTTGGCGATATCCCAACGCTAAATTTGGAATAGTTTTAGTTCTAGATAAGAACATGGTGCGGAAGGAGAGACTTGAACTCTCACATCCTAAGATACTGGAACCTAAATCCAGCGCGTCTACCAAATCACCCA
>NZ_PNCY01000038.1:0-3152 GCF_005887105.1 Pseudoalteromonas sp. S2893 | reverse complement strand
AGAGTTTTCAAAAGTAAAAAAGAATGATAGCAGTATCATTCAGTGCCAATTTAATCATTTATGATTAATTGGTATCTACTTTAGTATTCAATATTAACTTCTGGCGAAGTTAAACTGTCACATAACAAAGACCCGTTTGGGTTGTATGGTTAAGTGACTAAGCGTACACGGTGGATGCCTTGGCAGTTGGAGGCGATGAAGGACGTATTAACTTGCGATAAGCCTAGTCAAGCTAGTAAAAAGCGCTTGAGACTAGGATTTCCGAATGGGGAAACCCACCTGCTTGCAGGTATCGTTAACTGAATACATAGGTTAACGAGGCGAACGCGGAGAACTGAAACATCTAAGTACCCGTAGGAAAAGAAATCAACCGAGATTCCGATAGTAGCGGCGAGCGAAATCGGAACAGCCCTTAAGCTTATTATGTGTTAATGGAAGGCTCTGGAAAGTGCCACGATACAGGGTGATAGTCCCGTACATGAAAAGACATTTTAAGTGAAATCGAGTAGGTCGGAGCACGTGAAACTTTGACTGAATATAGGTGGACCATCATCTAAGGCTAAATACTCCCAACTGACCGATAGTGAACCAGTACCGTGAGGGAAAGGCGAAAAGAACCCCTGTGAGGGGAGTGAAATAGAACCTGAAACCGTGTACGTACAAGCAGTAGGAGCCTACTTGTTAGGTGACTGCGTACCTTTTGTATAATGGGTCAGCGACTTATATTTTGTAGCGAGGTTAACCGATTAGGGTAGCCGTAGGGAAACCGAGTCTTAACTGGGCGAATAGTTGCAAGGTATAGACCCGAAACCCGGTGATCTAGCCATGGGCAGGTTGAAGGTTGAGTAACATCAACTGGAGGACCGAACCCACTAACGTTGAAAAGTTAGGGGATGACCTGTGGCTAGGAGTGAAAGGCTAATCAAACCGGGAGATAGCTGGTTCTCCCCGAAATCTATTTAGGTAGAGCCTCGGACGAATACTTACGGGGGTAGAGCACTGTTAAGGCTAGGGGGTCATCCCGACTTACCAACCCTTTGCAAACTCCGAATACCGTAAAGTAATATCCGGGAGACACACGGCGGGTGCTAACGTCCGTCGTGAAGAGGGAAACAACCCAGACCGCCAGCTAAGGTCCCAAAGTCATAGTTAAGTGGGAAACGATGTGGAAAGGCCCAGACAGCCAGGAGGTTGGCTTAGAAGCAGCCATCCTTTAAAGAAAGCGTAATAGCTCACTGGTCGAGTCGGTCTGCGCGGAAGATGTAACGGGGCTAAACTATGCACCGAAGCTGCGGATTCATCTTAGGATGAGTGGTAGGGGAGCGTTCTGTAAGCGGTTGAAGGTGTACCGGGAGGTATGCTGGACGTATCAGAAGTGCGAATGCTGACATGAGTAACGATAATGCGGGTGAAAAACCCGCACGCCGGAAGACCAAGGGTTCCTATCCCATGTTAATCAGGGTAGGGTAAGTCGACCCCTAAGGCGAGGCCGAAAGGCGTAGTCGATGGGAAACGGATTAATATTTCCGTACTTGGTATAATTGCGATGGGGGGACGGAGAAGGCTAAGCAAGCATGGCGATGGTTGTCCATGTGAAAGTGAGTAGGCTAGCGACTTAGGTAAATCCGGGTTGCTGTTAGGCTGAGACACGAGACGAGCACCCAAGGGTGTGAAGTTGCTGATGCCATACTTCCAGGAAAAGCCTCTAAGCTTCAGATTATACCGAATCGTACCCCAAACCGACACAGGTGGTCAGGTAGAGAATACTAAGGCGCTTGAGAGAACTCGGGTGAAGGAACTAGGCAAAATCGTACCGTAACTTCGGGAGAAGGTACGCTCCTATCTGTGATGAGACTTGCTCTCTAAGCGGACGGGAGCCGCAGTGACCAGGTGGCTGGGACTGTTTATTAAAAACACAGCACTGTGCAAAATCGCAAGATGACGTATACGGTGTGACACCTGCCCGGTGCCGGAAGGTTAATTGATGGGGTTAGTTTTCGGACGAAGCTCTTGATCGAAGCCCCGGTAAACGGCGGCCGTAACTATAACGGTCCTAAGGTAGCGAAATTCCTTGTCGGGTAAGTTCCGACCTGCACGAATGGTGTAACCATGGCCACGCTGTCTCCACCCGAGACTCAGTGAAATTGAAATCGCAGTGAAGATGCTGTGTACCCGCGGCTAGACGGAAAGACCCCGTGAACCTTTACTACAGCTTGGCACTGAACATTGAACCTACATGTGTAGGATAGGTGGGAGACTTTGAAGCAGCGACGCTAGTTGTTGTGGAGTCGTCCTTGAAATACCACCCTTGTAGTTTTGATGTTCTAACGTTGGCCCCTGAATCGGGGTTACGGACAGTGCCTGGTGGGTAGTTTGACTGGGGCGGTCTCCTCCCAAAGAGTAACGGAGGAGCACGAAGGTTGGCTAAGTACGGTCGGACATCGTACGGTTAGTGTAATGGTAGAAGCCAGCTTAACTGCGAGACAGACACGTCGAGCAGGTACGAAAGTAGGTCATAGTGATCCGGTGGTTCTGAATGGAAGGGCCATCGCTCAACGGATAAAAGGTACTCCGGGGATAACAGGCTGATACCGCCCAAGAGTTCATATCGACGGCGGTGTTTGGCACCTCGATGTCGGCTCATCACATCCTGGGGCTGAAGTCGGTCCCAAGGGTATGGCTGTTCGCCATTTAAAGTGGTACGCGAGCTGGGTTTAGAACGTCGTGAGACAGTTCGGTCCCTATCTGCCGTGGGCGTTTGAGAATTGAGAGGGGTTGCTCCTAGTACGAGAGGACCGGAGTGAACGAACCGCTGGTGTTCGGGTTGTCATGCCAATGGCATTGCCCGGTAGCTACGTTCGGAACTGATAAGCGCTGAAAGCATCTAAGCGCGAAGCAGGCCTCGAGATGATTTCTCACTAGACTTTTAAAGTCTCTGAAGGGCCGTTGAAGACTACAACGTTGATAGGCAAGATGTGGAAGTGGTGTGAGCCATTAAGCTAACTTGTACTAATTACCCGTGAGGCTTAACCATACAACGCCAAACGCGTTTTGTGACAGAAACAAGCGACAGAAGTTAATAGCTAAAGTAGATAAATACTTAGACTTAAAAAATATTATCAGATATTTTCCAAATTTATGAGGTGACTCTT
>NZ_PNCY01000037.1:0-3097 GCF_005887105.1 Pseudoalteromonas sp. S2893 | reverse complement strand
GACCGTGTTAGCCGCCGCATCGGTAATGCTGGCGCTAACACTGTAGTTGCCTTCAGCTAAATCAGTCGCTGGGGTGGCACTCCAATTACCATTCGCATCGGTTTGTACATCAATAGTTTGTACGGCATTGGCTGCATCGGTAAAGGTTATCGTAACGGTGCTGTTTGGTGCATCACTGGTGCCCGTAACCGTTGGCGTGCTGTCGTTGGTGAGCGCTGGTGCATCCACACTCACACTTGGCGCGGTCGTATCGATGTTACCGCTGCCAGAGATATCAGTGCTGTTACCTGCATCATCGCTAATGCTGGCCTCAATGCTGTACGGCCCTTCTGCAAGTGCCGTCGGTACTTCCACTGAGAAGTTGCCGCTCGCATCCACGGTGGTGGTAAAGGTTTGCTCGACCCCTAAATCATCGATAACCGTAAAGGTGATCACGGTGCCTTCAACCGCATCACTGGTGCCGCTTAGGGTCGGTGTAACATCGTTACTTGAACCTGGGCTGGTTAAATCAAGCGTTGGCGCAATGGTATCAACCTCTCCTGCGCCTGTGGCGGTCGCTGTGTTACCCGCTGCATCGCTTACGCTTGCACTTACGGTATAACTGCCTTCAGCAACTACTTGTGAGGCAGCCACACTCCACGTGCCATTAGCTCCTAGGGTTGTTGTAACCGTATGGGTCACATTATTACTATCGGTGATTTCAACCGTTACGGTGCTGCCTTGCGGTGCATTCGCGGTGCCGGTGATCGTTGGGGTTGTATCATTGGTAACAACTAACTCATTCACTTCAATCGCTGGCATAGTGGTGTCAATAATACCGGTTTCTGTGGCGCTGCCGGTATTACCCAGACCATCGTCTACCTCGGCGGTCACTGTGTATTCGCCTTCAGCTAATTCACTCGGTGCATCAACGCTCCACACGCCACCGGTTACGGTGGTATCAACAGTCGTAATATTACCCGCGCTATCTTCAAACGTTAAGCTAATGGTGGTGCCATCGGCTGCATCACTTGTCCCATTAATGGTTGGTGTGGTGTCGTTGGTATCAACCAAGGTATTAATGCTAATGCTTGGCGCGGTGGTGTTCAGCGTGGCTGTTTCACTAACCGTGGTGGTGTTACCGGCGTTGTCGCTCACGCTGGCTTCAATGGTCAGCTCACCATCAACCAGTGCATTTGGTACATCGGCTGACCAGCTGCCACCCGCTTGGACTGTGGCTGTAAAGGTTTCGGTGGTAATGCCATCGCTAACGCTGATGCTAATTACCGTGCCGGCTGGTGCATTCGTGGTACCACTAATAGTTGGCGTACTGTCGTTGGTAGCGCCTACAGTGTCGAGTGTCAGTGTCGGGGCAAGGCTATCTATGCTGCCCGATTGCGTAGCGCCGCCTGTATTGCCCGCCGCATCCGTAATGCTGGCTTGTACACTGTAGCTACCATCAGGTAATTCTGGGCTGATTGCTTGCCAGTTGCCGTTGACATCCACGGTGGCGGTGAGCGGTGTTTCATCGCCATTACTGTCGGTGATTACAATGTTTACAACTGTGCCTTCTGGCTCAGTTGAAGTACCACTAATAAGTGGAGTACTGTCGTTACCAAGCCCCAGTGCATCCACAGTTACAACCGGGGTAATAGTATCTACATTGCCACTGCTGTTGGCGGTACTCTCATTGCCTGCGGCATCAGTAATACTGGCCGTTACAGTAAAGTCACCTTGTGCCAGGGCACTGGGCACTTCAATATCCCAATGGCCATCCGTACCAACGGTGGTGGTAATGGTTTGCACAGCGCCATCACTGTCGGTCACGGTGAGTGTTACCGTGCCGCCAATTTCGTTACTGGTGCCTTGTAATGTCGGGGTTAAGTCGTTTACATCACCCACGGTTTGCATGGTTAATGTGGGTGCTTGTGTATCTAAAGTAATTGTATCGGTTACTGTGGTTGTGTTTCCTGCTTCATCAGACACGCTCACTTCGATGGTGTTATCACCTTCATTCAAGTCTGTTTGAGGGGTTACTTGCCAATTTCCATTGGCATCTACTGTGGTTGTTAGTGTTTGTTCAACACCGTTTTCATCAGTGATCACTACAGTAATCGTTGTACCTACATCGGCATCACTCGTGCCTGAAATAGTCGGTGTTGTATCATTGGTTACAGCATCAAAATCAACGGTTAAACTTGGCCCCGCAGTATCAATATTACCGGTTGCTGTATCTAAAGCGCTATTGCCTGCAGCATCAGAAACCTCTGCCTGTACAGTATAATCCCCTGAAGCTAACTCTTGAGAAAGCTCTACACTCCAATTCCCTTGTGCATCTGTTGTCGTATTAAACGAGCGAACAACTCCTTGCGAATCTGTAACAGTCAAGCTTATTACAGTGCCAGAAACAACGCCTGTAGTATTACCAGCAATAATTGGTGTTGTATCATTACTGGTTTCTAGATCGTTAATTTGTATGGTTGGCGGCGTAATATCAATTACGGCATCAAGTTCTGCTATGGCTGAACCACCGCCTAAATCAGTTACTGTTGCACTGATTGATACACTTCCCTCAGGTAAATCGGCTGGCGGAGTAACACTCCACTGTCCGTTTGCATCAACAACCGTAGTTAAGGTAATAGTCGCACCTGTAGAGTCTGTGATCTGAACTTCAACAGACGAACCTACTTCTGCATTAAATGTATCACCGCTTATTTGTGGGGTTTGATCGTTAGTTTCACCAATCACATCAATAGTGATAGTTAACGCACTTGTATCAATAGTACCAGAGGCGCTTGCAGTACCTTCATTGCCAGCGTTATCGCTAATAGTAGCATCAACAGTATAGCTACCTTCAGCTAAAGCTACGGGTACTTCTACTGTCCAACTTCCATCTGCAATGACTTGTGCAGTGATTGTTTGCACTGCACCATTAGCGTCCGTTACAGTTAAAGTAACAGTTGAGCCTGTAGGTTCCCCGCTTACCGTACCTGATAGAGTTGGTGTAGTATCACTTGTATCACCTAGCGCATTTATGGTAACAACCGGCGCTGTTGTATCAATCTCACCTGTAGTTGTTGCTGTGGTTTCATTACCTGCGTTATCGGTTACCGATACC
>NZ_PNCY01000036.1:0-1344 GCF_005887105.1 Pseudoalteromonas sp. S2893 | reverse complement strand
AATGGGTGGGGTGCGGGCGTGGGTAGCGCCTACAGTGTCGAGTGGCAGTGTCGGGGCAAGGCTCTCTATGCTGCCCGATTGCGTAGCGCCGCCTGTATTGCCCGCCGCATCCGTAATGCTGGCTTGTACACTGTAGCTACCATCAGGTAATTCTGGGCTGATTGCTTGCCAGTTGCCGTTGACATCCACGGTGGCGGTGAGCGGTGTTTCATCGCCATTACTGTCGGTGATTACAATGTTTACAACTGTGCCTTCTGGCTCAGTTGAAGTACCACTAATAATTGGTGTGCTGTCGTTTCCAAGCCCCAGTGCATCCACAGTTACAACCGGGGTAATGGTATCTACATTACCACTGCTGTTGGCGGTGCTCTCATTGCCTGCGGCGTCAGTAATACTGGCCGTTACAGTAAAGTCACCTTGTGCCAGGGCACTTGGCACTTCAATATCCCAATGCCCATCCGTACCAACGGTGGTGGTAATGGTTTGCACAGCGCCATCACTGTCGGTCACGGTGAGTGTTACCGTGCCGCCAATTTCGTTACTCGTGCCTTGCAGTGTCGGGGTTAAGTCGTTTATGTCGCCTACATTTTGTATCGTAAGCGTTGGCGCTTGCGTGTCGATAGCCGTGGTTTCACTCACGGTGGTTTCGTTGCCTACGCTATCGCGTACGCTCACTTCAATCGTGCTTTCACCTTCACTGAGTGGTGTCGCTGGGGTGGCGCTCCACTCGCCGTTGGCATCAACAAGGGCGGTAATGGTTTGTGGGTTACCGTCACTGTCGGTCACCACAATCGTGACTTGTGCGCCTTCGCCTGCGTCACTTGTGCCGCTGATTATAGGCGTGTTGCTATTGCTTTGTGCATCCACCTCAACTGTGAGTGTAGGTGGTGTGTTATCAAAGTCATCTGAGCTGATTGTGCGTGTGTTCCCTGCTGCATCTGTGGCTGTGGCAATCACAGAGCCTACATCCAGTAGTGATACATCAAGCCCCACCAAAGACCAATTACCGTTGGCATCGGTTGTGGTGGTGTAAGTTACACCCACACCCCCGCCAATAAGTTGCTCGGTGATGGTGATTTCACTGCCTGCTGACAGGTCAGACGTACCACTTAGGGTAACCAATAAACCAAGCTCGAAGGTCGGCGTAAAGGCAAGAGCCGGTGGAGTTACATCCACTTCACCGCTGTCTGTCCCTGTGCCCGTGTTACCCGCCGCATCGGTAATGCTGGCGCTAACACTGTAGTTGCCTTCAGCTAAATCAGTCGCTGGGGTGGCACTCCAATTACCATTCGCATCGGTTTGTACATCAATAGTTTGTACGGCATTGGCTGCATCGGTAAAGGT
>NZ_PNCY01000035.1:0-26159 GCF_005887105.1 Pseudoalteromonas sp. S2893 | reverse complement strand
CGAGCCCTACGAAAGGCCGACACGACACAATGATAATGTCCCATTTGCTATGTGACTCTCTACCGCTGTGGGCACCACGACATCCCCAGGCTCCAAATACAAGAAAGCCCGACTCGAAAGAGCCGGGCTTTTTTACGTCCGCAGAAAAGTAAAAATACATTCCAGATATTATTCGCACAGTCTCCACCACCTCCGTAGCGTGGGTTGAGTATCACGAAACCCGCGGCAAAAGCCCACTACAGAACTCACACTCTTTGTACTAAAGCCTTCAATTTCAGTTTTAATAGCTGTTTAGCATGCTAAATCCGCTATTGAAAAGTGCTCTTTTATCCCAAGCTATAGTTATAGGCATCTACACACTTATTTATGGCGAGTTTCTATGTTAAATAAACAAAGGCATATTTACACAGAAGATCAGGTTCGCTCCTATGAGGGTGAGGCGGCTAAGCAATGTGGAATAGATTTATTTACTTTAATGCAGCGAGCGGGAGAGTCCGTATACAAGCAGTGGCAGTCTTTTAACGCTAAGCTTACTTTAATTATTGCAGGTAATGGCAATAATGCGGGTGATGCTTACATAGCCGCGCGTTTAATTAAGGACTCTGGTGCAGAGGTTAAAGTTTGCGCTATAGACCCTGCTAAAACACTCAGTGGTGACGCTGCTAAAGCGAAGCAATTATGGCTTGATAATGGTGGCATAGTTAACGAGTTTGCAAAGAGTGATTTAGATTGCTGCGACTGTGTGATTGATGGGTTACTAGGTACTGGGCTTAATTCACCTGTTCGCGAAAATTATTGTGAGATTATTACCGCCATCAACCAAAGCGAAAAGCCTGTTTTAAGTATTGATGTTCCCTCAGGGATTGATGCAAATACAGGTGAAGTATTAGGCGCAGCTATTCAGGCAACAAAAACACTTACTTTTATTGCGATTAAACAGGGCCTTTCTACAGGGACAGGTAAACAGCATGCCGGTGAGTTGATTCTCGATGAATTAGCAATTGAAGATACTTTTAGTCAACTCGCTTCACCTTGTGCTCACTTGATAAATATAGACAGCTTTAAACGCTTGGGCTCTCGGGCTGTAAATAGCCATAAGGGCAATCATGGCAAGTTATTATGCGTAGGGGGCAACCAAGGTACTGCGGGAGCAATTAGGCTCAGTAGTGAAGCTGCGCTAAGAGCAGGCGCGGGGATGGTAAAGGTTTATACGCACCAAAGTTCTATTATGCCAATAAGCATAGGTAGGGCAGAGTTAATGGTCATGAGTGAAAACCTTGAACAGGCTTTAGAGTGGGCAAGTTGTGTTGTACTTGGCCCTGGACTTGGGCAGGATGAATGGGCTAAAAAAACGTTTTGCACTGTAATGCACTATTGCCAAGAGCACAATACGCCGCTTGTACTTGATGCTGATGCACTTAATTTATTAGCTGAAAATGCAAGTGCTTATACGTTGGCTCAATGTGTCCTTACTCCGCATCCTGGTGAGGCGGCTCGGCTCATTAGCAAAAATACCTCTGAAATAGAGTCAAATAGGTTTGGAAGCGTGCGACTATGCGCAAAACGGTATAATGCTACTTGCATATTAAAAGGCGCTGGGTCTTTAATTGATAACGGCAAAAACACTTGGGTGTGTGAAAATGGTAACGCAGCACTTGCCGTGGGAGGGAGTGGCGACGTACTTACAGGTATTATTGGTGCATTGCTTGCTCAAGGGCTTAGTATCGATGAAGCAGCGCGATATGGGGTAACTCTTCATGCTCGAGCAGGTGAGGTTGCGGCTGAAGAGCAAGGGCAGCGCGGCATGCTACCCTCGGATTTATTTCAAATAGTCAGGTCGTTAATCAACTAAGTATTTAGCTCTGTTGAATAAGATCCCATTTGTTACCATAGAGATCTTCAAATACGGCCACCGTACCGTAAGGCTCATTACGAGGCTGCTCATGAAATACTACGCCATTTTCTAGCATGCTTTCGTAGTCGCGCCAAAAGTTGTCAGTGTTTAAAAATAGCCATACACGGCCACCTGCTTGATTGCCAACAGCGTTAAACTGCTCTGGCTCTGTGGCTTGTGCAAGTAATATATGTGTGCCGTTTGAGTTGGGTGGGGTTATTAACACCCAGCGTTTTCCATCACCTAAATCCGTATCTTCCACTAATTCAAAGCTTAATTTTTTTGTATAAAATGCGATTGCTTCGTCATAGTCTTTTACAACAAGAGCAATACTACCTATATGCTGCTTTGGCATAACTTAAAAACCTAAAGTTGTTTTATGTTTGTGTATTTTCACATATCAATACAGGGTTGAATAGTATAGGTAAATGTTTATTAAAGCTTATTTTAAGGGGAGATATACGTTATACATTGGCTTCGCATCTATCGCTAGCAGTAAAAGGATTCACTCTATTTTAAACCCTATAGCATGCTTAAAGCGTCCTTAAAAAGTGTTCTAATTTACGCAGCTAAACTGGCTTAGTCATCTTCATTCGTAGGGTCGTCACCTGAGTCTTCTTTGCGTTTACGCTGCTCTTGCTTGGCCTTTTGAACATTTTCATAAGTAGGGGGTGGAATAGGCATAAGTGAAATTAGTGGAAAAAATGCTAAAAATAAATACGCTCCTTTAGACATGCTCTTACCCCATATAACGAGCTTAAGCATAATCCAAGCAATAAATACCACTAACCCTGTTATAAGTGATACCAAAATAAAGAAGATGATTATTTCATTATTATTAAGCAAATCCTTTTACCTTTAATCCAATAACTCATGGTATAGATTTGGAGATAAATTAAGCAATAACAATAGGCTTGTATTAAAAAGCAAAAACCCAGCCGAAGCTGGGTTTTATATAAGCAAGGTGCTTAAAGGAGGATGATCACATCATGCCTTCCAAATCTGCCTTAAGCCTCTGTATGTACTGTAAATAAAGGGTTGTGGTATTATTTGTCTCTACATTGGTCTCCACTATTGGGTATATTCAACAATGGCAGAAGCTAGTAATAACAAATACCTTAAAAAACGTAAGAATCGTGATGTCTGGATGTTTCAAATAAGAATACCTAAGGAAGTTAGACACTTATATGACGGTAAAGAGATTTACGTAAAGTCACTTCAAACGAGCTGTATTAAGACTGCTAGGTTACGTAGAGACAGTTTGTTAGGGCAGCTAGCTGTCCAGAAGGAACAAGCTATTGATGGTGGGCGTAGTACCTTTATGAGCTTCTATAATAACTTGGAGCAAGCAAAGCGTGATGCTAGGGGTGATAAATACGAGGCATATTATCAGTTTGAAGACTCTATTTTGGTTGGAACAGAAGAACATCCAGAGATACGACAAGAAGCAGCTAAGGCAGTTAAGACTGGGACAATACCTGTAAAATATACCTATTCCATGAGAGAAGCTCTTAATGATTGGTTACGTAAAAACAAACAGAGAAACCAAGATACTATAGTCAAAATGAAGTCTACCGCTAGTCGTTTCTTGAGGCACCTAAACGTACACGATATGCCGCTAATGGGTATTGAAAGAAAGCAGGTGATTAGTTTTATAGACGAACTCATTCAGGAGGTAGCAGTAAGTACAGTTAAGGGTCATTTGAGTAGATTGAAAAGTATCTACGAGCATGCGTGGAGAATTGCAGAAATTGATAAACGCGAGAACCCTTTCGACTCTCACATACTTACTCATTATGAAGCAGACAAGACTATTGAAAAGAAACAGCTATTTAGTCGTGATGAAATTCGCGAAATAATTAGCTGGGCTAACTCTGAAGATGAAGGCATCAAAGCTCTCGTTTATTTAGGTTTATTCACTGGATGTCGAATATCTGAAATTTGTGCTGTAACTAAAGAAGATGTGTATATCGAGGGTGAGCTAATGGCGTTATATATAAGAAAGGGTAAGACAGCATCAGCGACTAGAACTGTTCCACTTCCTAAGAGGGTTCATGACATCGTAAGGAGGCGTTTGGAGGATTCTGAAGTAGGTCAAAGTATCATTGGAATGGATGGTAAACAAGCCTCAAGAGTCTTTAGTAACTATAAATCAGCTAATGTGACAAAGGATAAAAGTCGAACATTTCATTCATTTAGGGTGCATATGAGTACGGCTTATCAAAGGGCTGGTATAGATGAGGACAGTGCTGCATTTGCTGTGGGTCATAAAGGCGGTAAGACAATGACTTATGGTTATTACGCCAAAGGTGATGAGCTAAAAGTACTATGCGAATATACGGAGCTTGCTGCTAAAGTAATAGAGCGAGATTGGTTATAATGAAAAGAGGGCGCTAAGCCGCCCTTTAAAACTATCGTTAGATAAACAATTGGCTATTGTAGCCTATATAGGCCTAAGCTTTTATAGCTTGCGGGTTCACAGTTATTGAACTCATAATAAACTGCACAAATTTCCTGTGAATCATTTGGAATGTATATGCCTCTAATTTGTGGCGCGGTAATTAGGTTGTTAGTACTTGGGGTATAATATTCACCTGAATCATCTGCGCCAGTTTGAATATATATACCAGCTTTTAAAGTATGGGTGTTGAACAAATTTGAAATAGTAACAGGAGCCATTAGCTCAATAGCTTTCGCATCTTGATTTGATACACTGTGCTGGGCTTTATCTTGCGCAGTTGTAGCACAACCAGTGGTTCCAAAGGCTAATAACATGACTAAAGTTGCTCTCATTTGTACTCTCTTAATAACGTATTTATAGAGGTTATTTGATCATAGAGTGTTGTTATGGACAAGCTTTAAAAGCGTACCTTTAGGGTATACCTAAACAGGTATGGCCATAACGTGATCAAACAGTACCTGTTAGGGTTTACTTTAAATTAAGACCACATTATTATTTCCCGCCTCTTAGAATTAAACGAGTACAGGATGTGGCACACATAGCTTATATGAGGGTCTCTTCTACAGACCAAAACACGGAACGACAACTTGCTGACGTAAAGATTAGTTTTACAAAGAAGTTTGTTGATAAATGTAGTGGCGGCTCTGCTCAACGACCAGCCTTAAATGAGCTAAAGGAATACATCAGGGAAGGTGACACTGTACATATCCATAGCATTGATAGACTTGCACGTAACCTCTTAGACTTGAAGCAGATTGTTACTGATTGGAATGGTAGAGGGGTCAAAGTGAAGTTTCATAAGGAAGGCCTCTGCTTTAAAGCTGGTGGCTCTGACCCAATGTCTGAGTTAATGCTGAGTATGTTGGGGGCAGTTGCTCAATTCGAGTTATCTATGATTCAAGAGAGAAGGCAGGAAGGCATCGAAAAAGCCAAGGCTGCTGGTAAATACCGTGGCCGTCCTACCAATAAGACTAACCACCAGCAAATCAGGCTATTACGCTCTCAGGGTATATCTTTGCGTAAAATAGCTAAAGAGGTTGGTGTTTCCCTTTCCACAGTACAAAGAGCTCTAGAAGCGATAGAGAAGCCTCAATGAACCAATACATGTCTGATAGTAGTTTTATAGACATTAACCCAAGAGAAGTGATTTTAGACCCTGCTATGCAAGGGCGAGACACTAATTTAATTAGAGATAAGAATACAAGACGCGCTCAAGAGCTTAAGCAAGAGAGCCAATCAAAAGAAATCTTAGACGACCTTCACAATGGAGTAGGAATAAAGCAACCAATAACTGTGTTTGAGGTTTCTGGAAAGAAGCTTGTTATAGATGGTTTTCATCGTATTAGTGCATCCTTAGAGTACATGGACAAAGCTAAATGTGATGATTTTAGGGTAAAAGCTAGGCTAGTTAGAAACAGAACATACACAGAGGCTTTCCTTGCGGCTCAAGAAGTTAACCAAGGGCATGGTGTAGGGGTTACTAAGGACGAAGTCAATCAGTCTAAGTTTAGATCATTAGTTATAGCTGGAAAATATGATTATAGTGTTAGTGAGCTTACAAAGCTTATTGGCTGCAGTCGAGGACAAGCAAACCATGTAATGAGAGCCCTTAGAGCTTGTGCAGAAGCTATTCAAGGTAAGCTGGAAGATTATAGCTCTCTTGATAGTTTTACCCGCCAGCTACAAAAAAAACTAGAGAATAGATACACAGAGGCAGCTAAAAGCTCCACTTGGGATGCAAGAGGGTTTCCAAAGATTAGAAGGCTCTCTGATATTGTCTCAGGAAAAAGCTACACCCCTAAGGATATGGATAATGAAGAATACAGACATTATCTAATAGAAGAGGCATATGCCAAGATAGACAGCCTAATAGAATCTGTTGGTGAAGATAACTTTAGGGAAGCCCTACGTAAAACTGCTAGAGGCTCTACCCTTGGGATTTCTATTACCAGAAGGGATAAATGGCTTGAACAAGCAGGAACGTTAGAGAGTGACGAAGCGCCAGATAATTGGGATGGCGTATCAATACCTGAAAGCTCATATGACGCCTTTTAGAGCCGTTGAATAGCCCTCAAAGGAAGACCGCACATAGTCTGTATAAGGAAATAGAGCCTAGTGTACACATGTGTACAGTGTGGTTTCCTTGGTGTACACAACAGGTTTACAGGTAAGTTAAATCAACATACTAAGCGAAGTCTAGTCGAAAGTATGAACTCTCTATGTAGCTCAAATAGTTCTGTTGCTAAGTCATTTAGCTCACTAATTTGCTCACTAACATTATCTGGCCAGTCGTATGAACCTCTGTATCTATCTGGAATACAAGAGAACACATCGCCATTACCAATAGGGTAAGACCTAACTGCGAGGGTATGAATAAAATGCTTTGCCTTGCCTAAAAAATTATTTCTTTTAGACTCAAGCTCTTTATCTAAAAAGGATTTCTGAGCGTGATCCCATGTATTAACAAACTTCTCTAAAGCATCAAAGCTACCTCTATGGTAAGCATTACCAAAGTCGTGGTCTTTTAATGTGCATACATCAAGACCATCTGCTGGTAATAAAGCAGCAAACTCTATAAATAGTTTTTCATCTACATCAATTTGAGCTTGTTTCTTGTTTTGAGATAGTTGCTCAGTCTTATATATGAGGACTCGATAACCAATATTGTGTAGAAGAGCCAAAAAGATTAAACCAAACCCTAAAGAATAATCAGCTGTACTGTTTTGCAAATCTGATAGGGTATAAGGAATACCAGAGTTTAAATTAAAGGTATCTACCAGCCAATTGTAAAATAGGTGTTTAAAAGGGGTTGGGGTTAAAATGATTGCTGCTCCAGTACCCCCAATGAACCAAGTGAGTTTGTTAGAAAAGTCTGGGAATAGCCATTTTTTCCATATGATTTCTTTAACTTCCTTTTTGTTATACACCATAGCTCCAATATGAATATGACTTTTATAGCTAAGCTTAACGCACTTATCATACTTGCTCTACATTTATAAAAAACAGATAAATATAAAACACGTTTTTTTTAAGCGTAGTGAGTCGATGCAATCGCAAAGGTGCTTTAGCACCCCTAATACTCCCCCTATGGCTTAATATATGTAGTGAGCTAACCTAAATAATTTAAAAGAGGGTCTGAAGAAGTAGTTTTATTTGCTAGGTAGAATAGGAAAGTAGGGCAGGTGTATACCTAAGTATACAAAAGGGTTTATCCATGTCTCTACATATGTCTCTACGCAGAGTGGATAAACCCTTATAAATCAATGGTTAATATGGGTTGTGATGATTACATCATGCCGCCCATACCACCCATTCCGCCCATGCCACCCATATCAGGGGCACCAGCAGCTTCTTCTTTAGGGATTTCAGCAACCATTGCTTCGGTAGTGATCATTAGACCTGCAATCGAACCTGCAAATTGTAGTGCAGAGCGCGTTACTTTAGTTGGATCTAGGATACCCATTTCAAGCATGTCGTTGTATTCGCCAGAGGCTGCATTGTAACCGTAGTTACCTTCGCCACCTTTAACAGCGTTTATTACTACTGACGCTTCGTCGCCTGCATTTGTTACGATTTGACGAAGTGGTGCTTCCATCGCACGAAGTGCAACTTTAATACCGTGGTTTTGGTCTTCGTTGTCGCCAAGTAGCTCAACTAGCTTGCTAGCAGCACGTACTAGAGCAACACCACCACCAGGTACCACGCCTTCTTCAACCGCTGCACGAGTTGCATGTAATGCATCTTCAACACGGTCTTTTTTCTCTTTCATTTCAATTTCAGTCGCTGCGCCTACTTTAATTACTGCAACACCGCCGGCAAGTTTAGCCATACGCTCTTGTAGTTTT
The DNA here is from genome assembly GCF_005887105.1 of Pseudoalteromonas sp. S2893. NCBI lineage: Bacteria > Pseudomonadati > Pseudomonadota > Gammaproteobacteria > Alteromonadales > Pseudoalteromonadaceae > Pseudoalteromonas > Pseudoalteromonas sp. S2893. Next base: position 17,959 of record NZ_PNCY01000035.1, on the reverse strand, counting down.
TCTTTATCGTAGTCAGACGTTGCTTCTTCAATCTGTGCTTTAATTTGAGCAACACGGCCGTTAATGCCATCTTCTTCACCCGCACCATCAATGATAGTTGTATCATCTTTAGTGATTACTACACGCTTAGCAGTACCTAGGTCTTCGATAGTTGCTTTTTCAAGCTCTAAACCAATTTCTTCAGAGATAACAGTACCGCCAGTTAGTACCGCGATATCTTGTAGCATTGCTTTACGACGGTCGCCAAAACCAGGGGCTTTAACTGCTGATACTTTAACAATACCGCGCATGTTGTTAACTACAAGCGTTGCAAGTGCTTCGCCTTCTAAGTCTTCAGCAATGATTAATAGTGGCTTGCTTGCTTTAGCAACGGCTTCTAATGTAGGTAGTAGCTCACGAATGTTAGATACTTTTTTATCTACAAGTAGAATGAACGGGTTGTCTAGCTCAACAGCGCCTTTTTCAGCGTTATTGATAAAGTACGGAGATAGGTAACCACGGTCAAACTGCATGCCTTCTACAACATCTAGTTCGTTCTCTAGTGATTGACCTTCTTCTACAGTAATAACACCGGTGTTACGGCCTACTTTTTCCATTGCTTGTGCAATGATGTCGCCAATTTCTTTATCAGAGTTAGCTGAAATAGTACCTACTTGTGCAATAGCTTTAGTATCAGCACATGGTACAGATAGCGCTTTAAGCTCTTCTACTGCAGCGATAATTGCTTTATCAATACCGCGCTTAAGATCCATTGGGTTCATACCCGCAGCAACCGCTTTAAGGCCTTCATTAACAATAGATTGCGCAAGTACAGTTGCGGTAGTAGTACCGTCACCCGCTGCATCATTTGCTTTAGATGCAACTTCTTTCACCATTTGTGCACCCATGTTTTCAAACTTGTCTTCAAGTTCGATTTCTTTTGCCACAGATACACCATCTTTAGTGATCACTGGAGAGCCAAATGATTTATCTAGTACTACGTTACGGCCTTTAGGACCTAAGGTCACTTTTACTGCGTTTGCTAGGATATTTACGCCTGTTAGCATTTTACCGCGTGCGTCACCTGCAAAAAGTACTTCTTTTGCTGCCATCTTTAATTTCCTCTAAATTCTTAAATGTTTGTTAAACGAAAAGTAGGGTTAGCCTACAATGCCTAAAATGTTGTCTTCACGCATGATCAGGTACTCTTGACCTTCGATCTTTTCAGTTTTTTCAACATATGAGCCAAATAACACAGTGTCACCGGCTTTTACTTCTAAAGCTCTAACGTCACCGTTATCTAGAACGCGACCATTGCCAACAGCAATAACTTCTCCGCGAGTTGATTTTTCAGCTGCAGAGCCAGTTAATACAATACCGCCAGCAGACTTGGTTTCTTCTTCTAGACGCTTAACGATTACGCGATCTTGTAAAGGACGAATGTTCATTTTTTTAGTTCTCCTAACAGTTTCTGAACAGTACAGAAAAAAGCTTTTCTAATTTGCATTCATTAATGGGGGTAGAGTGTAAAATTCCAAGAGAAAAATCGATAAATTTTTAATCTTTTCTCTCATACTCGCCATCAATGGTAGTTGGTTTATTTACATGCTGTTGTTCTTGCTGCGAGTGTACGTGTTGTGTAAAGGCTGAAGAGCCTTGCTGTGCACCTGTGCTCATGCGTACCGTTGCTTGACTTGCAAGGCCTGCAGCAAGTTTGTTGCGTATTGAGGGGGTTAATAATAGTAGGCCGAATACATCGGTCATAATGCCTGGGGTTAGCAATAAAACACCCGCAATGATCACGCAAATACCGGTAAATAATTCTTTAGCTGGCATTTGCCCTTGGGCCATTTGGCTTTGTGCATTTTGTAATGCACCCATACCTTGTTGTTTAACCATTCTGGCGCCCAAAATAGCTGTAACAATCACTAGGGCTATAGTCGCAAATCCACCAATTACATCGCTAACCTGTATTAGTAGCGCAATTTCGATGATAGGAATGATAATAAACAACACAAATAAAAATCTAAACATAGGGCTCTCTAAATAATGGCACTCAAAAGAGTGGATGAAATATAAGTGAGGGTGAAAGGGTCTATTTTCAAGGTTGAGCTTAAAGTGATTAATAATTGCTTAATATCTACAATTATTCATCGCCTACACATTACACTAGCTATCAGATACTATTGCATTAGTTCCCTATAAATTAGTAAAGGTTAATTATGACTACGCAATTTAAATTGATATTTACCACGTGCAAAGATGAGGCTGAAGCACGCACTTTAGCAAAAGCACTTGTAGCGCAAAAATTAGCGGCGTGTGTAAATATTTTACCAAATATGACCTCAGTTTATATGTGGGAAGGCGATGTTGCCCAAGAGATAGAAGCAAAGCTACTGATTAAAACAAAATCAGAAAAAATGAATGATGTTTTTGAAACCATCAAAAGTTTACACAGCTACGAAGTACCCGAAATTCAAGTGGTTGATGTGGCCACTGGTAATTTGGCTTATTTTCATTGGATGGATGAGGTATTAAATTAATGCGGTTTTTCTTTTTATTATTGGTTAGCTTGCTGGCGCTTCCGGCAAAGGCAAACACCAATAATGTGCTAGGTGATTTACTTGCCCCGCCACAGCAAACCTTTTTACCCGTAGACCAAGCGTTTGTATTTGATTTTGATCAGCAAGGTAGCACTTTATTTGTGGGGTGGGATATAGCCCCTGATTATTACCTTTATAAAAAGAAAATAGAAATTATCGCCAAAGGCGCCAACATAAAGGTAGGCGATGCCGGTTCTGGCGAAATAATTGAAGACGAGTTTTTTGGCAAAACCGAAGTTTTTTTCAATAGTGTGAGTGTTATAAGTAAGCTCAGTAATGTTACAGAGGGTGCTGTTGTAAAGGTGCGTTATCAGGGCTGTGCCAAAGCAGGGCTATGTTATCCGCCTGAGGTTATTAGTATTCCTTTAGGCGTTATTGCCTCAGAGCAAGCGCAAAGTAAAAACTCATCTGCTGATGCCGCTGATACATTAAACGCATTGACTCCTTCTGTAGACTCAACGCGTAGCCAAAGTAATACAACCACACAAGATTTAAGTTTTACAGAGCGATTAGCAAGTCAAAGTTTAGTAACCAATTTACTCATATTTTTTGCTGTTGGGGTGGGGCTTGCGTTTACACCCTGTGTGTTCCCTATGTTTCCTATTTTATCGAGTTTAATTGCAGGGCAGCAAAATCTATCTACTAAAAAAGCGTTTGCGTTGTCGTTTGTATATATACAAGGTATGGCGCTTACTTATGCTGCATTAGGATTAGTAGTGGCGGCCTTAGGCGGGCAAGTGCAAGGGTATTTACAACACCCTTATGTACTTATTAGTTTTAGTTTACTGTTTGTATTGCTCGCAATGTCGATGTTTGGCTGGTACGAAATTAAGTTACCCAGCGCCATGATGAGCAAGCTAACGCAAGTCAGTAATAACCAAAAAGGCGGCAATTACCTAGGTGTGTTTTTAATGGGGGTATTGTCGGGCTTAATTGCATCACCTTGTACCACAGCTCCGTTGTCTGCTGCGCTATTATTTGTAGCGCAAAGTGGTGACTACCTTGTCGGTGGTTTAACCCTGTATGTATTAAGTTTAGGAATGGGCCTACCGCTTTTATTACTCGGTACGTCTGGTGGCAAATTGCTTCCTAAAGCAGGCGGTTGGATGGAGCAAGTTAAAACGTTATTTGGTTTTATTATGCTTGTTGTGCCACTTATTTTGTTGGAGCGAATAATAAGCGCCGACATTATTTTACTTATGGCGGGTATTTTAGCACTGGCAACGGCTATTTATTTACACTATTGGCAGAGTGCTCAGCCACAAAGCAAGCTTAAAACAGCGCTTTGGTTTAGTGCTACATTTTTAGTACTTACTGGTTTTACATTAGCTAAAAACGTTATTTGGCCGCAGCAACAGGTTGAGCAGGTTAGTCAGCAAAGTAATGAGTTTAAACAAGTGGCTAATTTAACCGAGCTAAAAGACGCTGTTGCTGAAGCTAATCAGCAAGGCAAACTGGTGATGGTTGATTTATACGCCGATTGGTGTGTGGCATGTAAAGAGTTTGAGCATTACACATTTCCAGATGCCAAAGTACAGAGCGAGTTTAGTCACTATCAGTTAATTCAAATCGATTTAACGCAAAGTGATGACACCACCATTGAGCTAATGGAAGAGTTCACTGTGTTTGGTTTACCCAGTATTTTGTTTTTTAACACACAAGGGCAAGAGCTAAGTTCAGAGCGCGTTACAGGATTTTTAAACGCCGATGATTTTGCCACCCACCTAGCTGCAGTGCGCGCCAGCGCACAATAATAGTGCAATTTAGCCGCTTGGGCTTACCAAGTGGCTTGCCTTCAATTACGTCATATTTATTACACCTCCAGAGATTAGACCAGTATTTTGCTGCTATTTACATCGAACTGACTATAATAGTTGGCTAACGTGAGAATTTGTTGCAATTTTTGTTTTTTATACTTACTTTAGTGTACAAAATTAGCTCGCAACGGCTTAACTCATTACTTAGAGGATATATCGCGTATTATGGCTGCAAAATTTAAACTTTTAGTTATAAATGGTCCAAATTTAAACATGCTAGGAAAGCGTGAGCCAGAAAAGTACGGTTTGCACACTCTTGGTGAAATTATGAGCGAACTAACGACTGCCGCAGAGGGTCTAGATGTTCAGCTTACGCATTTTCAAAGTAATAGTGAGCAAGCCCTTATTGAAAGAATACACGATGCTTGGCAGGCAGTTGATTACATAATTATTAATCCTGCTGCATTTACGCATACTAGCGTCGCTTTACGTGATGCATTGTTAAGCGTTGATATTCCTTTTTTTGAGGTGCACTTAAGTAATGTGCATGCACGTGAAGCATTTCGTCATCATTCGTATTTTTCTGATGTGGCGCAAGGTGTGGTATGTGGATTAGGTGCAATGGGTTACCACGCAGCATTGAACGCTGCCGTGAGCCGGTTGCAAAACTCGAATTAATTTAAACTAACAAACTTATAGGCGGGTCGTTCATGGATATTCGCAAGATCAAAAAGCTAATCGAATTAGTAGAAGAATCAGGTATTGCTGAGCTAGAAATCACTGAAGGTGAAGAATCAGTACGTATTAACCGTAACAACATGAGCGCAGGCCCTGCTTACGCTCAGTACGCACCACAGCAATTTGCTGCTCCAGCACCTGCGGCACCAGCACCTGCGGCACCAGCACAAGCTGCGCCAGCCGTTGAAGCCGATGCTACACCAGCAGCGCCTGCAGGCCATCAAGTTAAATCACCTATGGTTGGTTCATTTTACTCAGCAGCTTCTCCAGAAGCGCCAGCATACGTAGAAGTTGGTTCTCAAGTTAAAGTAGGTGATACTTTATGTATCGTTGAAGCAATGAAAATGATGAACCAAATTGAGTCAGATAAAGCGGGTACAGTTACAGCTATTTTAGTTGAAAATGGCGAACCAGTAGAATTTGATCAACCTCTATTCATCATTGAATAATTTAGTAACCTAAAGGCCAACTCTTATGTTAGATAAAGTAGTCATTGCAAACCGAGGTGAAATAGCACTTCGCGTATTGCGCGCCTGCAAAGAGCTTGGGATCAAAACGGTTGCTGTGCATTCAACGGCGGATCGCGATCTTAAGCACGTATTACTTGCAGATGAAACCATTTGTATCGGTAGACCTCCAGCCACTGAAAGTTACTTAGATATTCCGCGCATTATTGCGGCAGCTGAAGTAACAGACGCTGTAGCGATTCACCCAGGATATGGTTTTCTTTCAGAAAATGCAGATTTTGCTGACCAAGTTGAGCAAAGTGGCTTTGTATTTATTGGTCCAAAAGGCGACACTATTCGTCTTATGGGCGATAAAGTATCGGCAATCAATGCAATGCGTAAAGCCGGTGTACCATGTGTACCAGGTTCTGACGGTCCGGTATCGGATGACAAAGAACGCAACATGCAAATTGCAAAGCGCATTGGTTACCCGGTAATTATTAAAGCCGCTGGTGGCGGTGGTGGCCGTGGTATGCGTGTAGTACGTAGCGAAGCTGAATTAATTGATTCAATCGCACTTACTCAACAAGAAGCGAAACAGTTTTTTGGTAATAGTATGGTTTACATGGAAAAATTCCTTGAAAACCCTCGCCATATTGAAATTCAGGTACTTGCTGATGGGCAAGGTAATGCTGTTCATTTAGGTGAGCGTGACTGTTCTATGCAACGTCGTCACCAAAAAGTAGTTGAAGAAGCGCCTGCCCCAGGTATAACGGCAGAAGTGCGTAAATTTATTGGTGAGCGCTGTACACGTGCATGTATCGAAATTGGTTACCGTGGTGCGGGTACGTTTGAGTTTTTATACGAAAACGGCGAATTTTACTTCATCGAAATGAACACCCGTATTCAAGTTGAGCACCCAGTGACTGAAATGGTAAGCGGTGTTGATTTAATTAAAGAGCAGCTAAAAATTGCTGCTGGGCAACCGCTATCTTTCACGCAAGATGACGTGGTTATCCGCGGCCATGCAATTGAATGTCGTATTAACGCAGAAGACCCAGAAACGTTTATCCCGTCGCCGGGTAAAATTACACGTTTCCACCCTGCAGGTGGTTTAGGTATTCGTTGGGATAGCCATATTTATGCTGACTATACAGTACCCCCACATTACGATTCGATGATTGGTAAGCTTATTACTTACGGTGAAAACCGTGATGTGGCTATTGCCCGTGCTCGTAATGCGTTGAACGAATTAGTTATTGATGGCATCAAAACAAACACGCCATTACATAAGAAAATTCTTGCAGACGAAAACTTCCAAAGTGGTGGTACAAATATCCACTACCTTGAGAAAAAACTAGGGCTATAAAGCCCCAGTTAATTAAAACCGGCTTAGGCCGGTTTTTTTATGCCTAAAACGCCAATTTATCGCCTTCAAGAAATATTCTGGTATGATTAGCAAAGATGCGCTTTTAGTAAATTTTTGAGGTAACAATGACGCGTAGTTTTGAAACTCACCTAAATGATGAAATAGCCACAGTAGCAATGGGTAACAAAGTGGCTGCTATTATAGAGCAAGGTGCAGTAATTTATTTACACGGTGATTTAGGCGCAGGTAAAACAACATTTACGCGTGGTGTAGTGCAAGGCTTTGGCCACACTGGTAAGGTAAAAAGCCCAACCTATACGCTGGTAGAGCCATACGAACTGACACGTGCTAATGTGTATCATTTTGACCTATACCGGTTAGGCGATCCTGAAGAGCTTGAGTACATGGGTATAAGAGATTACTTTTCTGAGCAGGCTATTTGTATTGTTGAGTGGCCAGAAAAAGGGGGAGAATTTATACCAGTTCCCGATTTAGATATTACCTTAAGTTACGTTGGCGATGAGCGCAAAATTGTTATGAATAGTGCCAGCGAGCGCGGAATAGCAATTGTCGAAAAGCTAACTAACCTAAACCCGAGTTAATATACTTACTAACACATTGAAATATAAAAGCATCAAAGTTACCTTTTTAGTTGGCGTACAAAATAGCAGCTTAAGGTAGATTTACTATCCAACGTTTAGGTTAATAAGCTAATAGCGGGTCAAGGCGCCCGCTCTCATAATAATAAATAGTTAAGGCAATGGTAGTTATAATGAATCGAGGTGTAGTTAAACTTTTTATTTGTTTCATAGTTCTCGCTGTGAGCTTACCGTTGTGGGCAAAAAATACCATAAATAGTGTACGAGTATGGCCCTCGCCAGATAGCACGCGGGTGGTATTTGATTTAGATGATAAGCCCGATTTCAGCTATTTTATGCTTAAAAACCCGAGTCGCTTAGTGGTCGACCTTGAAAACACCAAAGGGTTAAAAGTATTACCGAGTATTCCTTCTAAGCACAAAATTGTAAGCAAGCTGCGCTATTCAAAGCCTAAAAATAAACAAAGTGTACGTTTTGTATTTGAGCTAACCGCGCCTATTAAGCCGGTTATTTTTGCGCTGGCACCTACTGGCCCGTACAAAAACAGGCTGGTGGTGGATTTATATAATAAAAGTGAACCCGCAGTAAGTACTACACCTGCCCAAAAAGCAGCTAAAAAGCGCCAATTAAGCCAAGAACGAGACATTGTTATTGCAATTGATGCGGGCCATGGCGGAGAAGACCCAGGTTCTATTGGCCCCTCCGGTACGTATGAAAAAACCATTACTCTACAAATAGCTAAACGTTTAGAGCGTATGATTGACGGCGAACGTGGCATGATTTCGCGCATGGTAAGAAGTGGCGACTACTTTGTTAAGCTTAATACCCGTACCAACCGAGCACGCCAGAAAAAAGCCGACTTTTTAGTGTCAATTCATGCTGATGCATTTACCAGCCCTGGGCCAAATGGTGCTTCGGTGTGGGTGTTATCGCTTGGTCGCGCTAATTCTGAGATTGGTAAATGGATAGAAGATAAAGAAAAACACTCAGAGCTTTTAGGTGGTGCAGCCGATGTAATTAAAGATGCTGCTAACGAAAAATACCTCGCGCAAGCGCTACTCGATATGTCGATGGACCACTCAATGAAAACAGGGCTTAGTGTGGCCGAAGAAGTAGTAAAAGAGCTAAAAAAGGTCGCTAAATTACATAAAAAAGATCCACAACATGCAAGTCTTGCCGTATTAAAGTCGCCAGATATCCCTTCCATTTTGGTTGAGACAGGTTTTATTTCAAACCCCCGTGAAGAGCGCATGTTAAAAAGCGCTAATCATCAGGAACGCTTAGCTAAAGCGATGTTTACGTCTATAAAAAATTATTACTTAAAAAACCCACCAGATGATTCGTTATTTGCAAAGCTAAAATCGCAGTACCCAACTAAACATAAAGTTCGCCCGGGTGAATCGCTAAGCCTATTAGCGAGTCGGTATGGCGTATCGGTAGCCAAATTAAAGCAAGTTAATCAACTACGCTCAAACACCTTGTTTATAGGTCAAGAGCTGGACATACCGCAGAGTTGATGTTTATTAAACCTGTACACGTATTAGGGGCCTCATGAGTATTGAAATATTACCTGCACGATTAGCTAACCAAATAGCGGCAGGTGAAGTGGTTGAACGCCCGGCTTCAGTGGTTAAAGAATTAGTAGAAAACAGCTTAGACGCGGGCGCAACGCGTGTGCAAATAGACATAGAGCGGGGCGGCCACAAGCTTATTCGTATTCGTGATAATGGCTCAGGTATTGGCAAAAATGAGCTCACTTTAGCGCTTTCGCGCCATGCAACAAGTAAACTTAAATCACTCGATGATTTAGAAAACATTTGTTCTTTAGGGTTTAGAGGGGAAGCGCTTGCATCTATTAGTTCGGTATCGCGTTTAACGCTTAGCTCAAAGCCCAAAGCACAAGATGCAGCGTGGCAAGCGTTTGCACAGGGCCGCGATATGGACGTGCAAGTAAAGCCGGTAGCCCACCCAGATGGCACAACGATAGAAGTTAAAGATTTATTTTTTAACACCCCAGCAAGGCGCAAGTTTTTACGCACCGAAAAAACCGAATTTAGCCACATTGATGAGCTTATAAAGCGTATTGCACTGAGTCGTTTTGATGTGTCGATTACACTGACGCATAACCAAAAGGTAGTTAGGCAGTACCGTGCTAAAACCGATCCAAATCAAGCGATTACTCGGGTGGCGCAAGTTGCAGGTAAAGCCTTTGCTGAGCAAGGATTGCATATTCAATCTGGTGAAAGTGGTTTACAGCTACATGGTTGGGTATTGCCAGTGGGATCAGCTAATACCACGCAATATACATATGTAAATAATCGCATGATGCGCGATAAGCTAATTTTACATGCTATTCGTCAGGCGTTTGAAGAGGTAAGTGGAGCGCAAGAACTCCCAGGTTTTGTTATTTATATTGATATTGACCCAAGGCAAGTGGATGTAAATGTTCATCCTGCAAAGCACGAGGTGCGTTTTCATCAAGGCCGGTTAGTGCACGACTTTATATTACAGGCAATTAAGCAAGTAGTTGTGCCTCTACAAGGCGAATTTGCAACTAATCAAGCGCCCACAGACGATTACCAATCCTCGGCGTTTATTGAGCAGCCAAGTCATGCGGCTAATAACCAGCCAGTTCAGCAGGGGTATGATTACCCTAAGTCACAGTTGCAGCCAATCGATTCACAAAACGGTGGTTTTACTAGTCGTGCCTCCTCTAATCGCGCAGGGTCAGGGGGGGGCGCTACGGGGTATGCTTCACCGTCTCAAAAACATGGTGCAAATCATCACGATGTAAATGCATTTTATCAAGGGGTGAGTGAGCAACAAGCCGCTCATTTTGAGCATAGTGTATCAACGCAGCCCGTTATTGATGGGAGCGCTGCACACGCATTAAAAAGTGTGCAGGTATTAAATGTAAATAAAGGCGTGTGTGTATTTACTCAGCAGCAGCAGTTATTTTGCTCACATTATAAGCATGCACTTGTTGATTACTGGCATGCACAAATAAAAGAGTTGGGTAATTTAGAGGGTAAAGCCTTGTTACTACCAGTGAGGGTTAACCTTGAAAAAGCTGACTGCGAACTAATAGCTCAGCAGCAATCGTGGTTTACTTTATTAGGCTTTGAGCTAGTTATAGAAAAACAGTTTGTGATGGTTAAAAAGCTACCCACGTGTTTATATTTACTTGAAGTATCAGCTGCGGTTGAAAGCTTGCTTGGCGCATGTAAAACACAGCTCCACGAGTTACAAGCGTGGCTTACATGGCAGCTTAGTTGTGTACCAGAACGCTTTTATGAAAGTAATGCATTTATTGAATTAAAAATTAGCTTACAAAATAATCCGCAAACAATTGAACGTTTAAAAGAAAAAGCAGTTAAAATAGACCTAGAACACTATTTAACGCAATTAAATTAAGGTACCCGTGTTGAGCAATTTACCGGTCATATTTTTAATGGGCCCAACCGCAGCTGGTAAAACGGCGTTGGCAATTTCACTGTGTGAGCACTTAAATACAGAAATAATCAGCGTTGATTCAGCGTTAGTGTATAAAGGTATGGACATAGGTACGGCAAAGCCCGATGCAGAAGAGCTTGCTCGTGCTCCGCATCATTTAATTGATTTACTCGATCCGAGCGAAACCTATTCGGTTGCCGATTTTAGACGTGATGCGATAAAAAAAATTGATGAATTCCATCAACAAGGTAAAGTACCAATATTAGTGGGTGGCACCATGATGTACTTTAAATCTTTAATTGATGGATTATCGCCACTGCCAGAAGCCTGCCCAGTCGTTAGAGCAGAGCTTGAATCGCAAGCAAAACAGTTTGGCTGGCCACATTTACATCAAGAGCTGGCTAAAGTAGATCCGCAAGCGGCCGACAAAATAAGTGAAAATGATTCACAAAGAATAAATCGAGCTTTGGAAGTTTACCGTATTAGTGGTAAAACAATGACTGAATTGCAAAAGCAAAAGCAGCCAACGTTACCTTATACTTTTCATCAATTTGCGATTGCGCCTGATGATCGCAGTGAATTACATCAGCGAATTGAAAAAAGGTTTAAAATAATGATAGAACAGGGGTTTGAAAAAGAAGTTTCGACCCTATATCTACGTAAGGATTTACACCCCAATATGCCTTCTATTCGTTGTGTAGGTTATAGACAAATGTGGGATTACCTTGCGGGTGAAGTAGACCATGATGAGATGGTTTTTCGCGGCATTGCTGCAACGCGTCAACTGGCAAAACGTCAGCTAACGTGGTTACGGAGTTGGCCTGATGTTACTTGGTTAACAACAGACGATGAAGAAAACTTGCAACGCGTAGTAAGTTCGCTAAGCTAGTAGTAGTTGCGAATTATTTAATTAAATAAGTTCAGCTACTTAAATTATAATAACACCTAGAACGAAGGAACAATAACATGGCAAAAGGCCAATCGTTACAAGACCCATTTTTGAATGCACTACGTCGTGAGCGCATTCCAGTATCAATCTTTTTGGTAAATGGCATAAAATTACAAGGTAAAATTCAGTCATTTGACCAATTTGTTATTTTACTTGAAAACACTGTAAACCAAATGGTGTATAAACACGCAATTTCAACAGTTGTACCTGCTCGTGCAGTCAACTTCCAAGGTGTTCAAGGGAGCGATGACACTGAAGAGCAAGAACCAGGAAATATTTAATTAGGAGCGTAATGCTTGTTTGACCGCTATGAATCCGGCGAACAGGCAGTCTTAGTTCATATCGACTTACCTAAAGATGGCGATCGTGAAGATCTTCATGAATTAGAGTTGTTGGTATCTTCTGCTGGTGTTAGTAGTTTGGCGGTTGTGCAAGGCAGCCGCCAAGCACCACATCCGAAACTATTCGTCGGTACCGGTAAAGCAGAAGAAATAGCTGAGATTGTCAAAATCCACAATGCAGATGTTGTCATCTTTAATCATCAATTAAGTCCGTCTCAAGAACGTAATTTAGAGCGCGTTTGCCAATGTCGTGTACTTGATAGAACAACACTTATTCTTGATATTTTTGCCCAAAGAGCCCGTACCCACGAAGGTAAGCTACAAGTAGAGCTTGCTCAGCTTAGGCATATGTCTACTCGATTAATCCGAGGGTGGACTCACCTTGAGCGCCAAAAAGGGGGAATAGGTTTACGAGGCCCAGGCGAAACACAGCTTGAAACCGATAGACGTTTATTGCGCGCGCGCATTAAAAATATTCGTGCCCGATTAGCCAAAGTGGCTGTACAACGTGAGCAGGGTAGACGTGCGCGTACGCGTAACGAAATTCCTACCGTGTCGCTTGTAGGGTATACCAATGCAGGTAAATCAACCCTGTTTAACCGTATAACTGACTCAGATGTATACGCAGCGGATCAGCTTTTTGCCACGCTTGACCCAACACTACGTAAACTTGATATAGGTGATGTTGGTTCGGTTATTTTGGCCGATACAGTGGGATTTATTCGCCACTTACCACATGACTTAGTGGCAGCCTTTAAAGCAACATTAACAGAAACGCGTGAAGCCGACCTACAATTACATGTAATTGATGTGGCAGACCCGCGCAGACGCGAAAACATAGAGGAAGTACAGTCGGTTTTAAAAGAGATTGAAGCTGATGAAGTACCGCAATTATTAGTTTATAACAAAATTGATGCGCTTGACGATGTAAGCCCACGAATTGATCGGGATGACCAAGGGCAGCCTATAAGAGTATGGTTATCTGCACAAACCGGCGAAGGGTGTGAGCTACTTAGCGAAGCAATAAGTGACCTGCTTGCTAAGAAAATGTTTAGTGGTACGTTATTACTTGCCCCTCAATATGGCCGCTTAAGAGCGTCTTTATTTAGCTTAAGTGCAGTCCATGAAGAGCGCTTTGATGAACATGGTAACTGGTTGTTGGATGTACGTTTACCTATGGTTGAATGGAACCGATTAATTAAAGAGTTTGGTCCTGAAATTGAGGGTTTTATCAATCGCGATTAAAAATTGGCATATAAATGTCGGTTTTTGTATGAGAAACGCGGTAGATTTGATAGATTTAACACAATTTCCTAATTTATTTAGATAACAATGGAGTATAGCTATGGCCTGGAATGAACCGGGTAATAATGGCAATGACAAAGATCCGTGGAACAATAAAGGCGGACGTGATCAAGGCCCACCTGATTTAGACGAGGTGTTCCGTAAGTTTAGCAACAAGTTAGGCGGCATATTTGGCGGTAAAAAATCCGGCAATAATAGTGGCGGTGGACTTGGCGGAGCCGGTATTTCATTTATCCTCATTATCGCCGCAATTGTGTGGGCGTTAAGTGGTATTTATACGGTTAAAGAAGCCGAACGTGGTGTGGTACTGCAATTTGGTAAGTATGACCGTATTGCAGAGCCAGGCTTACGCTGGAAAATGACCTTTATTGAAACGGTTATTCCAGTAGATATTGAAGCTGTGCGTTCATTATCTGCATCAGGGTTTATGCTAACGGAAGATGAAAACGTAGTAAGCGTTGAGTTTGAAGTGCAATACCGTGTTATTGACCCGTACCTTTACAAGTTTAGCGTAACTAATGCTGATAACAGCTTAGAAGAAGCGCTTGATAGCGCGTTACGTTACGTTGTTGGCCATGCAAAAATGGACCAAGTACTGACTAATGGCCGTGAAGTTGTTCGTCAAAATACGTGGGATGAGCTTAATAAAATCATCGAACCGTATAACTTAGGTTTAATTGTGACCGATGTGAACTTTAAAGATTCACGTCCACCAACTGAAGTAAAAGATGCATTTGATGACGCTATTGCCGCACAAGAAGATGAAGAGCGTTTCATCCGTGAAGCAGAAGCGTATGCACGTGAAATTGAACCGCGCGCGCGTGGTCAAGTAACACGTATGACGCAAGAAGCAGAAGGTTATCAAGAACGCATTACACTTGAAGCACAAGGTGAAGTGGCTCGTTTTGAAAAACTATTACCTGAGTATCAAGCAGCTAAAGAAGTAACGCGCGAACGTTTATACATTGATGCTATGGAAGAGGTGCTTAGCAGCAGTTCTAAAGTCATTGTTGATGTTAAAGGCGGTAACAACATGATGTACTTACCACTTGATAAAATTATGGAAAAGCAAGGCACTGCAACACGTGTAGCTTTACCAAGCTCAAGTGATATTCAAGATTTACGCAATAAAGTAAATACATCACGAAATAGCACTGTGAATAGCGGTAATGACCGTTTTAACAGTGATCGCTTTAACAATAACGGGAGATAAGCGTAATGAAAAACTTTAGTTTAGTCATACTATTAGCTGCCATTGTTATGTCTTTCTCTGCGGTATTTGTAGTACCTGAAGGGCAAAAAGCGATTGTGCTGCTATTTAGCAAAGTTGAAAAAGACAGTGAAGACAATGCCGTTGTATACAGCCCAGGCCTTCACTTAAAAGTACCATTTTTTAGCCAAGTACGTCGTATTGATGCACGTATTCAAACGCTAGATGGTACGCCAGACCGCTTTGTAACAAGCGAGAAAAAAGACTTAATTGTTGATTCGTTTGTTAAATGGCGCGTAAACGACTTTAGCGCATTTTACCTTCGTGCTCGTGGTGATAAGCAATATGCTGAAACACTACTAAAGCAAAAAGTTAATAATGGTCTGCGTACTAACTTTGGTACGCGTACTATTCGCGAGATTGTATCGGGTGAACGTAGTGAGCTAATGGAAGAGGCGTTAGTACAAGCTTCTGAAAGTGCGCGCGAGTTAGGTATTGAAGTACTTGACGTGCGTGTTAAGCAAATTAACTTACCACAAGAAGTGAGTAGCTCTATTTACCAACGTATGCGCGCTGAGCGTACTGCTGTTGCAAAAGAGCACCGCTCGGAAGGTCAAGAAAAAGCAGAAACTATTCGTGCTAATGTTGACCGCCGTGTAACGGTAATGCTTGCTGATGCAGAGCGTAATGCGCGCTCAGTACGTGGTCAAGGTGATGCAGAAGCTGCCGCTATTTATGCTAAAGCATACAACAAAGATCCAGAGTTCTTTGGTTTTGTTCGTTCTTTAGAGGCGTATAAAAAGACCTTTAAAGATAAACAAGATGTTATGGTACTTTCACCAGATAGTGACTTCTTTAAATATATGAAAGGCGCTGCAGCGCAATAAGCGATGCCTTAATCATTTAAAAAGTTATAAAGCCCCGCCTATGCGGGGCTTTTTGTTAAGCATAATTTAAAACTTTAAATTACTGTTATATATGTGGTTATTTAAAAAGTGTGATGGCCTAAAAAATACGCGCAGAAAAAATAAGCTGAACAGGGGTGATCTTTACTTCCGTTTTCTGGTAAAATCTCGTCCTAATTTTCTCGAAGTGAATTTACAATGGGTAAAAACGTTGTTGTATTAGGCACCCAATGGGGTGACGAAGGTAAGGGTAAGGTTGTTGATCTCCTTACAGACAAAGCATCTTTAGTAGTTCGATACCAAGGTGGCCACAATGCGGGTCATACTTTAGTTATTGACGGTGAAAAGACAGTTCTACACCTTATTCCATCGGGTGTATTACGTGACAATGTTAAATGTGTGATTGGTAATGGTGTGGTTTTATCACCAGAAGCGCTAATGAAAGAAATTGGCATGTTAGAAGAGCGTGGCGTACCTGTACGTGAGCGTCTTTTAATTAGTGAAGCATGTCCGTTAATTCTGCCTTTCCATGTTGCATTAGATGTAGCTCGCGAAACTGCTCGCGGCGACAAGCCAATTGGTACAACTGGCCGTGGTATCGGTCCTGCGTACGAAGATAAAGTAGCCCGTCGCGGTTTACGCGTAGGTGACTTATTCAATCCAGAATTATTCGCAGCTAAACTAAAAGAAGTACTTGAATACCATAACTTCACTTTAGTTAACTACTACAAAGTAGATGCTGTTGATTTCCAAAAAACGTTTGATGATGCAATGGCTGTTGCAGACATCTTAAAAGCAATGGTTGTTGATGTAACTGAGCTTTTAGATCAAACACGTTTAGCGGGCGAACACATTTTATTTGAAGGTGCACAAGGTACATTACTTGATATCGATCACGGTACTTACCCTTATGTAACCTCTTCAAACACCACTGCTGGTGGCGTTGCGACTGGTGCTGGTTTTGGTCCATTAAACCTTGACTACGTGTTAGGTATTATTAAAGCGTACACTACACGTGTTGGTTCTGGTCCTTTCCCTACAGAGCTTTACGATGGCCTTGAAAAACAAGACCCAGTGGGTAAGCACTTAGGTGATAAAGGTCATGAGTTTGGCGCGACAACAGGTCGTTTACGCCGTACTGGTTGGTTAGATGCTGTGGCAATGCGCCGCGCAGTTCAAATCAACAGCATCTCTGGTTTTTGTTTAACTAAGTTAGATGTTTTAGATGGTTTAGAAACGCTTAAAATCTGTACTGGTTACCAGCTTGAAGATGGCACAGTGACTAATGTAACGCCATTAGCTGCTGAAGGTTACGAGAAAGTAACACCAGTATATGAAGAGATGCCAGGTTGGTCTGAAAACACAGTTGGTGTAACTAGCCTTGAAGGCTTACCAAAAGCTGCGATTGACTACATCAAGCGTATCGAAGAAATCACAGGTGTACCTGTTGATATTATTTCTACCGGCCCAGATCGTGTAGAAACAATGGTACTTCGCAACCCGTTTGCTTAATCACCATTAGTTTTAAAAAAAGCTGCTTTTGCAGCTTTTTTTATGCCTAAAATTCACCTTGGAACGATCTTTGTATATTATTTGATAAGTTTTATTTTATACGTGGTAAACATGCGCCTATCTACCTGTAACACTTTTCTAGCGTCTTTGCTCACTCCGTTACTTTTATCTATAAGTAGCAATGTGTTAGCTGAAGAAACGCCTGCTGCGGTGCCGCTTTATACCGAACCGGAGCTGATTGCACTAATAAATAAAAATACACATCTGCAGCGTGTAAAGGCAGACGATTGCCAATTAGTACAAGATATAGAGGCAAGGGCCAATAAAATGGCGCTGCCATCTTACCAATTTTTATATGGCGATATGCTGGCATATAACGTGTGTGTTGAACGCAATGTGGAATTAGGTGTGTACTACATGCGTAAAGCGGCTGAACAAGGCTTAGCGGCTGCATTAGAGCAGCTTGGACGTTATTACGACACGGGTCGCTTAGTGCAGCAAGATAAAGCTATGGCCATTACCTACTTACGAGAGGCCTCAGCGCAAGGGAACTTAAAAGCACAGCTAAGGCTGGTTAAGCTTTTTAATGCAGGCTACGGAAGCCCACGTGACTTTGAAGATGCGTATCGCTGGTTATTCAATGCCATGGTGGCAGATAAAGCAACCCATAAAAAAATTGAGCGTGCGCTTAGCTTACTCGCTAAAAAAATGCCCGACAGCGTTGTTGCCCGCGCCCGATTGCCCATGTAAGTGCCGATAACGCACGCTATTTATGTCCCGTCCTGAAATAGGT
>NZ_PNCY01000034.1:0-37450 GCF_005887105.1 Pseudoalteromonas sp. S2893 | reverse complement strand
ATCCACTTAATTAAGTGGATTGGTATAAAGCGAACTGCTTTTAACATGCTCTTCATAGTTTGTTCATACATGTATTTGCATACTCGCTTTATAATTCTAAATGAATAGGACATCACATGACTTTAACTAAATCACTTTTAAGCGTAACCGTAGTAGCTGTATTGCTAAGTGGTTGCGAAATGAACAACACAGGCAAAGGTGCCGCAATTGGTGCAGCCGCAGGTGGCGTATTAGGTAAAGCAACGGGTAATCATAAAGACAAGCGTATATTTATTGGTGCAGCTATTGGCGCACTAGCTGGTGCTGCTGTAGGTGATTACATGGATAAGCAAGAAGAAGCGTTTCGTGATGAACTAGCAGGCTCAGGGGTTGAAGTTGTACGTGAGGGCGATAACTTACGTTTAGTTATGCCATCTAACATTACCTTTGCTACAGACCAATCTTATATTTCATCAGGTTTTAACGATACTCTAAACGCTATTGCTAAAGTAATGAACAAATACGAAAAAACCTACCTAAGCGTGGAAGGCCACACAGATAGCACAGGTAAAGACAGCTACAATATGAACCTGTCGCGCGAGCGTGCGCAAAGCGTTAAAAACTACTTAGTGAACCAGCAAATTATGGCTGCACGTATTAGCACTACAGGCTACGGCGAAACCCGCCCAATAGCCACTAACGATAGCGCCAATGGCCGTGCTCAAAACCGCCGTGTAGAAATTCAAATAGTGCCAAACACAGAAGGTTAGTTTTTGTTGAATTGCAATTCACAAAGACGCTGATACAAAGGGGAGCTTGCTAGCAATTGCTGGTGGCTCCCTGTTGCTTTTATTTCCCCATTTTCCATTACTACAATCACATCGGCATGTTTAACCGTTGCCAGCCTATGGGCAATAATCAACGTTGTTCTATTTTGCATTAAATGCTCAAGCGCGGCTTGTACGTGGTGCTCACTTTGCGCATCGAGTGCACTGGTGGCTTCATCTAAAAGCAGTATTTCTGGGTCTTTTAAAATAGCGCGTGCCAATACAATACGCTGCTTTTGCCCACCCGAGAGTCTTACGCCTTGCTCACCTAAAAAGCTGTTATAACCTTGCGGTAATTGCTTAATAAATTCATCGGCATGAGCATGTTTTGCGGCCGCATATACTTGCTCGTCAGTGGCGTTTGGGTTGCCGTAACGAATGTTATGCATTACATCTGAGCTAAATAAAATAGGGTTTTGTGCCACCATGCCCATTTTGTTCCTCAGGGTGGTAAGCGATATGTCTTTAATATTTACATCATGAAATTTAATCGCGCCGTGAGCAGGGTCGTAAAAGCGCTGTAGTAATTCAAATAACGTCGTTTTACCTGCGCCAGAGGGGCCTACAATAGCCACTGTTTTACCTTGCTCTATAGTTAAACTTATTTTATTAAGTGCGCTTACATCGGGGCGAGATGGGTAATTAAAGCTAATATCTTCAAGTGCAATGGCGGGGCTGTCAGTCTTTATTAATAGCTTTTCGTCTTGTGGAGTGACAGGGTTTTCTATTTCACTTTTAACGGCCAGTAATTCAAGTAGGCGCGCTGCCGCCCCAGCAGCTCGTTGTAGCTCGCCGTAAACCTCGGCTACGGTAGCCACCGACATTGCTACCATAATGGCGTAAAACACAAATGCACCTAGCTCGCCACCTGTCATGGTGCCTGCCAGTACGTCGCTGCCGCCTACCCAGAGCATTACGCTAATGGCACTAAAGGTTAAAAATATTACCGCAGCAATTAAAAAAGAGCGCTGTTTAATACGGCTCTTGGCAACGTTAAAGGCTTTTTCGGTTTCGTGTGCAAAGGCGTGTTGCTCACGCTGTTCGTGGCTATAGCTTTGTACTACTTTAATGTTTTGAATGATCTCGCCGGCATAGGTGCTTATATCGGCTATTGCATCTTGGCTAGAACTTGCAAGTTTGCGAACCTTTTTGCCAAAAACCATCATCGGCACTAATACTAGCGGCACACACGCAACCACTACGAGCGTAAGCTTTAAGTTAGTCACTAACAGCATTACCAAGCCACCCACTAACATTAATGCACTGCGCAGCGCCATAGAAAAGGAAGAGCCAATAATCGATTGCAGCAAGGTGGTGTCGGTTGTTAAACGCGACATAAGCTCGCCACTGCGGTTTTCTTCAAAGTAACTTGGGTGCAAGGTAACAATGCGATTAAACACGGCTTTGCGAATATCGTTACTAACTCGTTCGCCAATCCACGACATTAAATAAAAGCGGCTAAAGGTGCCTACAGCCAATAAGCTAATTAAACCAATAAGTACCAATACAGCTTGTTGAAGTTGCGCTTGAGAGCCAGCAATAAAGCCATGATCTATGACAAATTTAACCCCTTGCCCTAATGATAAGTTAACACCAGCGGTGACTAAAAGGGCGCCAAGTGCCGCCACTACCATCCATTTATACGGTTTAATAAACGCAAAAATAGGTAATAAACTACTAAAAGCGGCTTTTTCGGGCTTGGGGCTTGTTTTTGACATAGTGGATTCTTTTTAAAGGTTAAGGTATAGATATGGCACTAAGATAATAAAAATCAATACTTTTAAACATTAGCATCAATAAGGAAACGTTATGACTACTGCAACCGTAAGTGGAGAATTTAATGTAAATCTGGCCCCAATAGAAGGCTACGCAAGCGGCCAAAACGGCGTTAATTTAGGGCGTATGTCGATAGATAAAACATTTAAAGGTAGCTTAAATGCCACCAGCCAAGGCGAAATGCTAAGCGCCATGACTCCTACACAAGGCAGTGCCGGTTATGTTGCTATAGAGCAAGTAATAGGCGAGCTTGAAGGTAAAAAAGGCAGCTTTGTATTACAGCATTTTGGTACTATGGATAAAGGCCAAGACAGCCTAATTTTAAATGTAATTCCCGACTCAGGCACTCATGAGCTAGAAGGGTTAACGGGCAGTATGAAAATACGTATTGAGCAAGGGATACACTACTACGATTTTGAATACACGTTATAAAATACACAAGGATTAAAATGCAAAAAGTAATCGAATTTAGGAAGACCCGTTTTTTGGGTGGCGTAGATATAGCCGCATTGAATGACCGCATACAGGAATTAAACCAAGATGGCTGGAAAGTAATAAACGCAGTGCCATTGACAGGTTTTTATGGCCAAGTGCACGGTTATTCATTACTTATTGAAATTGACGAGCTTTAAATGACATTTACAGTATGGTTAAGCCTAGCGGCTATTTGTATGATGGGGGCAATGTCGCCAGGGCCAAGTTTAGCGGTGGTTTTAAAGCACTCACTTAACGGCAGTATGAAAAACGGAATGCTTGCCGCGCTCAGCCATGGTACTGGTGTTGGGTTATACGCAGGTGCATCGTTATTAGGGCTAGGCGCTTTAATGATGCAGTTTCCGACTGTTTATCAAATACTGGTGTATTTAGGCGCAGCCTATTTGGCGTATTTAGGTATAAAAATATTGCTAGCAAAACCCAGCAATAACGAACTTGAAGTACAAAAAAGTGAAGTAAGTGCTGGCCAAGCTTTACAAGATGGTTTTGCTATTGCCTTTTTGAACCCCAAGCTCGCTATTTTCTTTTTAGCCTTGTTCTCGCAGTTTATTGACCCTCAGCTACTTACTTTAAGCGTGGGTATAATTATGTGTTTAACCGTGTTTGTAATTGATACCGGCTGGTATTTGCTGGTGGCGTTGCTGACAGAGGTTTCAAAAAATCGCTTTGGCTTTACCAAGCAAAGTCCGTGGCTTGATAAAATACTGGGAGTCGTATTTATTGCCCTTGCGATAAAAGTGGTGCTAAGCCTTTAAATCGCGTTCCCGATGCAGGGGCGCGTGCCTATATGCCCCTGCAGCCTAACCCTCATGCCCTGCATACGTATTCATCACATTAATTTTACCTTTTAGTTACAATTTGTTGGTTGTGTTTTAAACAACACAGCACCACCTGACAACAATAACTCAAAGGTTCACACACATGGACAAGTTTAAACTAAGTGCACTTATGCTGGCTTTATTTGCCGCTAATAGTGCATTGGCTGCAAACGAAGACACAAAAAATCAATCACCCAGCACACAAGCTGAAGATTTAGAAATTATTGAAGTGCGAGGCTTTAGTCGCAGTTTAATTCAATCTTTAAATCAAAAGCGTTTTAGCGATACGGTGTCAGAACAAATTTCTGCCGATGATTTAGGGGCACTGCCTGATATTTCAATGGCCGATGCACTTACACGGTTACCTGGTATTTCAGCGGTGCGAACGGGTGGGCAAGCGGCGCAAATTAATATACGCGGGCTGTCGGGCGGGTTTGTATTTTCAACACTTAATGGCCGCGAGCAAGTATCTACAAGTGGCAGCCGCAGTATTGAGTTTGACCAATATCCGTCAGAATTAATTAGCTCTGCGGCGGTATACAAATCGCCAAAGGCATCGCTTATTGAAGGTGGCGTGGCCGGTACGGTAGAGCTTGAAACCGCCAGTCCACTTAATAATGATCAAACGCATAAATTTGTAGCTAATGTGCGCGGTATGTATAACGACCGCGCCTCAGAGGTATCGGATGCCACTGAATTTGGCGACCGAATTAGTTTTTCGTATCAAGGCAAATATCTAGACGACACGTTAGGCGTAGCGCTGGGCTATGCGCGTTTGTTTCAGCCAAGTGTAGCAACGCAGTTTATTGGCCTTGCGTACAACGACACAAAAGACGTTGATGGCGCAGCTAACGACACCAATGGCCCTTTAGCTAACCCTGAGAACGAATACATTAGCGAAGGTTTTGAGCTACAGCATTTAGGCGGCGAAGAAACCCGTAATGGTTATTTAGCAGCTATAGAGTGGGCGCCGGTAGATAACTTTAAATTAAAAGGTGATGCGTTTTTATCGCGCTTTGATAAAGAGTCATTTGCCCGCGGCCTGAGGGTTAAATTAGGCGGGCCAACAGCTGCATATGCTAACGCTCAGCTCGATGGTAATGCCGTAATAGGCGCAGCGGTTAACCGCACTTCGCAAAGCTATACCCGCGTTGAAATAGTGAACGACGACAACCAAGACTTTGACGAAGTAGACAGCTTTGGCGTGAATGCCGATTGGCAGGTAACCGATAGATTAAACGTAAATGCCGATGTGTCGCTTTCTCGCGCAAAAAGTAATTTTAGAAATGGCTTACTGTGGAGCTTAGTAGCTGAAGATGCCAATGCAGAAACGCCAGTATTTGATAACAACGTAGCAATTAACTATCAATTAAATGGCTTAAATTTACCTGACGTTGGGTTTAATCAGGCGGCCGCCTTTAGTGATATAGACCGTGTAATGGTCAGCAAATATGGTATTTACCCAGATCAAACAGAAGATGAAGTAACTGCATTTAGGCTCGACTTTAAATACGAGCTAGAAAGCGACATATTTAGCTCAGTAGAGTTTGGTGCGCGCTACTCAGATAGAGAGTACAGCCGTAAACGATCGGTATTTGAGTACGGTAACGACGGGGCGTTTTCAGCAACGCAACCCCCTTTGCGTTTAACCGACGATATGGCCTCTGTGGTTGACTGGCAGGGCGAGTTTAGTTATTTCCCATCGTATTTAGCCATTGACTTAGACAAAGCACTTAACGCATGGTTTCCAGATGGTACGCCAGAGCCTGTTCAAACATGGGGTAATGCCGATGGCGTAGACGACGCGCAAGGTTATACAACTAACTATTCGTGGTCAGTGCTGCAAAGCGGCTCGGTGTTTGAAGATGTGCTAGCTGCGTACGTTATGGTAAACATTAACACGCAAATTGCCGGGCTCGACCTATCGGGTAATGTGGGTGTGCGCCGCGTTGAAACCGACCAATCTGCAACGGTACTAGAGAACGTAGCAGGCGATGCGCGCTTAGGTGCGCAAAATATTGTTGATGAGAACGGCATTGTAAATAATTTATACGCACCTAATGTATTAGGCACTAAATACACCGACTACTTACCATCATTAAATTTAAACCTGCAACTTAACGATAATTCACTTGTACGCTTTGCTGCGGCTAAAGTAATGTCGCGTGCGCCAATTAACCGCTTAGCGGGCGATGCCAGTGCAAATGTGAGTGATGATGGTGTTATTAATGGTTCAAGTACTAATAACCCATTTTTAAAACCCTTTTATGCCGACCAATACGACTTATCTTACGAATATTATTTTGAAGAAGGTAATGGCACTATCGCTGCGGCGTTATTTTATAAAAATATAGACTCGTTTGTTGAAACCTTATCAATCGAAAACTTCGACTTTAAAGGTAATGGCTTTAATGTACCCGACTTTATAGAAGACCCTGTCAGTGGCGAGCAAGTTGCCACAACTAACGGTATTTACACCACAGCAGTTAATAACGGTGAAGGTGGCTACATTAGAGGGCTAGAGCTTGCGTATACGCAAGTGTTTACCTTTTTACCTGAGCCATTTAATGGCTTAGGCGCTAATGCAAGTTATTCATACACCGAAAGTGAAATTGAATCGATTACCAGTTTAGGGGGCGACACATTAGCGCAATCTTTACCTGGGCTGTCTAATAATGTGCTTAATGCCACGGTGTTTTACTCAATGGATGATTTTGAAACCCGCCTTAATGTGCGTTACCGCGATGAGTTTGTATCAGAGCAGGTTGCCATTAACGAGCAAGTGGTTAATTTTGATGCCGAAACCGTAGTCGACTTTCAAGCCTCTTATCGCTTTAGCGACTCGCTAACAATGCTTTTGCAAGTTAATAACTTAACCGATGAACCAACCCAAAGTTACTTTGGCTCAGAGCAACGAACAGGGACGACTCAGTACTTTGGTCGTCAGTTCTACCTTGGTTTTACATACAGTCATTAATTAGCAAACGGAGCGTTTAAAAATGAAAATTATAACTATGTCTAAATATTTGCTAATAACGTTAGCGTTAATGCTATTAGCAGCGTGTGGTGGAACAGATGATGTTGAATCTGGTGAACCATTACTTACCTGTAATGTGCCACAAGTCCCTAATGAAGCGGGGACACAATGTGTCGATCCTGAACCTATATCGTGCCCCGCACCTACAATACCTGATGAAAATAACGAAAGCTGTGTGGTTGGTGCCGACCCAACCCTGCCAGACCCTGTGGTATTTGCAGGGGAAGGAGAGGCGGTTTTATTTTATAACCGCTTAGCCGATGATAACTACGAAGGCTACCGATTACATTCGTGGAATAACGAGATATGCGATGCTTATGCACCGCCATTTGATACCAGCGATTGGGCTAACGGCCATGAATACGATGGTATTGACCCTAACTATGGTGCGTATTGGATAATTAATCTTAAAGAGGGTTATAACGAATGTGCCAATTTTATTATTCATATTGGTACAGAGGGGTCAGGTAAAGCGTTTGGTGATGTGGATTTAACTATGCCGCTGATGCAAGACGATGAAACCTTTCAACGTATGAACTTTACCATTCATGGTGAGCCTTCGGTGTTTGAATACCCTATTTTAAGTTTGGGCGAACGCGCAGTTGCTATAACAGGTGCTTCAGCGCATTGGATTGATTTAAATACTATTTTGTATAAACCAAGTAACGAGCTTACAAGCCTAATTAAGTTGCATTCATCAGCTACGGCTCAGCTTGAAGTGGATATTGATACTGGTTTAAACGGCGATACTGTTACGCTGCAATCAAGCAGTTTAACTGATGAGCAAGCGGCAAAAGTACCGCATTTAACCACTTGGAACGCATACGAAGGAAGTTGGGATACAAACACAGCTAAAGCGCTTATAAAATCGCAGCTTGTTATTGCCGGTTACGATAGTGAAGGTAAGCTGCTAGAAGCAAGCTATGTGCAAACCGCTAAAGCACTCGATGCCCTTTACACACAAGGCGAAGACGACGCTAACGAAGCTGTACTTGGCGTAATTTATGGCAATAACGCGATTGATGTGACTGTGTGGGCACCCACCACTAATAACATGGTGCTAAACGTGTTTGATGATGCAAAAACACAAGTGCACTCTATACCAATGACATTAAATACACAGACAGGTATTTGGCAAGCAAGTTTAGATATGCAATACGACCGCCACTACTACCGCTTTAATTTTGATGTTTACCACCCACTGACTCAGCAAATAGAGTCGCTTTGGAGTACAGACCCTTACTCACTCAATGTATCTACCAATGGCTTATACAGCCAGCTGATTAATTTAGCCGATGATGACACTAAGCCAGAAGGCTGGGATGAGCGTATCGTGCCTACTATTACTAACCCAGAAGATGCGGTTATTTATGAAGGCCATGTACGTGATTTTAGTGTGCGTGATCAGTCAGTAAGCGAAGCAAACCGTGGTAAATACCTTGCATTCACTGAGCTTGAAAGCGTGCCAATGCAGCACCTTAAGCAATTAGCAGATAAAGGCTTAACACACTTTCATTTACTGCCAGTGACTGATATTGGCACCATTGAAGAGGATGCCTCGCAGCGTGTGGAAATTACAGACACCTTAGGTAAATTATGTGAGCGTATTAACGATGAAGCTGATGCATGTAAAATCGAAGATAAAAACAGCACCATTGTCGATATTATGCAAAGTTACCTCCCTGGCTCAGACGATGCACAAGCATTAGCCAGTGCGATGCGTGATTTAGATGGCTTTAACTGGGGTTACGATCCGCATTACTTTATAGCGCCTGAAGGCTCTTATGCCTCAAGCCCAGAGGGCATTGCCCGCGTTAAAGAAACCCGCGCCATGGTGCAATCACTGCAAGAAGTAGGACTTCGTGTTGTACTGGATGTGGTTTATAACCACACAACATCATCGGGTATTTGGGATAAGTCGGTATTTGATAAGCTAGTACCGGGTTACTACCATCGCTATAACGAAGTAAGTGGTGAAATAGAGCGCTCAACGTGTTGTGAAAATACAGCTACAGAGCATGTAATGATGGATAAGTTTGTTACTGATTCATTGGTTATTTTAGCGCGTGAATTTGGCTACGACAGTTTTAGATTTGATGTTATGGGGCATATGCCTAAATCATCAATATTAGCTGCGCGTGAAGCCGTGCAAGCAGTCGACCCAGATAACTATTTTTACGGTGAAGGCTGGGATTTTGGTGAAGTAGCTAACAATCGTTTATTTACACAAGCTAAACAGGCTGATATGGCAGGCTCAGAGGTGGGTACATTTAACGACCGTATTCGTGAAGCCGTGCGTGGTGGTGCAATGTTTAGCAATAACCCGACAGATGGCAACCTAGCCGAACAAGATACGTTACGGTTATCGCTGGCGGGCAACTTACAAAATTACATTTTAAAAGACTTTAAAGGTAACTCATCTAAGGGCAATAGCTTTACTTGGAATACTCAGCCAACAGCGTATGCACTAGACCCAGCGGATAGCATTCATTACGTATCAAAACACGATAACGAAACACTGTGGGATCAGTTGCAATACAAACATGCATCAAGCATGAGTATTGAGCAACGTGTGCGCGCGCACAACATGGCATTGTCTATTCCACTTATGAGCCAAGGCATTCCTTTTATGCAATTGGGCGCTGATTTACTGCGTTCTAAGTCAATGGATCGTGATAGCTATAATGCCGGTGATTGGTTTAATGCTGTTGATTTAACCAAAGAGAATAATAACTGGAACATTGGTTTACCAAACGCAGAGAAGAACCAAGAAAAATGGTCTGAAATTATGCCTATCTCTGCTAATCCAGATGCACAGGCAATGCCGCAAGACATAGCCTATGCGGGCGATGTATTTAACGAGTTTTTACAAATACGTAGCAGCAGCCCACTATTTAGATTAACCACAGAGCAAGATGTCATTGAGCGAGTGGGTTTTCATAACGTAGGTAAAGCGCAGCAACATGGCTTAATTGTAATGAGCATTGATGATGGCGAAGAACTCACAGACTTAGACCCAGCATTTGACGCGCTTGTAGTGGTGATTAACGCAACCGAGCAAACCCTTAGCCATACTATTGCCACCGCAGCGGGTTTTGAATTACACGACGTATTAAAAAACAGTGTTGATGCAAGCATGGCCAGCGCCAATTTTGCCCAAGGCGATAACGAAGGCACATTTACTGTACCGCCTTACACACTAGCTGTTTTTACTAAAAACCAAGGTGAGAGCCAAGGTGTTGGTTTAAGTGCAAATGCAACCGTAGGTGCGCCTGATGTAGTACCTTATGGCAGCACCGCTGTGTTTGTACGCGGAACTTTAAACGACTGGGGCACACGTGATGTATTTGAATATATTGGCGAGGGTGAATACCGTATAGCAATTGCACTAAGCGCTGGCGATTACGAATTTAAAATTGCCTCAGAAGATTGGTCTACAGTTGATTTTGGTGCGCTTACTGACGCTGATAAAGAGGTAGTTGAAAATCAAAGTGAGCCATTAACGCGCTCAGGTGCAAACATGACCTTTAGCGCTGCTATTGATGCAACCTATGTATTTTCGCTTGACGCTTCAAACCCTGAAAATCCAACGCTTACTTTATACAACGAAGAGCCATTTGTAGGCACCGCTATTTATGTGCGCGGTATGCTTAATGATTGGGGAGTAACCGATGAGCTAAGTTATAAAGGTAAAGGCATTTACACCTTTACTAAAACACTGAGCGCTGCAAGCTATGAATTTAAAGTAGCGTCAGAAGATTGGAGCACGGTTGATTATGGCTCGGCTGAGGGTGATGCCAGTGTAATGGTTGGCACCGCTGAGCCGTTGTCGGTTGCGGGGGCAAATATGACCATAGACATTGCCGAGCAAGGTGAATACCAATTTATATTTGACGCCAGTGATTTAAATAACGTATCGCTAAAAGTGCTCAACGGTGAAATGTTTGCACAAACACCGGTGTTTATTCGCGGCAGCTTAAATGACTGGAGTACTGATAACCCACTTATGTACGAGGGTGATGCAATTTACTCTGCTTCTATTGAATTAGAAGTGGGCGACTACGAATTTAAAGTAGCGTCTGAAGATTGGAGCACAGTGGATTACGGTGGAGCAGGCGATACGCCGGTAGTGGCAATTGATGAACTAACACCACTTGAAGCGGTAGGTGCCAACATAACACTGAATATTACCGAACAAGGTACCTACACGTTTAATGTAATAGGCCCAGATAGAGAAAATGTAAGCATACTTATCAACAAGCAGTAGCAGTTATATTTTCCCAAACCTAAGCCGAGCATAGCCCTGTATGCTCGGCTTTTTTAATGCTTAATTAATGCCTAACAAAAGGGGCATTAAAAACGATAGTTAACCGACATCATCACAGTCGTGGTGTTATCGGTATCAATAATGGGTGAGTCTTCAATATCAGAATCGAGCTGCTTATAGTTAACCATGGCATTTACGTTCCAGTTTTTATTAATGTAATACATTAAAAATAAACCCGCATTGTAGTTAACCGTAGAACTAAGTTCGTAAGGCGCATAGGTGGTAGATTCGCCCTGTGCTACACCATAATAATAGTTAGATACATCACTGCTATTTAGCTCAACACCCACAGAAGGAACGAGCATTAGTTGTTTAGATAACTTAATAGGGTAACTGTAATTGGTTTTAAATTTAGCGCCATCGCCGTGGCCTATTACATCATGAGTAGCACTGGCGCTTATTTTACCAAAGCTTGCAGTGTAACTAACCTGCGTACCAGCGTAGAGTGATAGCTTTCTATCGTCTAAGGCTTTTATGGCTGCAAGGTCTGAATCTGAGGTATCAAAGTTATCACCTGGCTCTAAAACTAATGACCAGTTAAAACCTTGCTGCTCCACTAACTTATAATCAAGCGACAAACCTTTAAAACTAAGCCTTTCGCCTTCGTAAGTAATGATAGGTAAAAATAGCGTTTCACTGTCGGTACCTGCATAAGGTGAGCTGGTAGAAATGACCCCGCCCCCTAAAGAAAACTGCGATTCAGCTTGAGCAGTAATACTGCCAAGTGCAAGTGTGCCAACTAATAACCGTAGTGAGTTTTGTATATAAGTGTTCATAGGAGCCTTGGTGTTAAGTAAAAAGTGAAAATTGTTTGCGATAAGTAAAGTGTGCCGCAACGCTATTAGGCTTTAGTGTAGCTATATTTTTGATTGGCGTTTGTAAGAGAGTGTATGAAAGTTTATCTGAATGTAAGTGGATTAATACTCAGGCTTTTAATAAAGATAAAACCTGAGTATGGGTGCTTTAAGCGTGTTGATTTAATTTAAATTGTTTACGGCTATACATAAATAATAACGTGCCTGGAATATATAAAATAAGTGAAAGCGCTAATGTGTTTAGCCCCGCAGCATAAACAAGCCATAAACCATACACACTTGCGCCTAACCCCATTAGCTTAATGGGTACCGAGAGCTTTTGTGCAAAGGCGACTTTTACCATATAGGCGGCAACTAAAAAGTACGGCACCAATATCATAGACGTTGATACAAGCACTAAGGTGTTATAACTCTCGCCAGTAAATAAAATAAGCACTAAGCAAAGTTGCACTGTAAGGCTGGTTAAAGTTAATGACGCTATAGAGGTTCCGTTATGATTTTGCTTTTTAAAAACGTTAGGAAATGCGCCGTATTTAGCCGCGCTGTTAGGCACTTCGGCGGCGTAAATAATCCAACTTAAGTAAGAAGCCAGTACCGACACAATAAGCCCCGCACTTATAATAACTTTGCCTGTAGTGCCACTCATCATGGCCATAATGCCCGCCATTGAAGGGTTACTAAGTTGGGCAATAGTGCTTTGGTTCATTATCCCAAATGACAGCATGGTAATAGCAATATATAAAATAAGCGCTGCAACAACGCCTATCACCGTGGCTAGGCCAATATCTTTACGGTTTTTGGCACGAGCAGAGAGCACAGCAGCCCCTTCAATACCGGTAAATACCCATAAAGTAATAAGCATGGTATTTTTTACTTGATCAATAAAGTCTGTTTGCACACTCACATGGCTTTGATTTGCCTTAAATACGTTAGGGTCAAAATAAGCATAAGCAAAGCCGATAAATAGCAACAGCGGGATCACTTTAGCGATAGTGCCAAGCAGGTTAATGAAAGAGGCCTGTTTAATGCCTTTAACAATAATTAAATGCACAGCCCATAAAATAATAGATTCGCAAATAAACGCCATAAGGGTATTACCCTGGCCAAATAGAGTGAATGTTGGCGTATCTACAAATGCGCCTAAAGCAGCAAAAGCCACGACTAAATAACCCACCACCCCAATGGTGGCGCAAAGCCAATAGCCCCATGCAGATAAAAAGCCCGCTAGTTCGCCAAAGCCTTCTCTAGCATAAATATAAATGCCGCCGTCGAGCTCTGGCTTAGCGCGAGATAATTGTAAAAAACACCCTGCAAGCAATAAAATACCTACACCGGTGATAAGCCAGCCTACTAAAACAGCGTTTACACCAGCCACTTCGGCCATATTTTGTGGCAGACTAAATATCCCAGCCCCTACCATTGCACTAAATACCAGCGCGGTAAGTGCGACTAATCCAATTTTATTTTCTTTCATTTTACTACTTACATGTAAGCTAATAATTAGCGTTATAAAGAGGCAAAGTGCTGATTTAACGTTGCAATGTGTTCAGGGCCTATGCCGCAGCAGCCACCAATTATGCTAGCACCTTGTTGTTGCCATTGCTTAGCCCATTGCAAGTAAGAAAGCGGGGTTAAGTCTTTGCGAACCTCATCTAACCCTTCGTTAGCTGTGGCTTCTTTAGTTTGTGGCGCAAATGCATTTGCGTAAGCCCCCACTTGAACATGCTCTGCTCTTTGTGCTTTTAATTCCTTTTGGGTTAGAACTAAAGCTTGCTCTATTACCTCAGGCTGGCAGCAATTAAATAAAATGCCTTTTACATTTTCTTTTAGCATTGCAGTGACCGCATCTTGCACCGACTCGCCCGAGCGTAACGTGGCTTGCTCGTTGGGGTTTTCATCGTCAAGGGTAAAGGCAACCCACACAGGTTTTTGACTATCACTTACTTTACTGATTAGTGCTTTAATATCGAGCGCTTCTTGAATGAGGCTTTGGGTTTCTATTAACCACAGGTCGGCATAAGGTGCTAGGCCTTCTATTAAAGGTGTGGCAATGCGTGTTAGTTGCTCTGCTTGGTATAAATCTGGGCGATATGAGCCAAACATAGGAGGTAAACTTGCCGCTATTTTTGTGCCTTTATTGTGTTGCTCGACCGCTTTTTGAGCTGCTAGTCCGGCGGTTGCAGCCAGTGATTTAGCAGATTGGTTAAAGCGCTCTTCGCCAATATGAAAAGGCACTAATGCATAGCTATTTGTGGTAATAACAGTGGCACCACTTTGTATAAAGTTACTATGAGCCTGCGTTACTTTGTCAGGGGCTTCTATTACTGCCAATGCTGACCACTCAGGTTGCTGAAATGGCGCACCAATACGAGTGAGCTCTCTGCTCATGCCGCCATCGAGTAAAGTTAGAGTATGAGTTGTCATTATGTTCCCTTTGTATGAGATAATTTCAATTTGGATGTTTAGACGTCTATAAAGCTGTTGCCAGAATATAAAGCACACAATTAGGTTAAACAACCCTATAAATTAAAATAATGGGCGTATTAACTAAGCGTTATCATTGCTTAACAACCTCGTTAAATTGCATTGAAGTAATTGATCACGTAACTTAAACAAGCAGTGTATTTTACTAGCAGTAAAGCGCTGTGTTTAAGTAGATTAAGGATAAACCAATGAGTAACTCTATTTTAAAAAGTGCCAGCTTTGATCCCAAAGTGAAGCAATACTGGATGACCATGGCATGCTTTTTTAGTGCCGTTGCATTAGTGACCATTCCACTTATACCTGTGGTGTTATTTGTTGTATGGCTGGTGGCGGGTAAAATATTGGCCGCTATGTCGGCGCAATTACTCACGCAAAAGCTAGTTGTTAAACGCGGCATTTTATTTAAAGAAGAAAAATCTATACCGCTTGAAAAAATAACCGATGTGGGGCTGAACCAAGGGCCGCTTATGCGCTTTTTTGGGTTATACCGGTTAAGCTTTGAAACTGCAGGGCAGTCGGGTCATGGTGCATTGGTGTCATTACTTGGTGTTGAAAATGCCAGTGAGTTTAGAGAAGCCATACTTGAGCAAAAAGATAACTTAGCTGCGCAAGCCCCTAAAACACAGGAGCTTGCTGAAGAACACCTCAACCAAGCATTACTTGCTCGCTTAGTTGAGGTAGTAGAGCGCATAGATACGCGTTTGGCAGCTTTAGAGGCGAAGCGTTAAGCGTTTTGTAATTGAGCCTGACCTGCCAGCATGCTTAGCTCTTTGGTACGGCTTTCAACAACCTGATATTCGCGCGCTTTAATTGTACTTATATAATTCCACTTAGCACTGGCTTTTGCAGGTGTAAATGTAACGGTTAAATAGCCGCGCTCCACTAAATTATTATAAGCAAGGTCATCAACTAATAAGGCAATTACTTGCTCTATTTGCGCTACGGTTTGCGCATCTTGTGTGTTTAGCGCTAAATATTCTTCAAGCCCTGGTGATGAAACGGATGCCGTTGCAAATTCCACCCCAGCATTTTGTGAGGCTGCAATAGGGTTACTGGCATCAGTTTTAAGCTGTCCAGCCCAGCCGTTATGAGTATCTCCGGCTAAAACTACTAAGTTTTTTTGTGCTGCAATAGCGGTGCCTAATAATACTTCTCGCTCGTAGGCGTAGCCATCCCACGCATCAAGGTTATACGGTATGGTGGTTTGAACACGGGCAAGCTCTGCCTCGGTTACACTTGGGTCGCCCGCTAATACACGGCCTTTAATTTGCGCCAGCTCTGCAAATAATACATTGGCCTGTGCGAGCAATTCACTTGGATCGCCTCCGTTTGCCTGAGCACTTTGTAAGCTAGCAAGTAGTAACATGACCTCTACTGGTAAGTGCATTTTTGTCATTAGCACTTGTTGCCCTAACACTTGCCACTGTGTGCTTGAGGTAGTGATGGCATCACTAAGCCAGGTAAGTTGTTCGCTGCCTAATAATGCACGGTCAGTTGCGCCTATTGCTGCAGCGAATGCGCTTTGCCCGGCAGGGGAGGTAAGGTCAAAATCACTATAGTTAAGCTGCTCATCACGCGCTAATACACGAGTATCTAGCATGTATAAAGAGACTAAATTACCAAACTCAAAGCGTCGGTAAATACGTTCTTTGTCGGCTACATTACGAATTGGCATCCACTCAAAGTAGGCTTGTAGTGCATTGAGTTTTCGTTGGCTAAATTCGCCTTCACCTTCGTTATGGTTTTCTGCGCCTTCGCGCCATGTGTCGTTGGTGATTTCGTGGTCGTCCCACACTGTTATAAATGCACAGTGGCTATGGGCTGCTTGTAAATCGGCATCGAGGCGATAATTTGCATAGCGTTTTCTATAATCGGTCAGTGCGATAATTTCGCTGCTGTTATCTAATGGTAGCAGTCGGTCTAACTGTGCGGCGTCCTCGGTTGCATAGCCAGTATTACTGTATTCGTATATGTAATCACCTAAGTGCAGTACCGCATCTAAATCGCTTTGCTTAGCAATTTCGCCATACACATGAAAATACCCGGCAGGGTAATTTGCGCACGATACAACGGCTAATTTCACCTGATCAACCGCACCGACAGGAAGCGTTTTACCTTGTCCGATAGGGGAGGTTTTTCCGTGTGCATTAAAGCGATAGTAATAAACGGTGTTGGCATCAAGCCCTTGTAAATCAACTTTAAGAGTAAAGTCGGTGGTGTCACTGATATGTGTTTCACCATCGTGAACAATATTTGTAAAGCTTTGGTCGGTGGCGGCTTGCCATTGTACTTTTAACGATTTAGTTGTTACATCGAGTGGGGTTACACGGGTCCAAATAATTAAGCTATCGCTTAGCGGGTCGCCGCTGGCAACGCCGTGGTCAAAGCTAACGGGTGTGTCGTCATCATCGTCAAAACGACAACCTGTTAAACCAAGTGATAATACGGCAGCGCCAAATCCTGCTGCCGATGCTTTTAAAAAACTTCTCCGTGTAAATGCCATTGCTTTGTACCTGTAAAGTGTAAAAAGCAAAGTGTAGGCAATTTAGGTTACTTTTTTGTGAAGCAATTAAAAAACTTCACTTACTTGCGTTGCATTACACGTAATAACGGTAACGTTTTCGTAGCCTACGCGGGTTAGCGCTTCTGCACCTAAGGTGGCGCGGACACCACTAGCACAATGTAAGTAAATAGGGCGTGCAGCGTCTTTTTCTATTTCCATTAGCTTCATTTCGAGTAATCCGCGTGGAATATTTATTGCCCCTACCGCAGCTACATTGGCATGCTCAGCGGGTTCGCGTACATCAATAAGTAAACCTTTATTTTGTTCTAGCTCTTGCTTTGCTTGCGCTGCATCAATACGGCGTTGGTTAGGTGTGATAATTTTTAGTAAATCAGGAATTGAAGTAAGCATTAGTCTGTAAATCCTCTTTTGCGCAAAAAAGTCATTAATGGGCACCATTTAGTGTAGGCGGATTGCACTAAGTTAATACCAATAAATAACGTTAAAAATTGAAAGTTACTATCAACAAAGTAGCTTAAAAGCACAGAAATTGTAACGGCACTTCCGCCAATTAAGAGTATGGCGTCACTTATTTTCATGAATTGATCTCAATATTAGTTTTTTCTAATGTTAATTATATTAGAACTTGCTAATGTAAAAGTCTATAATTAAAACACCCAAAATAATTAAGTATCGCAATGAATATTGAACAACTTGCAGAAAACGCTCAGCAGGCAGAGCAATTTTTAAAATTAATGGCAAATAAAAACCGTTTAATGATTTTATGTAGTTTATTGCAAGGTGAACAAAGTGTGGGTGAGTTAAATCAAAATGTTCCGTTGGCGCAGTCTGCTTTGTCTCAGCATTTGGCGAGTTTACGTAACGCCCAGCTAGTGGCAACTCGCCGTGAGGGACATACAATTTATTATTCGTTAATCGACCCAAAAGTTGAGTCGATTATTACGTTACTATACGAATGGTTTTGTAAGCAAAGTACCGCTGAGTAATTTGCTTTAAATAAAAGTGGCAATCTCATCAAGCGACTTTTTATCAAGTGCATGGGCAGGTACAGTTGCATCGTCACTTGGGTAGCCCGCAATAAGTAACATGTAAGGACGTTCGTTGTCTTTGTCGCGCTTACAAATGTCGGTTAAAAAACTCATTGGTTTAGGTGTATGGGTAAGCGTAGCTAAGCCGCAGCGGTGCAGGGCTTGTATTAAAAACCCAGTAGCCAGCCCTACTGATTCGTGCACATAATAATTGGTGTTTTTATCATCTGTATTCACACCGCCTTTTTTTTGACTAAACACGGCAATAAGCCAAGGCGCATACTCTAAATAGGGTTTATTGGCGTCGGTACCTAATGGTTTTAGCGCATCGAGCCACTCTTCTCCTGCTCTGCCTTCATAAAAAGAGCGCTCTAGTTTTTCGGCGGCCTCTCTTATTTGTTTTTTTACATCGCTACTGTTTATAGCTACAAAATGCCACGGTTGATGATTCGCTCCACTTGGCGCGGTACCTGCTGCTTTTATACAGGCTTCAATTATATTTTTAGGCACAGGTCGGTCGCTAAAGCTGCGAATACTATGGCGGCGCTGGCTGGTTTGTAAAAATTCGGTTGCGCGTTTTAGCATTTCATCGTGAGGGTATTCTATAAAGTCGTTTAGTGGTTGGCTTTGATGTTTTTGCATGGCTTTACGCTTCTTATAAAGTGTGTGTGTGGTTTTTATACCGACTGAATAAATGCGAGGCAAGTATTATTACCTATCGTGTTTATTTATTGTTACAAAATTAACCGCTGCGTAACTTATGTTCCTTTTTTTAATGTGATATAAAAAGCGCAATAAAAAAACTATTAAAATTCAAGGAAGTAAAAATGCTATCAATAACAGGGTTATCTAAAACCTACGATAATGGCGTACATGCACTACAAGGTGTTGATTTATCAATAGGAAAAGGAATGTTTGGGCTGCTTGGGCCAAATGGGGCCGGTAAATCATCACTAATGCGTACTATTTCTACGTTGCAATCTGCCGATTCGGGTTCAATCACGTTTGATGGTATTGATGTTTTTAAAGACCCACAGGCTCTGCGCCAACGTTTAGGTTATCTACCGCAAGATTTTGGTGTATACCCACGTGTTAGTGCTTACGACTTGCTAGACCATATGGCTGTTTTAAAGGGCATTCATAATAAAGGCGAGCGTAAAGAGTCGGTAGAAGGCTTGCTTGCACATACTAATTTATATCAACATCGCTCAAAAGCGGTAAGTGGCTTTTCGGGCGGTATGCGCCAGCGTTTTGGTATTGCACAAGCCTTACTAGGTGACCCTGATTTACTAATTGTTGATGAACCAACAGCAGGGTTAGATCCTGAAGAGCGAAATCGTTTTCATAACTTGCTAGTAAGCTTAGGCGAGCAAAAAGTCGTTATATTATCGACCCACATTGTTGAAGATGTAGCAGAGCTTTGCCCAAACATGGCCGTACTGGCAGGCGGAAAAATACTATTAGAGGGTAACCCCATTGCCCTTACCGATAAACTCCAAGGCCAAATTTGGCGTAAAGCCATGAGCCAAGAAGAAGCACTAGAGCTTGAGCCGCAACTGCCTGTTATTTCAAAACGCTTATTTGCTGGGCAAACCATATTACATGTATTAGCCAATGAAGCCCCTGAAGGTTTTGAGCTCAGCAGTGCAAACCTAGAAGATGTGTATTTTTCTACGTTGCTTAATCATCGTAACAGCCAAGTAGCATAAGGGGGCGCTATGTTTTTTAATATGCTCGCGTTTGAGCTGCGCTATTTTGTGCGCCAGCCTTCGTTTTATGTGACCTCATTAATATTCTTTTTTATGGCGTTTTTTATAAGCTCCAGTAGTAAGTTTCCGCTAGGTGGGGCTAATGTTCATATGAACTCGCCTTATACCATTATGGTTTTAACGGTTACCTTTTGTACGCTTGCTATGTTTTTAGTGGTTAACTTTGTTGCAAGCTCAGCGATTCGCAACAGCGAGACCAAAATGGATGAGCTGGTGTTTAGTAAGCCCGTTAACCCGCTTGCTTATCAATCAGGGCGTTTTTTTGGTGCTTACTTGGTTGTGCTCGTTGTTTTTTTAACTGTGCCACTAGGCGTATTTTTGGGATCTCAGTTTGGCTTGTTGGTTGGCTGGCTCGATAGTGAGCTAGTAGGCCCTAATAAGTTTATATATTACGCTGCGCCTTTTTTATATTTGGCGGTGCCAAGCTTATTGGTGCTCAGTGCTATTTTTAATAGTGTGGCGGTTTATTTTAAAACCATAATGGCGGTATATGTAACGGCTGTGGTGATCTATATAAGTTACCAATTGGCGAGTATCTATTTTGACGATTTAGCGTTTAGAAATATTGTTGTTTACGCAGACCCATTTGGCACTGGTTCATTAATTGACTTAACCCGTTACTGGACTGTAAGTGATAAAAATACTGAAGTGTTAACGCTTTCGGGCGATTTTTTAATTAACCGTATTTTATGGGTAGCAATAAGTTTAGCGATGTTTTTTGGCCTCGGAAAGTTAGGTAATCGCGTAGTCACTAAAAAGCAGAAAAAGCAATTTGCTGTGTCTACGTTTGTAAAAAACAAACAAGCAGCACTTATTAGCAGCGCTAAAAATTACAAGTCAAAAGGGGTCAATACGCAATCGCAATTAGTAATGCGCAGCTTATTTGAGCTTAAGCAGGTTATATTAAGTGCTCCTTTTATGATTTTAGCGGGTGTCAGTATTATTACGTTACTCGCACCACTTTTTGCGCCTATAGGCGCATATGGCACAACAGATTGGCCGCTCACACAAAACATGGTGGGCATTATTCAAAACGCCTCCGCTATATTTATGTTTATTATTATTGCTTATTACAGCGCAGAGCTGGTTTGGCGAGAACGCCACAGTGGTATGGGCGATATTGTTGACAGCTACCCGGTGCATAACAGTGTGTTTTGGGTATCTAAAATTATTGCGCTAATCACTGCGGTTTGTGGCCTTTATTTAGTAGGCATGATGTTTACCATTGCGGTGCAGCTATTTAAGGGGCAATTTAACCTAGAGCTTGGCCAGTACTTATTTAGATTGGGTTACCTTACATTACTGCCTTTAATTATGATGGCTATATTGGCGTTCTTTTTACAAATAATTAGCCCTAATAAATACATAGGTATGGGTTTATTTATTCTGTATTACATTGCTCAAATGGTAATGGGTGCTTACGGGTTTGAGCATCATATGTATCATTTTTCACAAAGCAGCAGCGTACCGTATTCAGACATAAACGGTTACGGGCATTTTTTACAAGGCGCGCATTGGTATACCCTATATTGGGGTGCATTGAGTGTATTTTTAGCTATTGTAGGGTTTGCTTTATGGCATCGCGGCCCGTCGCAATCATTGCGTACGCGTTTATCTTTAGTGCGTTACAACATGTCTTTAAAAGGCCAGGTTGCAGCAGTTATAAGTTTATTGGTATTTGTGGGCGCGGGTTATAACATTTATTACAACACTCGTGTAATCAACGAGTTTGTAACAAGTGATGATAACGAAGCGCTACAAGTAAGGTATGAGCAAGAGTTCTCACAATACAAAGACTTGCCACTGCCTATAATAACTGATGTTGATTTACACATTGATATTTACCCTAAAAAGCGTGCTTTAAACGCTGTGGCTAAAATTAAGTTTACCAATACCGCAAACGAGCCAATAACCCGTGTGTTAATTATCGAGCCTAGCCAATCTAAAAGCTGGGATGTAAAAATGGCGGGCGGAAAAATAGTTGAGCGTTTAACCGATTTTGGCATGGTATGGTTTGAGTTTGAACAACCGCTAATGCCTAATGAAGTACGCGAAGGTGAGCTTTCTGTTACTCGAGAACACGACGGTTTTGTTGATAGAGGATCTGATACTCAACTCGTGCATAACGGTACATTTGTAAATAATAGAGAATTATTACCAAATTTTGGTTATCAAAAGTATTTTCAAATTGCGGATAAGTATGAGCGCCGTAAGCACGATTTACCCGAGCTTGAACGTGCACATAAACTAGAAGACAGCCGCTATTATACGCAAAATGAGTTTGGGCCTGCTAATGGCTTTATAAACTACAAGGCAACAGTAACCACCGATGAGTCACAATTTGCTATTACACCTGGTTACTTAAAAAGTGAAAGTGTAAAAGACGGACGACGTACTTTTGTTTATAAAATGGATGCGCCTATTTTAAACTTTTATTCTGTGCTTTCGGCAGAGCTTGAAAGTAAAAAGGTTGAGCACAACGGTGTAAATATTGAGGTGTACTACCACAAAGATCATGCATGGAATGCTGACCGTATGATTGAGTCGGTACAAGACTCAATAGATTACTACACGCAAGCCTTTGGGCCATATCAGCATAAGCAGTTACGTATTATTGAGTTTCCTAAGTATCGCTCGTTTGCGCAAAGTTTTGCCAATACGGTACCTTACTCAGAAAGTATTGGCTTTATTACAGACTTAAGAGATGAGAGTAAAGTTGACCTACCTTACTATGTAACCGCACATGAAGTTGCACACCAATGGTGGGGGCATCAAGTATCTGGGGCTAATGTAGAAGGCAGCGCCGTTATTTCTGAATCGCTCTCCCAATACAGTGCGCTTATGGTGCTAAAAAAACGCTTTGGCGCCGAGAAGCTTCGTAAATTCTTAAAGTACGAGTTAGATAGATACTTAATGGGCCGCACAGGCGAAGCCTTTGAAGAAATGCCGCTGTATAAAACGCAGTCGCAACAATACCTTCATTACAATAAAGGCTCAGTTGTGATGATGGCTTTGTATGACCGATTAGGTGAAGAGCGCTTAAATGCAGCACTTAAAGCGTTTTTGAATGAGTTTAAATACCAGTCAACGCCATACCCAACTACGCTTGATTTACTTAGCTATTTAAAACAAGACGCAACGCAAGCGGAGCAACGTTTTATTGATGATCAGTTTAAATATATAACGCTTTATGAGCTTGAAATGAAAGCAGTTTCGGTTACAGATGATGTTGATAGTGAAGGTTTTTATATAGTAACACTAAACGTTGAAGCAACTAAGCAGCATGCCGATGGACAAGGTGAAGAAACCGAGCAACCACTCGATGAGCTAATTGATATTGCATTATTTAGCGATGATCCTGAAAACCTACTCGCTGAAGATTTTGTTATTTACTCGCAAAAGCATCAAATAGTCTCTGGTACTAATACTATTGAGCTAAAAGTAAAAGAAAAGCCAGTTTACGCAGGAGTAGACCCGTACATTAAGCTTGTAGATAAAGACAGTAAAAATAACCTAGCTAAGTTTTAATGATTAATGATTAATGATTAACGATTAGCTGAAAGGCCGCATTTAATGCGGCCTTTTTTGTTTTAGCGAATTGCTAATACCAATGCGCAATAAAGCTTAATAAAGCGAATTAGCATATTGGTAAAAAGAGGTAATAGCAGCGAGGAGCTCGGCGATTAACCGAAGTGGGTTATATAGTAAGGTGCTTTAGTCGCTAAAATTAAAAGGCGCTGTGAGTATTTAGGTGTCCTAAACGAGAAAAGGGCCAAAAGGCCCTTAGTGTTGCAGCAAGTAACACATTTTGTTTTAAAGCGTAAAGTCTACAGCGTAGCCTACGTAAACTTTAACATCTGACTCATCCATGTCGGTGTCAGATACGCCAAAAGTAAAACCATCTTTTGATACAGAGATACCGTAATCAATAATATTATCATCACCTATAAAGTCGCCAGAGTAGTGACCTAAGTGTAGCGCAACCTCAGTACCATTGCTGCCAACAGCAAAGCTGTAATCGGCATTTAGGTATAATGAATCGCCAAAGTCGGTGCCATCTCCATCTGCCGCTGAAGTGGCAAGGATTGCAGCGCCAAAGGTGAAACCTTCTGCGCTGATGCTACCGTAAATTTCAGAGAAATCAGCATCTGCCTCAGAAGCTGCATCTGGGTAAGCGTAATAAATGTAACCTACATCGTAGCTAAATGTGTCGTTAATATCGCCACCAAAACCCGCGTAAACATCAAGCTCATAAGTCATTTCATCGGCCCATGAAGCATTTGATGCCCAAGTACCTACATAAAAGCCTGACTCGTCAGCGTAATCAATACCGCCAGAAATAGCAGCATCGCCCCCAGTTTGCTCTTGACCACGCCATAAGTAGTTAGACGTAGCCGCTGCGTTTGCTGTTACTTCTGCATGTACGGCTGTTGATGTTAAAGATGTAGCACCTAATAAAGCTATTGCGCTAATTGCGATGGTTTTTTTTAGTTTTAGCATGTCCATTTCCCGTTATATGATTTTTATCGCCTAGGTTTTTATTCTCTTATTGGCAACCCTTTGACTGGCGGTGTTTTATTGTTTAACTGGGAATGCAATTGCACTGTATGTGCCAGCTTAAAATAATTTCTATAAAACTGGTTTTTTACTTTTATAAAACAATATGTTGAGAAGTTTTAGAAGAGGGAATGATTGAGGAGGTTAATTAAAAAACGCACACTGCTGGTGCATAAATTAACCTAACTGCACCAGAAAAATACAGTTAGGTTAGGTAGATTTAGCCAAATATAGTGCGCATAAGACTAATTGTTTCGTTTACTCCGCGGCCTTTTTGTACTTCGCTAATAATAGAGTCGCGTTTGCTACGAATATGCTCGGGAATGTCATCGGCTGCAAGTGCACGGTCTACAAGTATTTCGGCAGACTCTTTACCTCTACGCTGTGGTTTTCCCGCACTTGTTGTGCTGCGTTTAGGTTTATTTAATAGCTTAATATAATTTGAGTTGTCGGCCGTACTGGCATCTGCATAGTAAAAAAAGCATGGTAATAACGCTTTTATACTAACTAGTTGCTCTTCTAGTTCATTGCTGCCATTAGCCATTTTAAACCACGACATAGCATGAATGCTTTGTACTATATCTTGCCAGTAGCGCTCAAAGTCGCGATTGTTTAATTTTGTAATACCTAAAGCTGCGCATAATGCATCAAGACGGCTATTACTAATCGGCGTAAACACATCTGGGCGGCGCATTGCTAATAAACGTGTAGCAGGGGCAAGGGTTGGTTTTTCATCGCTACCGTTAAAGGCAAGTAAATAAGCAACGACAAACTGTTGGTAATCAGCTTCGCTCACATCACCTTCAAGCGGGATGTTAGCAAGTGCTTCGTCAAACGCGCCAGGCAAGTCGGCTAGCATTTGATGAAAACCCTTTGCACTTTTTGTT
This sequence comes from Pseudoalteromonas sp. S2893, assembly GCF_005887105.1. Lineage (NCBI taxonomy): Bacteria > Pseudomonadati > Pseudomonadota > Gammaproteobacteria > Alteromonadales > Pseudoalteromonadaceae > Pseudoalteromonas > Pseudoalteromonas sp. S2893. Next base: position 12,127 of record NZ_PNCY01000034.1, on the reverse strand, counting down.
GATGCGAACCATTCAACATCAAAGTTATAGGTGCTTGGGTCGAGCGTGGCAGTGTGTTTACCACTAAATGCCAGTAAATCCTCTGGGATCATATCTTTTAGTGCTTGCTCACGAATGCTGTGCATATACGTGGTAAGGCGAAGCTGTTCGTCCAGTGCAATAAGTTCTTTGTGTTGCTCTACAAACATACTAATAACAGGCCAAGGTGCTACACGTAGTGTTTTGAGCTGTAAAAAGCTAATTGCTGAGGTTAGCTGGTCGTGCAGCTTTTTTAAAACTGGCAGTTGTTGTGGCTCTAGTAAATCGTAATTTATACGGTCTTTACTTGCACTTAGCAGCTCATAACACCAGCCTAAGAAATCCTCTGGGTGGTTTTCTACTTTCACGGCCATTAGGTTTAGGCTTAGTTCTGAAGCTTGCTTCAAGATGTTTTGGTAAATTTGACTTTCTTGTTCGCCTAGCGCCATTTTTGACGGTGAAATTAGCAGTTTTTTCATGCCTTGTAGAGTCTCCGAGTAGATACATTTTTTAGCTGCTTTATTTTAGCGCAAATACGCCAATAGCAACAGGGCCGTGCATCATACCTAACAATTCAAGGGATGCAATGTTGTAGGGTTTAATACTTGGTTAGATTTAAACTTGATGAGCTTTACTTTTAGTCACCAATTTTGCAACGTTTACTTTTAAGCATAAATTCATTTCAAATTAAATAAATTACAATAAAGTGCTTTTTTGTCACAACGACAATGATTTTAAAGCTAACACTCGCTATGATAAGAACATTATTTGCACGTTTGAAAGGATGATCATGAAGACCTTACTCAAAATTGTTGGTGTAATACTCTTACTTTGTATTGCGTTAATTATTGCCGCTCCGTTTTTAATCCCAACCGATACTATTTTTAATAAAGTATCTGAGCAGGTTGAAAAAACAACAGGGCGCACACTTACTATTAAAGGTGATAAAACGCTTAGTGTATTTCCTGCATTAAAGTTAGAGCTTAACGATGTGCACTTTGCAAACATGCAGACAGGCTCACGCGACGACATGGCAAGTATGGAGCAATTAGCTGTACATATACCATGGTTATCGCTATTTGGCGGCGAATTCAAACTTGATAAGTTTGTTATTAACGAGCCCAATATTTTATTAGAAACTGATAAAAACGGTAAAGCTAACTGGCAGTTGTTTGATGCTGTAGCAGAGCAGCCGCAAGAGCAAACTCAATCAGGTGAGGCTGTTAAACTACCAGAGAACTTTGATATAGAGTTAGGTGAAGTGGCTATTTACGGTGGTACGTTTACTTACCTAGATGGGCAAACAGGCGCTAAACAACAAATTAGTGACTTGGAATTGGCTATTTTACTTCCTTCACTACGTAAGACACTAGAGATCAAAGGCGGCATTACATATATGCAAGAGCGCTTTGAGCTTGATGTAAAACTTGATACGCCGGCAAAGGCAATTGAAGGGGCGACGTTTGAGGTTACTCAAAGCGTAGACTCTAGCTTGGTCGATCTTACTTTTAACGGCAGTATTGCTCGCCAAGGTAAAGATATAAAAGGCGAGTTAGCGCTAAGTGGCGACTCTGTTAAGGAGCTAGCAACTTGGCAAGGGGTAGACTTAAACGCTAAAGAAAATGCATTTAATGCGTTTAGTGTAAACGGTAAAATGCATCTTATAGATGATACGTTTAACTTAGAAGAGCTGATTGCTACCCTAGATGAGTTAGAGATTAAAGGAAAAAGTGAAGTAAACTTAGGCAATAAACTAGCGGTTAATGCTGATATAGACCTAGGTATGCTTGATTTAAATCCCTACTTACCGGAGGCAGTCGCTAAGCAGCAAGCGCCGCAAAGCGAAGAACCTAAAGCCGCGCAGCCGATTGTTTGGGACGATACTAAAATTGATTTAAGCGCATTAAATGCACTTAATGCTAATGTAGTTATTCGCTCAAGCGGTTTAAAAGCTAACGATATTGAGCTAGGTGCTAATCAATTTACAGTCGATTTAAACAACAGCGTTGCTAAATTAAGCTTAGATAGCTTTAAAGCATATGAGGGCACTGGTAAAGGGGTTATCAACATAAATGCGCAGCAAACGCCGTATAAAATAAGCACAAATTTTGATTTAGCCGACATAGACGCACAACCGTTACTCACTGATGCGGCTGGCTTTGATAAGCTTATGGGTAAAGGGTCATTAAATTGGAATTTAACCACAACTGGGCAAAGTCAAAAAACCTTTATTAATGCATTAAATGGCAAGGTTGGCTTTGAATTTGCCGATGGTGCTGTTAAAGGCGCAAACGTGGCTGAGATGGTTCGCAAAGGCAAAGAGCTTATTACGGGTAACCTTGGAGCTGTGAGTGAAGGGCTAGATACAGGCTTTGAAGAATCAGAGCAAACAGATTTTTCTGCGCTCACCGGTAGCTTTAACTTTACTAATGGCGTGGGCCATAATAACGACCTATCGCTGATGAGCCCACTTATTCGTATTACAGGTGAGGGCGATGTAGATTTGCCTAAAACCAATGTTGATTATCGCTTAGTGACCGGCATTGTTGATTCGATTGAAGGGCAAGGCACTACAGATGATAGTACAGGCTTTAAAATCCCACTGCGTATAGAAGGCCCATTTCATGACGTTGGCTTTAAGCTAGATGTAAGCAACGCGCTTAAAGATGAAGCAAAGCAAAAGCTCGATGACGCCAAAGAGAAAGCAAAAGAAAAAGCCAAGGACAAAGTTAAAGATAAACTAAAAGGTTTATTTGGCTAACTATTAAACCCCACTAATAAATAATTAAGGCGCTATTTGCGCCTTGATTGTTTTATAACCACTTGTAAAATAGCTACATAGCGGTTTTTACTCAGTTTTAATCTGTCCTTCCCTTAAATTAATTAAAAAATAACCTACCACTCACTAGCCAATGCTGGTACAATTGCCCGCCCTTAAGAGACAACTCTGTTGTTTTTTGAGTGGGATTTAATCGAAGTGCCTTGATTTTAAACAAATTTAAGGCAAGTTGTAATTACTACACCGGAGGTCATTAACATGATCCAAATGCAAACTCAGCTGGAAGTTGCTGATAACAGCGGCGCTCGCAAAGTGCAGTGTATAAAAGTCCTTGGTGGTTCACACCGTCGCTATGCGGCAGTTGGCGATATCATTAAAGTTTCTGTGAAAGAAGCTATTCCTCGCGGTAAAGTGAAGAAAGGTGATGTTAAAAACGCGGTAGTTGTGCGTACCAAAAAAGGCGTTCGTCGTCCGGACGGTTCTCTGATCCGTTTCGATAGCAATGCGGCTGTTATCTTAAATGATAACTTGCAGCCAATTGGTACTCGTATCTTCGGCCCTGTGACTCGTGAACTTCGTAATGATAAGTTCATGAAAATTGTTTCACTAGCCCCAGAAGTACTGTAAGGAGTCTATCATGGCAGCAAAAATCCGTCGTGATGACGAAGTAATCGTACTAGCAGGTAAAGACAAAGGTAAGCGCGGCAAAGTGCTTTCAGTTGTTACCGAGTCTGGTCGAGTATTTGTCGAAGGCATTAACTTAATCAAGAAACACCAAAAGCCGGTTCCACAATTGAACCAAGCTGGCGGCATTGTTGAGAAAGAAGCGTCTATCGACGTATCAAACGTTGCGATCTACAACTCGGAAACGAGTAAAGCAGATCGTGTAGGTTTCAAGATTGAAGATGGTAAGAAATTACGTATCTTTAAATCTACTGGTAAAACTATCTAATAGTTGGAGTAGAATGATGGCGAAACTGCATGAAGTATATAAAGACAAAGTAGTTGCTGAGCTTCAAGAGAAGTTTGGTTTCAGCTCTGTCATGCAAGTCCCTCAGATCGAAAAGATCACATTAAATATGGGCGTGGGCGAAGCCCTAGCTGACAAGAAGATTTTAGATAACGCTGTTGCGGATCTAGAAGCTATCGCTGGTCAGAAACCTTTAATCACTAAAGCACGCAAATCTGTTGCTGGCTTCAAAGTGCGTGAAGGCTACCCAATAGGCTGTAAAGTAACCTTACGCGGCGAGCGTATGTGGGACTTTTTTGAGCGTTTGGTATCAATCGCTATCCCACGTATCCGTGACTTCCGTGGTGTGAGTGCTAAGTCTTTTGATGGACGTGGTAACTACAGCATGGGCGTACGTGAACAAATCATCTTCCCAGAAATTGATTACGATAAAGTAGACCGTGTACGCGGTATGGATATCACAATCACAACTTCTGCGAAATCTGATGAGGAAGGCCGTGCGTTGTTAGAAGCGTTTAACTTCCCATTCAAGAAATAAGGGTAGGGTTATGGCAAAGAATTCTATGAAAGCGCGCGAAGCAAAGCGCACTAAACTAGTTGCTCAGTACGCTGAAAAGCGTGCAGCACTAAAAGCTATCATCAGCGATGTTAACGCATCTGAAGATGATCGTTGGGACGCGGTACTTAAGCTTCAAGCTTTACCACGTGATTCTAGCCCTGCACGTCAACGTAATCGTTGTAACATTACGGGCCGCCCACATGGTTTCCTTCGCAAATTCGGCATGAGCCGTATTAAAGTTCGCGAAGCAGCTATGCGCGGTGAAATTCCTGGCCTTAAAAAGGCTAGCTGGTAATAGTATCACGGGAGTAAGACTATGAGCTTGCAAGATCCTATCGCGGATTTGTTTACACGTATCCGTAACGGTCAATCAGCGAAGAAAGTATCTGTAACGATGCCAACTTCAAAGCTGAAAGTAGCAGTAGCTAAAGTATTAAAAGACGAAGGTTACATCGCAGATTTCGCTGTAAACAGCGAAGCGAAACCTGAGCTTTCTATCGAGTTGAAATACTTCGAAGGCAAAGCTGTAATTGAAAATATCCAGCGTGTTAGCCGCCCTGGTCTACGTATCTATAAGAAACGTGACGAATTACCGAAGGTAATGGGTGGTCTTGGTATCGCTATCGTATCAACTTCTAAAGGCCTAATGACAGACCGCGCAGCACGTAGTGCTGGTGTTGGTGGTGAAATCATTGGCTTTGTAGCTTAATCGGAGGGGAACTATGTCTCGCATAGCAAAGGCACCAATCAATGTTCCTGCCGGTGTAGAAGTTACATTAAAAGGCCAGGACATCACAGTTAAAGGCAAAAACGGTGAACTTACTCGTACTATCAACAACGCTGTTGAAGTACAAGTTAACGACAACGTTATTACAACTTTACCTCGTGAAGGCGTAGCTAATGCATGGGCTCAAGCAGGTACTGCTCGCGCTCTAATCAACAACATGGTTGTTGGTACGCATGAAGGTTACGAGAAGAAACTTCAGTTAGTAGGTGTTGGTTACCGTGCTGCAGCTAAGGGTAAAGTTTTAGACTTAACACTTGGTTTCTCGCACCCAGTTAATTTCGAAGTTCCTGAGGGAATTACGATTGAAACTCCAAGCCAAACAGAAGTTCTAGTTAAGGGCGTAGATAAGCAGTTAGTTGGTCAAACAGCTGCTAACATTCGTGCATACCGTAAACCTGAGCCTTATAAAGGTAAAGGTGTTCGTTATTCAGATGAGAATGTACGCCGTAAAGAGGCTAAGAAGAAGTAAGGTAAGACGATGGATAAAAAAACAGCTCGTCTACGTCGTGCTAAACGCACTCGTAGAAATTATATTGAACAAGGCACAACGCGTCTTGTTATCCACCGCACGCCACGTCACATTTACGCTCAAGTAGTTAATGCTGAGGGTACTGTACTGGCTGCTGCTTCTACTGTTGAGAAAGCTATTAGCGAAACAGTTAAAGGCACAGGCAACGTTTCAGCTGCACAAGCAGTTGGTAAAGCGGTTGCAGAACGTGCGGCTGACAAAGGCATCGAAAAGATTGCTTTTGATCGCAGTGGCTTTAAATATCACGGCCGTGTGAAGGCGCTAGCTGATGCTGCGCGTGAAGCCGGTTTGCAATTCTAGGAGTAGACAATGGCTAACGTAGAAGCAAAGCAACAACAGCCTGATTTAGCTGAAAAGCTAATCGCGGTAAACCGTGTGTCTAAAGTAGTTAAAGGTGGTCGTATCTTTAGCTTCACTGCACTAACTGTAGTTGGTGATGGCGCAGGTAAAGTAGGTTTTGGTTATGGTAAAGCTCGTGAAGTTCCAGCTGCTATTCAAAAAGCAATGGAAAAAGCACGTCGCAACATGATCAATGTAGACCTAAATGGCAACACATTACAGCATCCTGTTAAAGGACGTCATGCTGGCTCACAAGTGTTCATGAAACCAGCATCTGAAGGTACTGGTATCATCGCAGGTGGTGCTATGCGTGCAGTACTAGAAGTTACTGGTGTGCAGAACGTACTTTCTAAATGTTACGGTTCTACCAACCCGATCAACGTAGTACGTGCAACGATTCAAGCTCTAGAGAACATGAACTCTCCTGAGTCAATCGCTGCTAAACGTGGTCTGCGCGTAGACGAAATTCTGGGGTAACCATGGCAAATAAAACTGTAAAAGTAACACAAGTAAAGAGCTCTATCGGTCGTTTACCGAAGCATAAAGCTACATTACGCGGTCTTGGTTTACGTCGTATCAACCACACTGTTGAGTTAGAAGACACAGCATGTGTACGTGGTATGATCAACCGAGTTTCTTACATGGTTAAGGTAGAGGGTTAATTTCATGCATTTGAATACACTTTCACCTGCTGCAGGTTCTAAAACTGCTCCAAAACGTGTTGGTCGTGGTATCGGTTCTGGTCTTGGTAAGACTGGTGGCCGTGGTCACAAAGGTCAAAAATCACGTTCTGGCGGTAAAGTACGCGTTGGTTTTGAAGGCGGTCAAATGCCTATGCAACGTCGTCTACCTAAATTTGGTTTCACTTCACGCAAATCGTTAGTATCTGCAGAAGTAAACCTTTTTGAAATCGCTAAAGTTGAAGGCGATGTGGTAGACCTAAACGCGTTACAAGCAGCTGGTCTAGTTAAAAAGAACGTTCTGTTCGTTAAAGTTGTTAAATCTGGCGAAGTTTCACGCGCTGTTACCGTTAAAGGCCTTAAGGCTTCTAAAGGTGCTCGCGAAGCTATTGAAGCTGCCGGAGGCAAGGTAGAAGACTAAGGAAGTACTAATGGCTAAACCAGGTCAAGATACACAAAGTGCACAAAGTGGACTTTCGGAATTGAAGCGTCGATTACTATTTGTTTTAGGTGCTATCATTATTTACCGTCTAGGTTCATTTGTGCCAATCCCTGGGATTGACGCCGCTGTACTTGCCGATTTCTTCGAGCAACAAAAGGGCACCATTGTTGAGATGTTCAACATGTTTAGCGGTGGTGCGCTTGAGCGAGCTTCAGTGTTAGCACTGGGTATTATGCCATATATCTCGGCTTCGATTATTACGCAACTATTAACGCATATGTATCCTCCGTTTATAGAGCTTAAGAAAGAAGGTGAGCAAGGGCGTAAAAAAATTAGCCAGTACACACGCTACGGCACGCTTGTGCTTGCTACTATCCAATCAATCGGTATTGCAACTAGCTTACCGGGCATGATGGAAGGGTTAGTTGTTAACCCGGGTCTCGGTTTCTATTTCACCGCAGTGGTGAGTTTAGTAACTGGTACTATGTTCCTAATGTGGTTGGGCGAACAAATAACAGAGCGCGGTATCGGTAACGGTATCTCAGTTCTAATATTTGTTGGTATTGTAGCTAACCTGCCGTCTGCTATTGGTTCGACAGCCGAAATGGCGCGCCAAGGTGATTTGAATGTTTTTGTACTGTTGATGGTTGCGGTTATAGTATTCGCTGTTACTTATCTTGTAGTGTTTTTCGAACGTGGACAACGTCGTATCGTTGTTAACTACGCTAAACGCCAACAAGGTCGTCAAGTATTTGCTGCTCAAAGCACGCATTTACCACTAAAAGTAAACATGGCGGGTGTTATTCCACCAATCTTCGCTAGCAGTATAATTCTGTTCCCTGGTACAATTGCAAGCTGGTTCGGCCAGGGTGAAGGTCCGGTCGCTGATGTGCTACAAGCTATTGCAACAACGTTGACTCCAGGTCAGCCTTTGTATGCGATGGTGCTAGCAGCAGCTATCATCTTCTTCTGCTTTTTCTACACAGCGTTGGTTTTTAACCCGCGTGAGACAGCAGACAACCTGAAGAAATCTGGCGCATTTATCCCAGGTATTCGTCCAGGTGAGCAGACATCTAAATACATTGATAAAGTGATGACACGCCTGACATTGGCAGGTGCTTTGTATATAACCTTTATCTGTCTGGTGCCCGAATTCATGACTATGGCATGGCAAACGCCATTCTATTTCGGCGGTACATCAATTTTGATTATCGTTGTAGTAATCATGGACTTTATGGCACAAGTACAGACTCACCTGATGTCACATCAGTATGATTCTGTGCTGAAAAAAGCGAACCTTAAAGGCTACGGCCGATAAGGTCAGTTTACGGAGTTGAGCAATGAAAGTACGTGCTTCCGTTAAGAAAATATGCCGTAACTGTAAAGTTATTAAACGTGCTGGTGTAGTACGCGTAATTTGCAGTGAGCCTAAGCATAAGCAAAGGCAAGGCTAAGTAAACAGTCGTGCAGGCTGAGATTTCTCGGCCTGTGTTTTTAGTTGTGATTTGGTCTTCGTTTGAGTATCCTTACGGGCTTTTCAAACTTTTGATTACCAAATTCAAATATAGGAGATGTGTTAGTGGCCCGTATCGCTGGCATTAACGTCCCTGATCATAAACATGCAGTTATTGGTTTAACAGCTATTTATGGCATAGGTAAGACTCGCTCTAAGGCTATCTTAGAAGCGACTGGTATCGCCGAGACCACAAAAATCGGTGAACTTTCAGACGAAACTCTTGACGTACTGCGTGATGCAGTTGGCAAGTACACTGTAGAAGGTGACCTTCGTCGTGAAGTTACTCTAAATATCAAGCGCCTTATGGACCTTGGTTGTTTCCGTGGCCTACGTCACCGTCGCTCTTTACCACTACGTGGTCAAAGAACAAAGACTAACGCGCGTACCCGTAAGGGTCCTCGTAAGCCTATTAAGCGATAAGGGGATAGTATTATGGCTAAGACACCAATTCGTCGTAAAAAGGTTAAAAAGCAAGTTGCTGATGGTATGGCTCATGTTCATGCTTCTTTCAACAACACTATTGTAACAATTACCGACCGTCAAGGTAATGCACTATCATGGGCTACTGCCGGTGGTTCAGGTTTCCGTGGTTCACGTAAATCTACACCATTTGCTGCTCAGGTTGCTGCAGAGCGTGCAGGTACTGCTGCTCAAGAATACGGTTTAAAAAATCTAGAAGTTTTCATTAAAGGTCCAGGTCCAGGTCGTGAATCTGCTGTACGTGCTTTGAATGCTGCTGGTTACCGTATCACCAACATTACTGACGTGACGCCAATACCACACAATGGTTGTCGTCCACCGAAGAAACGTCGCGTTTAACAATAGGTTAGGAGAAATAACATGGCAAGATATTTGGGCCCTAAGCTCAAGCTGAGTCGTCGTGAAGGTACTGACCTGTTCCTTAAGAGCGGCGTAAGAGCTATCGACTCTAAGTGTAAACTTGAGACTGCACCTGGTCAGCACGGCGCTCGTAAAGGTCGCTTATCTGATTACGGTTTACAATTACGTGAAAAGCAAAAAGTACGTCGTATCTACGGTGTATTAGAAAAGCAATTCCGTAATTACTACAAAGAAGCTGCTCGCCTTAAAGGTAATACAGGTGAAAACTTGTTACAGCTTTTAGAGCAACGTTTAGACAATGTTGTATATCGCATGGGTTTTGCTAGCACACGCGCTGAAGCACGTCAGTTAGTAAGCCACAAAGCGATTTTAGTTAATGGTCGTGTTGTGAACATTCCTTCATACGTAATTGCTCCAGAAGATACTGTAGTAATCCGTGAGAAGTCTAAAACACAAGCACGTATCATCGCTGCTCTAGAGTTGGCTGAGCAACGTGAAAAGCCGACTTGGGTTGAAGTTGACGGTAAGAAATTGGAAGGTAGCTTTAAGCGCCTACCTGAGCGTTCAGATCTGTCTGCGGACATTAATGAACAACTAATCGTCGAACTTTACTCTAAGTAAAGTTAAGAGTTAAGAGAGGATAAAATGCAGGGTTCTGTTACAGAATTTCTAAAACCAAGGTTAGTCGATATCGACGCTATCAACCCAACGCGTTCTAAAGTAGTTTTAGAACCACTAGAGCGTGGCTTTGGCCATACTCTGGGTAATGCCTTACGCCGTATACTGTTATCATCTATGCCTGGATGTGCAGTAACTGAAGTTGAAATCGACGGTGTATTGCATGAGTACAGCGCGAAAGAAGGCGTACAAGAAGACATCATTGAAATACTACTAAACCTAAAAGGTCTAGCAGTAACGTTAGAAGGCAAAGATGAAGTTTTTCTGACCCTGACTAAATCTGGTGTAGGCCCTGTGACTGCGGCTGATATTCAGCACGATGGCGATGTAACAATTGCTAATCCAGATCACGTTATTTGTCATTTAACGACAGATAGCAGCGAGATCAGCATGCGTATTCGTGTTGAGCGTGGTCGTGGTTATGTGCCGGCATCTAGTCGTTTATCCTCTGATGACGATGAGCGTCCAATTGGTCGATTGCTGCTTGATGCATCATTCAGCCCAGTTGAACGTATTGCGTACTCGGTTGAATCAGCCCGTGTTGAGCAACGTACAGACTTAGACAAGTTAATCATTGATATGGAAACAAACGGCACCTTAGATCCTGAAGAAGCGATCCGCCGTGCGTCTACTATCTTAGCTGAGCAATTAGATGCATTCGTAGATTTACGTGATGTAACTGAGCCAGAAGAGAAAGAAGAGAAGCCAGAATTCGATCCTATTCTACTTCGTCCAGTTGATGATCTTGAACTAACAGTACGTTCAGCAAACTGTTTGAAAGCCGAGCAAATTCAATATATCGGTGATTTAGTTCAGCGCACTGAAGTTGAGCTTCTTAAAACGCCTAACCTAGGCAAGAAGTCTCTAACTGAAATAAAAGACGTGCTAGCTTCACGTGGTCTTTCTCTAGGCATGCGCCTAGAAAATTGGCCGCCTGCAAGCCTAGCTGAATAATCTAAATCACTATATTAGTTTAGTTAGAAGGATAGGGTCATGCGCCATCGTAAGAGTGGTCGTCAATTAAACCGTAACAGTAGCCATCGTAAAGCGATGTTCAGCAATATGGCAGGTTCTTTGGTGAAACATGAAATCATCAAAACTACTTTGCCTAAAGCGAAAGAGTTACGCCGTGTAATTGAACCTTTAATCACACTGGCTAAGACTGACAGTGTAGCAAATCGCCGTTTAGCGTTTGCTCGCACGCGTGATAATGAAGTAGTTGGTAAATTGTTCAGCGAAATCGGTCCTCGTAATACAGACCGTCCAGGTGGTTACACTCGTATTCTTAAGTGTGGCTTCCGTGCTGGTGATAATGCACCAATGGCTTATATTGAACTAGTAGGTCGCCCAGCGACTAACGAAGAAGTTCAAGAAGACGCGCAGTCTGCAGAGTAAGTCTTTAAAGAGACACCAAAAAGCCGAGCTTAATGCTCGGCTTTTTAATGCCTAAAATTTGACATCCCTCCAAATAGTTACTTGATAATTACCTATTACCTTCATTCTGTTAAACCGACTTAGTTAAACCAATGTAGTTATAAAGCCTGCATTCTCAAAAAGCTTAATTAAGCGGTAACCCTCTAAGTAGAGCTTATAAGGTTTGTAAAACATACCCCAGACTGTAGATGTACAGTGTAATTTGGATAGTGGTAAAGCAAATTAGCCAATCGAACAGAGATATTTAATTTTAACTAGCTAATTTAGTGGGCTTAAGGCTACTTTTAGTAGAGTTTTTGAGCGTTTAGCTCAAATACTCAGCGAACAGTCATTTATTTCAAGTTTTCTTTAAAAAAGGGTTGATCTGTTTTCGGATCTCCCTATAATGCGACCCCACTGAGACGGCAGAGCAGGCAACGCTTAGCGAGGCAAGCAAACCACTTAGTGAGTCGAGTAAAACTTAGTTTTAAAAACTTTCAAGTTTAAAAAATTAAGTGTTGACAAAAAAATAGGAAAGCGTAAGATGCGCAGCCTTAGCGAGATAAAGTTTAACGCT
>NZ_PNCY01000033.1:0-81795 GCF_005887105.1 Pseudoalteromonas sp. S2893 | reverse complement strand
TCAATTGAGTGGCCATAATAAGTCACTAATTAATTAGTTTCGCGCGTATAACTCACATTGGTCATCGTCACTTTTGACTCTGTAATGCCTAAATCCTCAAAACAGTTTTTAAACGAGTTAGAGTTTCCGGCCTCACCACATTTGTCTAATGTGTATGGGTCTTGCGATTGCAGGTAGTTACCAAACTTAAAGTATGACTGCGAATCATCCTCTACTGGTATACCGAACGAGTTACCGAATGCCGTAACCTCTACATCGCCATAGTTATTAACCACCCGCAAGTTAAATGTATCACCGCTGGTCATTGTACCCAAAGCAAATTTTTCTTCATTACCGCTGGTATTACGTAAACGTACGTACACATCAAAAATCCCGTTGTTCGCTACGCTATCATTAAAGCCCGATTCATCAGTATCCGACACATACACTTTAGATATAGTGCCGGTATCACTAGCATGGTGCTGCGATATAATTGTTTTTCCGCCATCAGACATCTCAACTTTTACCGTAGCTTCGAACACTTCATAGGTTTGAGTCATAGCAACGCGTAAACTTTCTTTAACCTTATACTCATGACGCCAGCCATTACCATTAGGCGTAATATGTTGTGCCTCTAACGGCACAAACACTAAGGTGCTATCGTCAACGAGAGGATTTGGGTTATCCCCTTCTAAATCAAAAATGCTACCACTGGTTATGCTGCTAGGTATTGTTGAACCATTTGAGTTATCGCTGCCGCCATCTGAGCCACCATCATTACTGCCGCTGCCCTCAACCAAGGCAAAATTATCAAACCTTACATCGCTGGTGTTGTTGTAATGTTTAGCAAAAACCTGAAGTGAATTGGTGTTTGCTGAGGTAAATGTTTTTGTTACTTTAGTCCACGAAGAAACATTAAAGGTTTGGTTTTTAAATAAACCATTTAAATCGTTTACACCAATTTGCCCTTTACCCAGCACATAAGCACTTAGGGTGTATTCAGTGTTAGGCTGTATATCTACCACTTGATAAACCCGTGCTGGACTGCCCTGAATTTTTAACGATTTTGCGCCACTGTAAGCATCTGAAGAAATAGCTGCTGGGTCGGTTTCGTTCCAATTACTAAAGCCACTTTCAAAGCCTGCATTATTAATTGTTGCAGCATGAGATAGCGCTGAACTTGTCGCAATTGCGCTGTAAAAAAACAGTTTTTTATGGTTAATCATTATCTTTATTCCTTTAAACCTGAATATAAAAATAACCTAACTACCTAGTTTTGTGTCAGTCACTAAAACTTAGATCACCCAGTGTAAACAGGTTTCTATTTTTGTGTATGAATAGATTTGGCAAGAACACTCGGGTTACAAAAATTAATCTAAAACCCTCAAATTGGCCTTACCAATATTAATGCCATATGGCGAGCTAAAGGCTATATTCTTTGTTACCAATATGTCAACAGAGGATGTAATAGCAAATAAGTATTAGTTTTATTAAATTTTGCATTTACACCTTATAAATAGTTATAACTATTCAGCAGGTTACATATTAGGGACAGGTTAGCAATAAATAAAAATATTTTTTCAATTTAATGAATAAGTAGTACGTCGAAATAAGCCCTATTACCAATAGGAATATGAACAAGCTTAACTTTTAATGAATAAATTAAGGATAATTAAGTTTTTTATATGAAAGATAATAATTGGTTATAACAAAAATAAAATTGGTAACACGAAAAGTGTTAAATTTTTGCCGTTAAATAAGGCAAAATAAAGGGGGGTATTAATACGCCATTACACTAAAAATGAATTAATATCTGAAAATAGGCTGCGGTTTAAAGAGTCATGTTTACTCTGTGCACAAAAAAAGCGAGCATATATAAATGCTCGCCTTTATCAACTAGCTAAAGCCTTACTCTTGAAAGTAAGTGCCCCAACCGTCGTATTCAACGTCACACTCAACAGCTAGCGCTGCAAGTTTATCAACGTCTTCCATTATAACTTCAACGTCTAGCTCAGCTTCGACTACAATATCAAAGCTCCAAATTTTGCTGCCATCTTCTAGCTCAAGCTCTGCCGGTTCTTCAACATCGTAGCCTAATTTAAAGGCAGCCAGTGCCGCTTGCTCTAATTTGCTAAAATCTTCGCATACAAAATGATGCTCAACTTCATAAAGTATTTCAGGATCAGAGCCATCTTCAAGTAGTGAACTTACAATGTCTTCACTTATTTCACGCCAGTTTTCCATTATTTATCTCTCGCTTGAGCATCTAATTCAGTTATTTTAGCAGCCATAATACTATGCACTTGGGTGGCCTGTTCACGGGCACTCACTTTTTTATCAAGTGATATAGGCGCTAACATTTCAATGTAAATTGTACCATTATCCCAGCGGTTTAGCTTAATAGTTTTATCAGTTGTGCTCATACATACCGGTACTATGGGTACATCTGCGCTTAAAGCGGTGTGAAATGCGCCGGTTTTAAATGGCAGTAAACCGCGGCCATAGCTTCTTGTGCCTTCGGGAAATACCCAAATAGATAGGCCTTTTTGTTTGATTTTTTCAGCGGCTTTTGAAATTGTACCTGCCGCTTTTGAGCGATTAGCTCTATCAATCAATATGTTGCCCGACAACCAGTAAAGTTGTCCAAAAAATGGGATCCACTTTAAGCTTTTTTTGCCTAAGCTAACGCAGTTTTCAGGCACCATAGCCGATACAGTAAATAAATCGTAATTGTTTTGATGGTTTGATAGGTAAACCGCAGGGCCAGTATTGAGCGCATCAGGGTGGCGTTTAAGGACAAGTTTAACCCCTAACATTTTAGCCATTGAGCCAAACCAGCCGGCTATCACATGCACATTATTAGGGTGAAACGGTCTCACAATCGACAATAACAACCCAAACACGCAGCTGAAAAATATAAACAGCACCATAATTAAAATACGTATAACAGCTAACAAACTTCTCTCCAAAATGTGTGTGCAATGCGCTATAAGCCACGCATATTTCACTATTATAACGTGATTTTATGACGATCACGAGACAATAGCGAACAGCTGTAAGCTGAAAAATACAGCATAAACAAAAACGGCCTGCAAAAGCAGGCCGTTAGAGGTATATATTACGGGTTTATTCTTCGACTAATGTGTCATCATTTTGCTCATCTGCCGGCGTAAACTCCACCACTGCTTCATCAACACGCTGCAGGCCTCGCGGTAACTTATTACCTCTACGCCCGCGCTCACCATGATAATGCTCCAGGTCACTCGGTTTAAGCGTTAGCTTTCGTTTACCAGCATGAAGGGTAACGCTACTGCCTTGTGGTACCACCGCCAGCACTTTGACAAACTCTTCACGTGCTTGCACTTTAGCCCCTGGTATAGAGATAATTTTATTGCCTTTACCTTTACCCAGTTTTGGTAAGTCGCGCAGTGGGAACAACAGCATGCGTCCTTCGTTCGAAATGGCCATGCAGTAATCGGTTGCTACATCGTTTACTCTGATTGGTGAGAGTAAAATTCCGCCCTTAGGCACGCTCACCAAGGCTTTACCGTTTTTATTTTTACTTACTAGGTCTTTAAAGTCAGTAATAAAACCATAACCCGCGTCAGAGGCCATAAGTAGCACTTGATTATCTTCACCCATTACCACGTGCTCAAAATTAGCTCCAGTGGTGAGGTTAAAGCGCCCAGTCATTGGCTCGCCTTGGCTACGTGCCGAAGGCAAGCTGTGTGCATCGGTTGCAAATGCACGCCCTGCTGAGTCTAAAAATACCGCAGGCTGATTACTCTTACCCTTAGCGGAGGCTTTGTATTCATCGCCAGCACGGTAATTAAGCCCTTCTACATCAATGTCATGGCCTTTACCAACACGTGCCCAGCCTTTATCAGAAAGCACGACTGTTACTGACTCTGAAGGAATTAAATCTTTTTCACTCAGTGCTTTAGCTTCTACGCGCTCAATAACAGGTGAGCGGCGATCGTCGCCATACATGTCGGCCGCTTCTTGAATTTCTTTTTTAAGAAGCGTTGACATACGACGGTCTGAGCCAAGCGTTTGCTCTAACTTGTCACGTTCTTTGGCCAGCTCATCTTGCTCGCCACGTATTTTAAACTCTTCTAGTTTTGCTAAATGACGAAGTTTTAATTCTAAAATGGCTTCGGCTTGAGTATCGGTTAAATCAAAGCGCTCCATCAACACAGGTTTTGGTTTATCTTCTGTGCGAATAATTTCAATCACTTCATCAATATTTAAAAAGGCAGCAAGTAAACCTTCTAAAATATGCAATCGTGCCAGTACTTTATCTAAACGGTGCTGTAAGCGCCTACGTACTGTTTCGCGTCTAAACGTTAGCCACTCAGATAAAATACTGCGTAGGTCTTTTACTTGCGGGCGGCCATCAAGGCCTAGCATGTTTAAGTTTACACGGTAGTTTTTTTCAAGGTCGGTGGTGGCAAATAGGTGCGCCATTAACGGCTCAGCTTTAATGCGGTTTGAACGCGGTACAATCACAATACGGGTTGGATTTTCGTGATCAGACTCATCTCGTAAATCAGCGACCATTGGCAGCTTTTTAGCATTCATTTGCGCTGCTATTTGCTCAAGCACTTTAGCCCCTGAACACTGATGCGGTAGCGCCGTAATAACAATATCGCCATGCTCTTCAGTATACACCGCGCGCATTTTAATTGAGCCTCGGCCGGTTTTGTATATTTTATGAATATCGGCTTTTGGGGTAATTATTTCAGCGTCGGTTGGATAATCAGGTGCGTGCACAAGCTCAAGTAACTCATCAAGCTCGGTTTTAGGCTTATCAAGTAATAAACAACAGGCACTGGCTACTTCACGCACATTATGTGGTGGAATATCGGTTGCCATACCTACTGCAATACCCGTTACGCCATTTAACAAAATATGCGGTAAGCGCGCCGGTAACACTAATGGCTCGTCCATAGTGCCGTCAAAGTTTGGCGTCCAATCAACGGTGCCTTGCCCTAGCTCTTTAAGTAATACCTCAGAGAACTTTGATAAGCGTGCTTCGGTATAACGCATTGCCGCAAACGATTTAGGGTCATCTGCTGCCCCCCAGTTACCTTGCCCATCGACTAATGGGTAACGGTAAGAAAACGGCTGTGCCATTAATACCATAGCCTCGTAACAGGCACTGTCGCCATGCGGGTGGTATTTACCTAATACATCACCTACCGTACGAGCCGATTTTTTATATTTAGCAGCGGCCGATAAACCCAGCTCACTCATAGCATAAATAATACGACGTTGAACCGGTTTTAAACCATCACCAACATGCGGTAATGCACGGTCCATAATTACGTACATAGAGTAATTTAAGTAGGCGTCTTCAGTAAAACGCCCCATTGTTTGTTGTTCAATTCCTTGCATTAGCAAGGTATCTGTATCACTCATTAAAGCTTACCTAGTTTTTCTTATAGCTTACGCGGTAGATCACGTTTGCGTAATCGTCGCTTATTAGCAGACTGCCGTCATTTAATTGTGCAAATGCAACTGGGCGTCCAAAGGTTGTTTCGTTATGCATAAAGCCGGTAATAAATGGCGTGTATTTAGTAATACGCCCTTGCTCTACATTAGCTACAGCCACTTTATAACCTGATTTTTTAGTACGATTCCACGAGCCATGTTCAGCAACAAATAGCTGCTCTTTGTAAGAACCCGGGAACTGTTTACCGGTATAAAAATGAATACCAAGGGGCGCAACGTGAGCACCTAGCGCAAGCGCTGGCGGGCTGTAGTCGCTAATGTTTTTACCTTTACCAAACTCAGGATCTACAATGGCACCGGCGTGAACATAAGGAAAACCAAAATGCTCGTTTTCTTTACTTACGCGATTAATTTCATCAGGTGGAATATCATCACCCATCATGTCGCGGCCGTTATCGCTAAACCATAATGCTTGCGTGCTTGGATGAAAGTCAAACCCCACTGAGTTGCGTACCCCTTGGGCTATTGTTTTAATTTGTTTTGTTTCTACATCAAGTGCAAAAATACGCCCGTAACGCTCATCTTCGGCGCATATATTACACGGAACACCAACCGGAATAATAAGCTCGCCAGTGGGTGCAAAGCGTAAAAACTTCCACCCGTGGTGACGATCCGATGGCAACGCGTTGTAAACCACGTCAAATTTAGGGTCTTTTAACTGCGTGTCTACGTTTTTAAAGCGAATAATACGGTGTACTTCACCTACGTATAAATCGCCATCTTTAATTGCTAAACCAGAGGGCATATTTAGCCCCTCAGCAATCACCATTTTTTTATCTGCTATGCCATCACTGTTATGATCGATTAACGCATACACATTTCCTGCTTTGCGCGAACCTGCGTAAACAATGCCTTTTTTTGATACTGCTATTTGGCGTGCATTTTCAACATCATCAGCAAATAAGCTTACCTCAAACCCAGGTGCTACGGTGAGTTTGTCTAGTATGTCTTTTGCCATCGCTGGGGCTGTTGTTAAGCCAAGCAATAATAAACTTCCTAGTATTTTATTCATTTGCCTCTCCAAGTGTTAAACACAAGCCTATTATACCTGTGCTTTATTACCGTGATCTTCTAGCCACTGGCGTCTGTCTGACGAGCGCTTTTTAGCAAGTAGCATATCCATCATTTCTAATGTTTGCTCTTCTTCATCTAGCGTAAGTTGCACTAAGCGGCGAGTATTTGGGTCCATTGTCGTTTCGCGCAGCTGCAGCGGGTTCATTTCGCCCAGCCCTTTAAATCGTTGCACGTTTACTTTACCGCGTTTTTTCTCTGCTTCTATGCGGGCCAAAATACCTGTTTTTTCATCTTCATCGAGGGCGTAATACACCTCTTTACCAATGTCGATTCTAAACAGCGGTGGCATAGCTACGTATACATGTCCTGTTTTAACCAGTTGCGGAAAATGACGCACAAACAAAGCACACAATAAGGTGGCAATGTGTAGTCCATCCGAGTCAGCATCGGCCAATATACAAATTTTATTATAACGCAGGCCGGTTAAATCAGTTGAGTCAGGGTCAATACCCAGCGCCACCGAAATATCATGCACCTCTTGCGAGGCTAATATTTGCCCTGATTCAACTTCCCACGTATTCAAAATTTTACCGCGCAGTGGCATTATTGCCTGAAACTCACGATCACGTGCCTGCTTAGCCGAGCCACCTGCTGAGTCACCCTCTACCAAAAATAGTTCGGTACGGTCGTTATCGGCGGCACTACAGTCGGTTAGTTTACCGGGTAACGCAGGGCCTGAGGTAACGCGTTTGCGCACTACTTTTTTAGCCGCTCGCAATCGGCGCTGTGCATTTGAAATACACAGTTCTGCAAGCAATTCTGCAGTGTCTGTGTGCTCGTTTAACCATAAGCTAAATGAGTCTTTAACCACACCCGATACAAACGCTGCACATGAGCGAGAGGAAAGCTTTTCTTTGGTTTGGCCGGCAAATTGTGGGTCTTGCATTTTTACCGATAACACATAGCTACAGCGCTCCCAAATATCATCTGGGGTAAGCTTTACGCCACGCGGTAATAAGTTTCTAAATTCACAAAATTCGCGCATTGCTTCAAGTAAGCCTTGGCGCAAACCATTTACGTGTGTACCACCTTGTGCGGTAGGAATAAGGTTTACATAGCTCTCAGCAATCGATTCGCCGCCTTCAGGTTGCCATACAACAGCCCAATCAGCCCCTTCAATCGAGCTTGAAAACTCGCCTACAAATGGGTCTTTTGGCAGTACTTCAAAGCCTTTAACAGCTTCAATTAAGTAATCCTTTAAGCCTGTTTCGTAAAACCATTCTTGAGTTTCTTTAGTTTGCTTATTAACAAACTTAATGCGCAAGCCTGGGCATAAAACCGCTTTAGCTTTTAATAGGTGGTTTAATTTAGTAATTGAAAAGTTAGCTGAGTCAAAGTAACTCGCATCGGGCCAAAATCGAACGGTTGTACCGGTGTTGCGCTTACCAACAGTGCCAATGACATTTAAGTCTTCAACTTTATCACCGTTTTCAAAGGCCATTCTAAATTGTTGAGCGTCGCGCCTTACCGTTACTTCAACACGATGCGATAACGCATTTACAACCGAAATACCTACCCCGTGTAAACCGCCCGAAAACTGATAGTTTTTGTTAGAGAATTTACCACCTGCATGCAGCTTGGTAAAAATCAGCTCCACCCCAGGAATACCTTCCTCAGGGTGAATATCTATAGGCATACCACGGCCATCGTCTATAACTTCAAGAGAGTTATCTTCGTGTAAGATCACATCAATTTTAGTGGCATGGCCCGCCATGGCTTCATCGACACTGTTATCGATAACCTCTTGGCCTAAATGATTTGGACGTACCGTGTCGGTATACATACCAGGGCGGCGTTTTACCGGCTCTAATCCATTGAGAACCTCAATGGCTTCGGCGTTATAATTTTGCTGACTCATAATTTTTATCTTTATATGCGCTTAGGCTAATTTGTTTTAGGTAATTTAAGAAACTCTACAATACTATCTAAGGTGCGTTCAAAACCAACAAAGCTGTGATCGCCACCAAACTCAACTAACTGTTTGCATTGTGAAAAATAATTTACTGCGTGTTGATAATTTAACACTTCATCTCCCGTTTGCTGCAACAAATAGAGCAGTTCGGGGGATGTTAATTTAGGCACATACAATGCTTTTAAAGCATCCATGTGGCTGGTATTTAACTCATAATGATAATCTTGATACGGATTATAATTGTGGCCAATAAGCGGCGCTAATAAGTTAAACGGTGCTACTGCTGGGTTTATTAATGCTGCTCGCAGGTTATAACGCTGCGACAAGTAGGTGGCATAAAACCCACCTAGTGAGCTCCCAAGTAACGCGGTATCTGGCGTTAATAAATGCTCAAGCTGTAAAATAGCTTGTAAGGGCTCGTGATTTAAACGCGGTACGCAATAGTCAACGTCATAGTTTGCCATAAGCTCGCCAAAGCGCACAGCTTTATATGATTTTTCAGAACTATTAAAGCCATGAATATAAATTACGCGTTTAACCATACAACATCCGTTTTAACTGTTAAAGCATTGTCCTGTGTAGTTAAATGCAACATTCGATAAGCGGGGCCGTGGTTTTCTTGCTGCCATTGCGGGCAATTTTTTGTAAATTGCACCGAACTGGCGGGCGTTGCATAAATACTCAGCTCTCTAAAAGTTTGCGTATAGTGATTATGCACATGACCGTGCAGCAACGCCGCTACATTAGCGCTATTAACTAACACGTTTAATAATTGCGGGCCGTTTTCAAGCATGTGTTTATCAAGGTAGCCATTAATAGCAAGCGGGTTGTGATGACAAAACACCACATGCTGCGATTGCGAACTTGCTAAACAATCCGCGATTTCATTTAAGTGCTCGCTAGACACCCACCCTGCAGGTGTAGGGCCTTTTGAATTTATAAGTAGCAGCTCAAATCCTTGTGCGATAATGCGTTTAGCCGACACTATTTGCCCACCACTGATGCGATTAAGCATGGCAATCTCATCATGATTGCCTGGTACCCAAAATACTGGGCAGGTCAAATCAGCGTTATTAATAAGCTCAGCAAATAATAAATAAGATTCAAAACTATGATCTTGTGTTAAATCACCACCAAATATAACCGCATCTAATGACTGCGTGGCCATGTGCGCTAATGCTTGTGCAAAATGCGCGGCGGTGTTTACGTTAAAGTACTCTGCGTTAGGGTCGGCAAATAAATGGCTATCGGTTATATGCGCAACACGCAGCGATGAGCGGTTAAAGTGATAATGCTCATCAAACCAAGCCATTGTTTATATCCCAGTTTAGTACTGCTCGGCCATGCTCTACACAGGCCACTAACCAGTCATATAAAAATGCATTAAGTTGATACTTTTCATCTTTTTGGTGCATTTTAGGATTTGGATAACCATAAGATGGCTTTATCCGTTGATGGTAATCGTGGTGAATAATTTCAGCCACTTTTGCATCTTGATAAAGCCTGACTGTTAAATACAAAGGAGAAACGCCTTTAACCATCCCTGTTAGCTGTTTGATAGAAATATCCAGTGTGTACTTAGCACTATCGTCAATGATAATGGCAAATTCACTATGACCTAATTTAACTTTACGCACACTATTAGCGCTGCGCTCTTTAGGTAATAGTTTTGAAAGACGTACGTAATTATGCTCGCAAAGCGTCATGTACTTTGGGAGGCTCTGAATATATCGTTGGGTTGCTAAAAGTGCTGTCAAAGTACCGCCGTATTAAAAAGTTAAAATTATGTCCACTTACTGCTTATTTTTTCACGATTTAACGCCAACCACTGTAAACAGATTACCGTTGCCGCGTTATCTATTTCACCGTTATTGAGGCGCGAAAGCGCATCATCAAGGCTTAAAATATGAGTTTTAATGTCTTCACCTTCGCTTTCAAGGCCATATACACCACTTTGTACTTGGCTTAAATCTGCCCGTGCTAGGTATAAATGTAAGCGCTCAGTGGTACCGCCCGGACTTGAAAGGTAAGAGAGCATAAATTCAAGGTCAGTAAGCTCAAGTCCAGCCTCTTCATAGGCTTCTTTTTTTACCACCCCTTCGTAATCGGTACTGCCATCGGTCATACCGGCAATACATTCTAGCAGCCAGGGCGAGTGTTTGCTGTTAATAGCGCCAATACGTATTTGCTCTATTAAAAGTACACTTTGCGTAGTTACATCATAAGGTAGAACAGCGATTGCATCACCCCGCTCTAGTATTTCGCGCTTTATAAGTTGCGATGTACCACCATTAAACAGGCTATGCTCAAACTCATACATATCCACCTTAAAAAAGCCATTATACAGACTTTTAACTGCTTTTAAGCTCACATCTTTATGTGTAAATTGAACCAAGCTTTTATCTGCCATATTATACATCCCGCTTATTTAAACGATTAAAGTTTGTTAATATATTCTGTTACATTTGAACATACAGTTTTACTAATTTCTTTTTTAGTTATTAAGCAAAACACGTTACCATGCTTTTAGTACAAAATTTGTCTAAGGACTGAACCTAACATGAAAAAGAACATCCTTGCAGCGCTCGTTAGTTTGTCGTGCGCATTAGGCACAACCACAGCAAGTGCTGAAGATTTAATGCAAGTTTTTGAAATTGCTACTGCTAACGATCCCACTGTTTTAAAAGCAAAAGCCCAAGCAGATGCGCAATCTTACGAGAGCGATTTAGCAATGAGTGCATTACTGCCGCAAATTGGCGTAAGCATGGGCTATGAAAAAAGCGATTCTACCTCTTTTCAAAGCGTCGGTGATTTAGCTGACCAAGTTAAAATAAACAGCGATACCGACCAATTCACGCGTGGTGTTAGTTTAAGCCAAACCTTATTCGACTTAGGCGCATGGAATACACTCGATATTGCCGAAAAACAAGCGCTGCAAGCCAATGCGCAATACGATAACGCAAAACAAAACTTAATTGTGCGCGTTGCTGAAGGCTATTTTAACGTATTAAGCGCCATTGATAACCTTGAATTTGTGCAAGCCGAAAAGCGTGCCATTGAACGCCAGTTAGAGCAAACAAAACAGCGCTACGCAGTTGGCCTTACAGCAATTACAGATGTTCACGAAGCGCAAGCACAATACGATAACTCAGTAGCACAAGAAATTATTGCCAGTAATGCCGTTGAAACCGCACGCGAGCAACTGCGCGAAATAACCGGTAAGTACCACGCAAAACTTGATTTTTTAAACACCGAAACATTTTCAACAGTAAAACCGGTTAAAAAATCGACTGACTTTGTAAAAGTAGCTGAGAACAATAATATCAGCTTACAAGTGGCTAAAGTCACGGTTGATATTGCTAAGGATCAGATCACGCTTGCTAAAGCTGGCCACTACCCAAAGCTAACACTTGATGCCAGCTACGGTGATTCTTTAACTGACCAAAATATAAATGGTTTAAGCTTTAACGACCAACCTCGTGCCGACTCAACATCTGTTGCCGTTAATTTAAGTGTTCCTCTGTACACAGGCGGCGCAACCGTAGCTGCAACTAAACAAGCCCGTGCGTTTTATGTTTCAGCCAGCCAAGATTACGAAACAAATTACCGCGCCGTAACGCGTACCGTTATTACCTCATACAACCAAGTTGTATCAGACATCGCGACTTACAAAGCTCTAGAGCAAGCCGTGGTATCAGCGCAAAGTGCGCTTAAAGCAACAGAAGCTGGCTTTGAAGTAGGCACGCGTACTATTGTTGATGTGCTTGTAAGCACGCAAAACTTGTATGATGCAAAACGTAACCTAGCTGATGTACGCTATCGTTACGTGTTATCTACGCTTCGCTTAAAGCAAGCTGCAGGTACACTAACAAGTGCCGATTTACTGGGTATTAACCAAGGCTTAAAAAAAGCCTAATAAGTTAAAGAGTAACGTTTAAAGCCAGCCATTGCTGGCTTTTTGTATTTTATAACACTAAGCGTTAAACTAGCGTTTTTATTTTAGAGAGTATTTTGTGGTCACCTCATCTCCTTTTAAAGCCTCGTTTTTAGGCCCTCGTTATTGGCTAACGTGGATTGGCGTTTTCTTTTTGTATTTGATTTCGTGGTTGCCACAAAAAATTCAGCTTAGCTTAGGTAAGTTATTGGGGCGCTTAGTACATAAATTTATGAAACGTCGTCGCCATATTGCCGAGGTTAATATAAAGCTGTGTTTTCCTGATATGAGCGAAGCCGAGCAACATCAGCTTGTGCTAAAAAACATGGAAAACACCGGAATTGCCATGGTTGAAACTGGCATGGCCTGGTGGTGGCCGCAGTGGCGCGTTAAAAAAGCGTATGGCTCTATCAAAGGATTAGAGCACTTTGAGCGCGTGCAGGCTCAAGGTAAAGGCGTATTGCTATTGGTGCCGCATATTTTGCATTTAGAAATGGCGAGTCGTGTTATGGGCACCAAATGCCAAGGGCTGGGGTTTTACCGCCCACATAACAATGCACTCATGGAATACTTTACAACCAATGGCCGCCTTCGTTCTAACGAGTATTTAATTGGACGAAAAGACGTAAAAGGCTTGTTAAAGTCACTAAAAAATAAAAAGGTGTGTTATTACCTACCCGACCAAGACTACGGCCGTAACCGCTGTGAATTTGTGCCTTTTTACGCAGTGCCAGATACAGCCACCACCACAGGTACATTACTGTTTGCAGCAAGTAAACACTGCGAAACCATGAGCCTAATTAGTCGTCGTGATGAGCACGGTAAGTACCATTTAGAAATAGTACCTGAGCTTGAAAATTTCCCAAGCGGCGATGATAAAGCAGATGTAACACGTGTAAATCAGCGCGTTGAGCAATCAATTAACGCTGCGCCTGAGCAATACATGTGGCTGCACCGCCGTTTTAAAACACGCCCTGATAAAAATACCCCTTCTTTTTATAAAAAGTAGTGGTATAAATAAATAATGATAATAAATGAGCATGAGTTATGTGGTTTTGGGTTAAGCATTTAATACTAGCAGTTGCATTAATCTTACTAGCTACCTATGTGTTAGTTGGTACGGGTCCATTGTTTGACATAAAAGAGAGTAAAAACGCAGCCGCCGAGGGGCTTTCACGCTTTTATTCGTCTATCCGTAACCAAGTTAAATCCGATAGGGAGCGCGATAAGTTTGTACTACAACTTAAAAAGCCCGAGCAAACACTTGATCGTGTTTTAGCAGAGCGCGGCAGAGCCGTTGACCCTATGCCTGCTAGCTGGACAGGAACAAGTGCACCAAGACGCTTTGAAAACGGCTCAACGTTAAAAGACGTACTTAACCAATACGCTAAAAGCGAAGGTATTCAATTATATTGGTATTTGAGTAAAGACTACGTTGTAAAAGATCATTTTAGGGTTGATAGCAGTTTTACCTCAGCGCTTTATCAAGTTGGCCGCGCAATTAATGATGACTTTGAATACGAAGTGTATACCTACCTTTGCCACAAACAGCGCGCAGCGGTGATCACTGAATTACCTTCTGAATTTGTGCGCAGCAATTGTTTAAAGCTTAATACTTAGCAGCGTAAATAAACCAAACCCATACATAATAAAAACCCAAGCCTGTGCTTGGGTTTTTAGTGTTTATGTTTCGAGGGCGTGTTGAACTTTGATGGTTAAATTTGCAGCAGCATGTTTGGTTTTTAGGCAAGACAGAGCCTATGAAGTGTGGTTATTCCACATAAATAGGCGATAACGCAGCATAAATGCCAAACATGCGCTGCCCTTCGGGTTCTGCCTAGGGGCGATAAACTCTTTGTTGCTCGGTTTTTACTTAGCCCACTAGGTTACAAACCTCGCGCCGCGATTTAATCGTCCCTAGATTGAACAAATTTCAATCCGCAAAGATCAACACGCCCTAGTTCAAATATTGCATTCCAGCATGCCGTTACACTTTCTATATCGGTTTGATACTCCTTACGCGACACCAAGCGACCTTGCTGATTTAGGCTTAAAACGTGATAACGTGAGCGATAATCAATATACGCCTGGATTAACTGCTGCTTTTGGGTTTTAGTGATACAACCAATCGCAGCAGCGTCTGTAAGTATTCTTACATTATCGGAAAACACCGTTAGCTGGCTAAACTGATTCGCGTTTTTGAGCACTAGGTATTGAGTTATAAATTCAATGTCGGTCATGGCGCCTACATCTTGTTTTAAATCAAATTGCTCAGAGTTTCCCTTAGCTAAGTGCGTGCGCATTTTTTCGCGCATTTTAAGCACATCCTGCTTAAGTGTATCTACATCGCGTGGGGCACATAATATCTCTTTACGAATTTGTGCAAAGCGCGCTCTTAGCTCATCTTGGCCTAATATAACGCGGGCGCGCACAAGCGCTTGGTGCTCCCAAGTCCATGCTTGGGTTTGCTGATAATGATTAAAGCTCTCTAAGTTAATAGCCAATAAACCAGAGGCGCCTTCAGGGCGCAGGCGTGTATCAAGCTCATACAATATGCCCGAGGCGGTACGGGTATTAAATAAATGCATTAAGCGCTGTGCAAGTTTTAAATAAAACTGTCGTGAGGTAATCGATTTATCGCCATTGGTGCTGCTATTACCGTCGTGATTATGCACAAACACAAGGTCTAAGTCGGAGTCGTAGCCTACTTCAAAGCCGCCCGTTTTACCGTACGCAATAACGGCAAAGCCTTTGTGTTCATCATCTGTATTTGGTGGCATGCCAAAGCGCTTAACCGTGTTATACCACGCTATATTAACGGCTTGGTCTACCACAGCCTCGGCAAGAGCCGTTAAGTGATCGCTTACTTTCATAACATCAATCACACCGGTTGCATCGGCAGCCGCAATACGTAATTGATGTGTTTGCTTAAACTGCCTAAGCGCTTCCATTTGTAGCTCTAGGTCGTCGTGTTCTATACGCAAAAAATATTGCCGTATTTCATCTTTATAGGCGCTCAACGGCGTAGGTTTGTAAAGCGCAGCAGGGTCTATTAGCTCATCAAGCAAAATAGGATAACGGGAAATATGCTCCCCTATCCATTTACTATGGCAACATAATAAAACAAGCTGCTTTAGCGCACCTTGGTTTTCGTAAAGCAATTCAAGGTAAGCAGTACGCGATACAATTTTATTTAAAATTTGGCATACCAAGGTAAATGTTTCACCGCTGGCATTAAAGTCACTAAGCTGTTTGAGCAATAAAGGCATTAGTTTGTCGAGAATATCTCGCCCACGATTCCCTATATTTACCTTACTCAAACGTTGTTTAAAATCATGAAGTGGCACTTGCCATTGCTCTTTTATATCGTTTAAAAAGCTAACATCACCATGATCCCAAGCACTTATAAACGCACCTTCGCAGGTATCAAGGGGAACGGTTTCCTCCCCTATCACCAATAAAAATTCATCGTGAATTTTGGCCATAACCTGCTCAATATCGCTCATGGTATGGTTAAAACTTTCAGACTCGAGTAAGTAATTTAAGCGCTCTTGATTAAGCTCATCATCGGGCAGGGTTTGTGTTTGTTGATCGTCAAACATTTGCAAGTATTGCTCTACTTTACGCAAGTGTAAGTAGTTGCGCTTTAGCTCATTCGCTTCTTGCTCATCCATCGCTTGGTTTAACGTTAACTGCTCTAAGGCATACAGTAACGATTGGGTTTGTAAGTTAGCTTCTCGCCCACCACGGACCATTTGTAAAGCTTGTACAATAAATTCAACCTCGCGAATGCCACCAGCACCTAGTTTTATATTGTTGGTCAGGCGTTTTCGGCGAACCTCTTGGGCTATCATAAGCTTCATTTTTCTCAGCGATTCGATCACCGAAAAATCAATATATCGACGATAAACAAAGGGCTTTAAAAGTTGAATAAATTCATCCCAATATTGATTGGGTGTGCCAATTAGCCGCCCTTTTAACATGGCGTAACGCTCCCAATCGCGCCCTTGCTCCTGGTAGTAATCTTCTATGGCGTGAAAGCTCATCACTAAAGGCCCACTTTCACCAAATGGGCGCAAGCGCATATCAACCCTAAATACTTGGCCATCACCGGTTACTTGATTAAGTGCATTAATCAGTTTTTGCGCTACTTTGGTGTAAAACACTTGGGCTTCAATACGTTTACGCCCACCTTGGGTCGGTACATTGCGCGGGTAGGCAAAAATCAAATCTATATCTGATGAATAATTAAGCTCGTGGCCGCCCAATTTACCCATGCCTAAAACCATTAAAGGCAAAGAGTTACCTTGCTCATCTAATGGCTCCCCTGCTGTTTTTGCCGTTTGCGCATGGGCCCATCTATTTGCGCTATTAATAAGCATATCAGCTAATAGGCTTATGTATTTTATGCTGTCACTGATTGGGTTATCGCAACACAAATCGAGGTACGCTACTTTTAACCAGTATTTTTCTCGATACTGTCTTAAAATCCTATTGCACTGGTTTTCATCTACCTGCTGTAAGTCAAGGCCGTCGAATGGCGCGGGAACATCTCGGCTAAATTGCTCATCGGGGTTTATTAACCAGTCTTTTAATTGAGGTTGCGACTCTAAACTGCGAAAAGCAAAGTCGCTCAAAGCACATAATTTTACAACTTCTTCTTGTATAGGTTGCTGCGGATACAGCTGTGCAAAGCGTGTTGAGCCAAGTTTTTGTAATTGAATAGGAAGTTGCATTTTGTTACTCATCAATCCTCTCTTTTATATATGCGCTAACCATACTAGAATAACTAAAACCAAGAAAGGTTATCTCTACTTAGGATCAGCATGTCATATTTATCATTATCTAACACTAGTTTAGTTGCGATTGCCATTAGTTTTGCGGTTATATGCATTACTATTTTTAGTCTTAGAATTGTCGCTCAAATAAAAGCAAAACAGGCACTTAAAGATGAACTAGCGCAGCATGATAATTTTGCAATGGGGATTAGTTTCGCCTCAGAAATTACCGTGGTTATTGCCACTATGGCGTTTTTATTTGATGAAATAAGTATGAGTACGGCACAACATAATCCATTAAAAGTGGTTATTTTAATTGTTCTATTATTTACATTTATAAAAGCCGGACATTTAATTCATAGAAAGTGGATATTACATAGATTTAATGAAGAAGCTGCTATATTAAAGCAAAATGTATGCGCTGCATTGGTTGATTCTGGTATGTTATTAGCCAACTGTATTATTGCACTTGGCTTGTATACCTGGACTCACGCACAAGGGTTTAGTAACTTACTTATTGCTTTTGTTAGCTTTTTTACGCTACAAGGGATGTTTGCACTAGATAGTAAAATCCGTGAATACCGCTTCGCTAAAGCAAACCAAGGTGCCTCACTGCAAAGTAACTTTAACCTTGAAAACACCTCTATTGGCATTAGATACGCAGGAAAATCAATAGGTTTAGCCCTAGCCGTGTATGCAGGATTATCTAGTGCGGCTTTTCAAAATGGAAAAATGGTCGAAAATATATTTACACTGGTAATGCATTGCGGTGTAATGTGGGTGTTACTATATTGTTTAAGTTTTGTAATAAAAGCCATTTCATTACCCAATATTGATGCCGCCTTAGAGGTCGACCATCAGGACAATATAGGCATAGCATGCATTGAGTTTGCTGTTTTTTGTGCTATAGGCTATTTACTTATTAGCATGTTTTCACTTTAACGCCACGCTATTAAATAAGTCGCCAAGCGCCCCGTATTTAGTTAACTGGCATAACACATTTGCATAAAGCAACGGGGCCCTATGTCATTTGAAGTAACTAACTATTTGTTAATTGATATAGATAACGAATTTAGTCGTACATTTGCCGAGTATTATTTTAAGCACGCGGCACCCAATACACCCAGCACCTTAATAGTTGCAGGCAGTAACACCCGTAAGCTAGTAAAAATGATGTTTGACGAACTCATTAAAGACTATTGCTATTGCGACCTAGAAAACGAAATTAGCGTATCTGAACTGGCCACTTACCTGCACGAGCACCACGATATTCAGGGCGTATTATTTAATAACACCGACTATCTACTTGCCGACGACAAACAACGTTTTATATATAACTCCCTGCATGAAAAACGCTACGTAGTTAGCTTTGACGACAACGGCTATATATTTAATCGTATTACTGACGAAGGCTTTAAAAATCACTTATCGTGCGATACCGATATTGCCGAAACACCTAAAGATTTAATCGCACTTGCCAAGGCACTTAAACAAAAATAAATAATTGCGTACAACGCCCTGCTTACTTACCATAGCGCTATACACCTTTACGCTATAAAATAAGTGACCCCCATGCGAGTACCTCATATTTATCAGGCATCGAGTATTGCCTTAAACACCCCGGTTTCTTTAAACGACGATGCAGCGGGCCATATTGGCCGCGTATTGCGCATGAAAGTAGGCGAACATGTGTCTATTTTTAATGGCGAAGGCGGTGAATACTTCAGTGAAATTATTGAGGTAACTAAAAAATCAGTTGTTGTTATGCCACAACGTTTTGATGAGCATGATGTCGAGTCGCCGCTTAAAATTCATTTAGGGCAATGCGTATCACGTGGCGACAAAATGGACTTTACCATCCAAAAATCTGTTGAACTTGGCATTAGCGAAATCACCCCTATTTTTAGTCAGCGC
Source organism: Pseudoalteromonas sp. S2893 (assembly GCF_005887105.1). Taxonomy (NCBI): domain Bacteria; kingdom Pseudomonadati; phylum Pseudomonadota; class Gammaproteobacteria; order Alteromonadales; family Pseudoalteromonadaceae; genus Pseudoalteromonas; species Pseudoalteromonas sp. S2893. The sequence goes on along the minus strand of NZ_PNCY01000033.1, from coordinate 62,690 downwards.
TGTGGCGTTAAACTCAGTGGCGACCGGTTAGAAAAAAAACACCAACAATGGCAAAAAATTGCAATTTCAGCCGCCGAACAATCGGGGCGTAACTTTGTGCCAGTTGTTCACACACCGGTTGATTTAAAGCAATGGCTTGAACAACAAACAGACGCCATTAAGCTCACTTTGCACCCTCGTGCCGAGCACAGCATTAAAACAATAACCGTTCCAAGCGCCGGTGTACGCTTTTTAGTAGGCCCTGAAGGCGGCTTTACTGATGAAGAAATGCTGCAAACTAAAGATCAGCACTTTGTTGATATTCGCTTAGGGCCGCGCGTTTTACGAACAGAAACGGCCGCTTTAACGGTCTTAAGCGCATTACAATTACAATTTGGCGATTTAGCTAATTGAAATAGCTCAATGGCACCCTCATATTAAAACTATTAGCACTCTAGTAGTCATTATAATTAGATTAAGGCACAGCGCATGGCGATAAAGTTAGGTATTATTTCTGATCCTATTAGTGGATTTAACATCAAAAAAGACACCGGTTTTGCAATGATGATGCAAGCGCAAAAACGTGGCTACGAAATTTACTACATGGAGATGGATGACTTATCGCTTCGCCAAGGTAAATCGTATGCAACCGCAGCAAAAGCGCAGGTATTTAACAACACCGAAAAGTGGTACGAACTTGAAGAAAAAGCCACAATCGCGCTTGCCGACCTAGACGTTATTTTAATGCGAAAAGATCCGCCGTTCGATACGGAGTACATCTACGCAACTTATATCTTAGAGCGTGCAGAGCAAGAAGGTACATTAATTATTAATAAACCACAAAGCCTGCGCGATGCTAACGAAAAGCTATTTACAGCGTGGTTTAGCGAACATACGCCAGATACGCTAGTAACACGCAGCCAAGCTCAAATACGCGCGTTTTTAGCTGAGCATAAAGACATTATTTTAAAACCACTTGATGGCATGGGCGGCGCATCTATTTTTCGTATTAAAGAAGATGATGCAAACATTGGCGTTATTTGCGAAACCTTAACTGAGCATGGTAGTCGCTTTGCCATGGTGCAAAATTACATTCCAGAGATCAAACAAGGTGATAAACGCGTATTGGTTGTTGATGGTGAAGTTATTCCGTATTGTTTAGCGCGTATTCCACAAAATGGTGAAACCCGCGGTAACTTAGCTGCAGGTGGCCGTGGTGAAGCCCGCCCCCTTAGCGAGTCAGACCTTAAAATAGCTCAAGCAGTTGCCCCTACGCTTAAAGAAAAAGGGTTAGTGTTTGTAGGGTTAGATATTATTGGCGACAAGCTCACCGAAATTAACGTAACAGCACCAACCTGCGTACGTGAAATTGAAGCCGCTTACGATATATCTATTACCGGTATTTTGTTTGACGCAATTGAGCGTAAGCTCGCTAAATAAACACCATTTAAAAGTCCATTAATTTAAGTATTTCATACAATTAATGGACTTTTTATACGCTACGTATATATCTATGCCATACTCAAAGTTCAATAAGTATTCATAAACTAAAAGGGTGAAATCTATGCAATCATTAGAAAATCATTTTTTAATCGCTATGCCGTCGATGCAAGACCCTTTTTTTAAACGTGCCGTTACCTATATTTGTGAGCACAATGAAGATGGGGCTATGGGATTGGTGATCAACCAGCCTATTGATGTGACCGTTGGTGAGCTTTTAGATAAAATAGAAATAGACAACGACAAAACCCAACAAGCCGCGCAAGTCTCTGTGTTTGCAGGTGGTCCGGTTAAAACCGACCGAGGTTTTGTACTTCATTCACCTCAGCCAGGTTACTCTGCAAGCCAAAAGCTTAGCAGTGATATAATGATCACCACATCAAAAGACGTACTTGCCAACCTAACCACCGCCCACGCACCTGAGCAATTTATTATTACGCTTGGTTATTCGGGCTGGGAGCAAGGACAACTTGAGAAAGAGCTTTTAGATAACAGTTGGTTGATCATTAAAGCCGATCCGAAGATCATTTTTGATACGCCGGTAGAAAAACGCTGGGAAAAAGCAGTTTCAATGCTAGGCTTTGATGTTAGCCAACTTTGCAGCGAAGCTGGACACGCTTAAAGAACGATAATGACGAAAAAAAACCTTAAGCCGCAAGGCCAGCGCACCGTAATGGGCTTTGACTTTGGCACCAAAAGCATTGGTATTGCCATAGGACAAGAACTGACAGGCAGTGCGTCTAGCCTAAAAGCGGTAAAAGCCCAAGATGGTATTCCTAATTGGGATCATATTGCGGTTCAAGTTAAAGAGTGGCAACCCGACTTAATGGTCGTCGGGTTACCCCTTAATATGGATGGTACTTCGCAAGAGGTAACCTTTAAGGCTAAAAAGTTTGCTAACCGCTTGCACAATCATTACGGCATACCGGTGCAAACACAAGATGAGCGACTCACAACCGCCGATGCAAAAGCGCGTTTATTTGAGCACGGTGGTTATAAAAATTTAGGGAAAGGAAATGTCGATAATATGTCGGCAGTGATTATTTTAGAGAGTTTTTTTGAAGCCAGTTATGGTGAATAAATAATGCCGACTCCTTTAATTACGTAATCTATTTTAAAGGTCGAAAAACACCGCAGTGGTATAAAACGTTATAAGTAATTTTATCCATAAAAAAAGCGCCCAGCGGCGCTTTTTTTATGGATAAAATACAGTGTTAATTGCTGTTTTTATCATCTAGTCCATCTATGGTTACACCTTGTAAAAATCCTGCACCTTGTTGCTCGTTATTGCGCAGCTTAATCATTAAGCGTAAATCGTTTGGCGAATCAGCATGATGCAGTGCATCGGCGTAATTAATACGTTGCTGTTTGTATAGCTCAAATAAGGCTTGGTCAAAGGTTTGCATACCCATTTCTTTAGATTTAGACATGGCCTCTTTTATGCCACCAATATCCCCATTTTTAATTAGCTCTGCCACCATGGGTGAGTTTAATAATATTTCAATCGCGGCTACACGCCCTTCCCCATCAGAAGTGGGAATAAGTTGCTGTGCAACAATGGCGCGTAAATTTAGCGCTAAGTCATACTTAAGCTTGTCGTGTTTTTCTTTAGGCACTAAGTGCATAATACGGTCAATGGCTTGGTTGGCATTATTAGCATGCAATGTAGCCACACATAAGTGACCCGTTTCGGCAAAGCTCAGTGCGTATTCCATGGTTTCTTGCGAGCGTATTTCACCAATTAAAATAACATCGGGAGCTTGGCGTAAAGAGCTTTTAAGTGCCGATTCAAAGCTGTCGGTATCAAGCCCTACTTCGCGCTGAGTAATAATACTTTTACGGTGCTCGTGTACAAACTCAATCGGATCTTCAATGGTGAGTATATGGCCACGCTGATGACGATTTCTGTAGCCAATTAAGGCAGCCAGTGAAGTTGATTTACCCGTGCCAGTACCACCAACAAACAGCACTAACCCGCGTTTTGACATAATCACATCGGTAAGGGTAGAGGGCAGCCCTAAATCACTTATATCAGGTATTTGCGTTACAATGCGGCGAATAACCATACCCGCTCTATCGCGCTGCCAAAAAGCCGATATACGAAAACGCCCTTCGTCTGTGGCTATCGCAAAGTTACACTCTTTAGTGGTATGAAACTCGTTTTTTTGTTTATCGCTCATCGCTGACTCTACAAGCGCAAGCGATTGCTCATCACTTAACTTATCGTCGCTAAGAGCGATAAGCTCACCATTAATTTTTGCACTGACTGGTAATTGGCTAGAGACAAATAAATCCGAGCCTTTTTTATCAATCATTATGTGTAAAAAGTGATTTAAAGATAAATTCATAATATGTCCTTAGCCACCAAACTGGGTTTTATCTTGGGCTTTTTCTTTTGCGGCTGCGGTTGTCACAATGCCGTGATTAACTAAATTATTTAAACATTGATCCATGGTTTGCATACCGTGTGATGCACCCGTTTGAATAGATGAATACATTTGTGCAATTTTATCTTCACGAATTAAGTTACGAATCGCCGGTACACCAATCATAATTTCGTGCGCGGCCACGCGTCCACCGCCAATTTTTTTAAGCAGTGTTTGCGAAATAACGGCACGCAGTGACTCAGAAAGCATTGAGCGCACCATATCTTTTTCTTCACCTGGGAATACATCAATAATACGGTCAATCGTTTTTGGTGCCGAGGTGGTATGTAGCGTACCAAACACTAAGTGGCCGGTTTCTGCGGCGGTCATCGCAAGGCGAATGGTTTCTAAGTCACGTAACTCACCAACGAGTATTACATCCGGGTCTTCACGCAGCGCGCTGCGCAGTGCATTAGAGAAGCTATGCGTATCTCGGTGTACTTCACGTTGGTTAATAAGACTGAGTTTATTATCGTGTACAAATTCGATAGGATCTTCAATGGTGAGGATATGGTGATGTTTTGTTTGATTTATATAATCGACCATAGCCGCAAGCGTTGTTGATTTACCCGAACCAGTAGGGCCGGTAACCAATACTAAACCACGCGGGTTATCTGATATTGTTTTAAAAATATCTGGCGCACCTAAATCCTCAAGCGTCAGTACATCGCTAGGGATGGTACGAAACACCGCTGCAGGGCCGCGGTTTGAGTTAAATGCGTTAACACGAAATCGTGCAAGGTTAGGCACTTCAAACGAAAAATCCACTTCTAGATTTTGTTCGTAGTCCTTGCGCTGATTATCGTTCATAATGTCGTAAACAAGGCTGTTTACATCTTTGTCTGCAAGTGCAGGTATATTAATGCGGCGAACATCACCATCTACGCGTATCATAGGTGAAACACCTGACGATAAGTGTAAATCAGATGCTTTGTGTTGCACACTAAACGCTAATAATTCGGTAATATCCATTTATGACTCCACAACTAACTGATAAATATATGGTTACAATAGCAGAACGACTCACATCCGCCTACGCTAGAATTGCCAGCGCGGCTAAAAATGCTAAGCGTAGTAGCGATACTATTACGCTGCTAGCAGTATCAAAAACAAAACCAAGCGACGATATTATTGCTGCCTACGAGCATGGCCAGCGCCAATTTGGTGAGTCTTATGTTCAAGAGGCTGTAGATAAAATAGCTCAACTACACACATTTAGCGACATCATTTGGCATTTCATTGGCCCTATTCAGTCAAATAAAAGCGCCCTTGTTGCTGCACATTTTGATTGGGTACAAAGCGTAGATAGAATAAAAATAGCTAAGCGTTTAAACAGTCAACGCCCAGAAAACCTAGCGCCTTTAAATGTGCTTATTCAAGTAAATATAAGCGCCGAGGAGGCAAAGTCGGGCTGCAGCGTAGAGCAAATCCCCGAACTAGCTGAGTTTATTGACCAATGTGAGCAACTCACTTTGCGTGGTTTAATGGCTATTCCGGCTAAAAGCGACGATCCGAGTGAGCAAAGTCAATCTTTTGAGCAATTACAAACTTGCTTTGATAAACTAAGGGCCCAATATCCTCATATAGATACGTTGTCGATGGGGATGAGCAATGATGTTGAAGCCGCCATTAGCGCAGGTTCAACCATGGTGAGGATCGGCACAGATATTTTTGGAACTCGAACTTAAAAGGTGATAACAGACATATGTCAGATAAAACAATCGCATTTATAGGCACAGGTAACATGAGCTACGCCATTATTGGTGGCATGGTAAAAAACGGTTTTAATGCAAACAACATCATTGCTACAAACCGCAACCAAGAAAAGCTTGCCAAGGTAGCAGACGATTTCAAGGTGAAAACCACCAGCGACAATAACGAAGCCTTACGCGATGCTGATGTCATTGTATTGTCTGTTAAACCACAAATGATGGGCGATTTATGTAAATCGTTTCAAGAATCGGGTATCGACTTTAGTGATAAACTGTTTATTTCGGTAGCGGCTGGCTTAACCGTTAAGCGTTTACGCGAAATGCTTGGCCAAAACGTTAAGATGGTACGTTGTATGCCAAACACGCCATCGCTACTAGGGCGTGGTGTATCGGGTTTATTTGGCGCAGATGAAACAGCCGAAGAGCACGACTTTGTACAACAAGTATTTGAGTGCACAGGTATTGTTGTTTGGGTAGAGCAAGAGTCACAAATTAACGATGTCATTGCTGTGACAGGTTCATCGCCCGCTTACTTTTTCTTATTTATGGAAGCCATTGAAGAAAAAGCGAAAGCACTTGGTTTTAACGATGAAGATGCGCGCCGCTTAGTACAGCAAACTGCGCTAGGTGCAGCCGAAATGGCATTGAGCCAACCAGAGATAAGCATTTCGCAATTACGCGCTAATGTAACTTCTAAAGGCGGCACCACCCATGCTGCGGTTGAGCATTTAAAAGGCGAAGGCCTAGTGCAAACAGTTAGCGATGCAATGGATGCGTGTATTGCGCGTGCAATGCAAATGGAAAAAGAACTTTAAAATTACTTTTTATTGAAGGTTACACTATGAATGCCATGCAATTTTTGATCAGTACCCTGTTTGATTTGTTTTTAATGGTGGTACTACTGCGTTTTTGGCTACAGTGGGCAAAAGCCGACTTTTACAACCCAATGAGCCAATTTGTGGTTAAAGCAACCTCGTTTGCAGTTAACCCATTACGTAAAATTATACCTGGACTAGGTGGGCTTGATTTAGCCTCTCTATTGCTGGCATTTATTGTAGCCGTTGCCAAAATTAGTACTTTAATGCTGGTGATATACGGTGCATGGGCTGCGCAACCTGTGCTTATACAAGCACTTATTACCGTACTTAAAGAAGGCTTAAACCTTGTATTTTGGGTATTGATTATTCGCGCTATTTTAAGCTGGGTAAGTCAAGGTTATAACCCAATAGAAGCGGTTTTCCATCAGCTTACTGAGCCAATGCTCAAGCCACTTCGTAAAATTATTCCACCAATGGGTGGCTTAGATTTATCGGTGCTTGTACTAATTATTGGTATTCAGTTTTTACAAATGCTGCTAATGGACTTTTTAGCCTAAATTTTTTGTTATAAGCAAAAGAGGCCCTTTGGCCTCTTTTTTATATAGGACATCATAATGAACCGTTTAATTAAGTTTTGCTTTATTAGTTTTTTAGCCTTTGCTTTTAATGCCCACAGTGAAGACATGCAAGGCGCACAGTACAAAGAGCTGGGCCCTTGGCAAGTGCATTACATTGCTTTTCCATCTACCTTTATTCAGCCGCAAATAGCTAAAACATATGGTCTTGAGCGTAGTGGTTATAAAGGCATTGTTAATATTTCAGTACTAAAAAACAATAGCGATAAAACCGCGCAAACCGCTCAGCTCAGCGGCACCGCAAAAAACCTACTGGGCAATAAGCAAGCCCTTACTTTTAAAGAAGTAAAAGAAGGTGAATCAATTTATTACCTTGCGCAAGTAGACTACACCAACGAAGAGATTTTACGTTTTGAGATAAACATCCAGCAAGGTAGTCAGTCTCAAAAACTCACGTTTCAGCAAAAATTTTACGTAGATTAAAAACATGACCAAAACATTAGTGCTTGCCACAGGCAACCCTGGCAAAGTTAACGAGCTGGCCAATATGCTTAGCCCGCTTAATATAAATGTGCTTCCTCAAAGCGATTTTAACGTAGGCGAAGTAGCCGAAACCGGCACCACCTTTGTAGAGAACGCGATAATTAAAGCCCGCCATGCTGCTAAAATTACCGGCATGCCAGCCATTGCAGATGACTCAGGCTTAGAGGTAGATGGCTTAAATGGTGCGCCGGGCGTGTACTCAGCTCGTTTTGCCGGTGAAAGCGCCAGCGATCAAGACAACATAGATAAACTACTTAACGAATTAGCCGATAACCCAAATCGTAAAGCCCGCTTTTGGTGTGTGCTGGTATTAATGCGCCACGCCAATGACCCTACCCCGCTAATTTGTAGCGCAAGCTGGGAAGGCGAAATTACACAAACCCAAAATGGCGAAGGCGGCTTTGGTTACGATCCGGTATTTTTTGTAGCAGAGCAAAACTGTACCAGCGCCGAGCTCACCAAAGAGCAAAAAAATGCGGTGAGTCATCGCGGCCAAGCACTTAAAAAGTTATTACTAGAGCTACAAAGCAAAGGCGGCCTGTGAACCTTCCACCACTGAGCTTATATGTGCACGTACCTTGGTGCGTGCAAAAATGCCCCTATTGCGATTTTAATAGCCATGGGCAAAAAGGCGACATTCCTGAAGCTGAATATGTTCAGCATTTAATTGACGACTTAAAAGCCGATTTGCACTTGGTGCAAGGGCGTAAAATTCACAGTATTTTTATTGGCGGCGGTACACCAAGCTTATTAACTGGCGATGCATATACCCGCTTATTAAGCGAAGTCGATAACCTAATTGGCCTAAGCGACAACTGCGAAATAACCCTTGAGGCAAATCCTGGTACCGTAGAAACCGGGCGCTTTAAAGAGTACGTTAAAGCGGGTATTAACCGTATTTCTATTGGCGTGCAAAGCATGCAAAACGACAAGTTAAAAGCACTTGGCCGTATTCATGGTGCCGATGAAGCGCACTACGCTGCAGAGCAAGCTAAGCAGGCCGGGTTAAATAGCTTTAACCTTGATTTAATGCATGGCTTACCGGGGCAAAGCCTTGACGATGCACTGAGCGATTTAAAAAAAATAATTGCTTTAAACCCGCCACATATTTCCTGGTATCAGCTCACTATTGAGCCTAATACACAATTTGCATCCAAGCCGCCAACTTTGCCACAAGATGAAACCCTATGGGATATTCAAGAGCAAGGCCAAGCACTACTTGCTCAAGCCGGTTACATACAATACGAAATATCGGGCTATGCAAAGCCAGGCTTTCAATGCCAACATAACTTGAATTATTGGCGTTTTGGCGATTATCTCGGTATTGGCTGTGGCGCTCATGGTAAGGTGACTGATGCAAAAACCGGCATTATTACCCGTACTGAAAAAATTAAGCATCCGCGTGGTTACATGGATATGCTTAAGCCGTACTTGTATAAAAGCTGGCAAGTAGAGCAAGACGATTTAGCCTTTGAATTTTTTATGAATCGCTTTCGCTTAGTGGAGCCTTGCCCTATTGATGATTACAGTGCGCTGACTAATCAGCCATTACAAAGCCAACAAGCAGCGTTAACTAAAGCAATAAATGCAGGTTTGTTAATACAAGAAAACGGCCATTGGCAAGTTAGCCTCAAAGGGCATCGTTTTTTAAATGACCTGCTAGAATTGTTCGTGTAGTGGTTTTAACCACGCGCGATAAACATAAAATACAAGCAAATAAATATAATACACCCTAATGGGTTTCTAACAACAAAGGGAAAACAATGCGTAAACTTACCTTTATTGCAGCAGCCGTGAGCGTTGCTATTTTAGCCGGCTGCCAGCAGGCACCACAACAAACAACCCCGGCGCCTGCAGTTCAAGCGCAACCTGTGCAAAGCGAAATCGACAAAGCGAATGCGTTTTTTGAAGATACCTTTAACCGCGATGTAATGAGCAGCCCGGTTTATCAAACTTACATGGGTATTAAAAAAGATTACGATAAATGGGATGACGGAAGCGAAGAGCAAAAACTAAAAGACCTTGCGCAAGCAAAAGAAGACTTAGTTACTTTAAATGCTATCAACCGCGACCTGCTTGATGACGCCACTAAAGTAAGTTACGACTTAAAAAAACAAGACCTAGAAAGCTCGATTGCTGATTTTAAATGGCGTTACCATAACTACCCGGTTAACCAAATGTTTGGTACGCACTCTATGGTGCCTGCGTTTTTAATTAACCAACATTCAATTAGTAATGTTAAAGAAGCTAAAGATTATATTGCGCGTTTAAACGGTGTACCGACTGTATTTGATCAGCTAATTACTGATTTAGAAACCCGTGCTGATAAAGGCATTATTGCGCCTAAATTTGTGTTCCCACATGTTATAGATTCGAGCAAAAACATCATTCATGGTGCGCCATTTGAAAAAGGTGAAGACTCAACACTATTAGCCGACTTTAAACGTAAAGTAAGCGCTCTTGAAATTAGCCAAAATGAAAAAGATGCCTTAATTAGCGATGCAACTGATGCATTAAAATCAGCCGTTAAGCCTTCTTACTCTAAGTTAATTAATTACTTAGCACAGTTAGAAAAACGTGCAGATAACCGCGATGGCGCATGGAAACTGCCTGACGGCGAAGCGTTTTACAATAACGCACTTAAGCGCACCACAACAACTGACTTAACCGCTAAAGAAATTCATGCCATTGGCCTTGCTGAAGTAAAACGTATTCATGATGAAATGCGTGAAATTAAAGACAAAGTAGGCTTTAAAGGTGATTTAAAAGCGTTTATGCAGTTTATGAAAACGGATAAACAATTTTATTATGCCAATGACGAGCAAGGTAAACAGCGTTATTTAGATGAAGCCACTGGCCTAATCAACACCATGAAAACTCGTCTAGATGAGTTATTTATTGTTAAGCCAAAGGCTGATCTTAAAGTTAAAGCCGTTGAAGCATTCCGCGAAAAAGCAGCAGGTAAAGCATTTTACCAACAACCTGCGCCAGATGGCTCACGCCCTGGTATTTACTACGCAAATCTTTACGACATGGAAGCGATGCCAACGTACCAAATGGAAGCATTAGCGTACCATGAGGGTATTCCGGGTCACCACATGCAAATTGCCATTTCACAAGAGCTTGAAGGTGTACCTAAGTTCCGTAAGTTTGGTGGCTACACCGCTTATATTGAAGGTTGGGGCTTATACTCAGAGTACATTCCTAAAGAAATGGGCCTTTACTCAGACCCATACTCAGACTTTGGTCGCCTTTCGATGGAATTATGGCGTGCGTGTCGCTTAGTCGTTGATACCGGTATTCACGCAATGAAATGGACTCGCCAAGAAGGTATTGATTACTACGTGAATAATACGCCTAACGCCACATCTGACGGTGTTAAAATGGTTGAGCGTCACATTGTAATGCCATCGCAAGCGACAGCTTATAAAGTGGGTATGCTTAAAATTTTAGAGCTGCGTGAAGAGGCTAAAAAGCAACTAGGCGATAAGTTTGATATTCGTCAGTTCCACGACGTTATACTTAAAAATGGCCCTGTACCACTTAACGTATTAGAGAACTTTGTAAACGAGTGGGTAGCAAGTAAAAAAGCTTAATACTTGGTTATAAATAGAAAAAGGTCGCTGATGCGGCCTTTTTTGTTTTATAGTAATAAAAACGCTCAGAGGTAGGGTTAAGAATGGATTTAAGCATACAATTACTTAATGCGCGCATTGCTAAGCATCAGCTAGACGAGCTCGATAACGACTTTAAACAGTTAAGCCCGGCTCAGCAAACATTACAGCTAAACCACCTTTACGAAAGTGCTTTGCGGATGAGTATTAAATACGACTTTATGCAAAATGTGGCAACACGTATTTTAACAACCAACACCCCACCAGCACCTTTTATAAACCAATTAACAACAACTGATGCATTAACGTTTTTTACACCTGCATTAAAAGAAAATAACGGCTTTTTAGCACAAGACAGCCAAGGAAATAATGTACTGCACAATGTATTTAAACACGCCAATGCTCAAAAGCTGGCGTTTAACTATGTGCGCTCATTAATGCTATTTGAATCTAACGACAATTTAGTAAAAGCCCTTGCACAAACAAATGCTCGCGGCCTTACCCCTGTTGCCTGTTATATCGCCTATGCTGATAAACCTAGCACACCAATAAAGCATGAATTTTCAGCATTATTAGCGCTTATGGAAATAGAGCAAAAACAAAATCCAACCGCTAAACAGCAACTGGCAAATATATTAAAAGGCGCTGATATAAACGAAACCAGCATTTTACTTAGCGCTGCTTACCTACAGCGCTCAACCGCGCAAATTGCCCACTTAGTTAGAGCAATTTAGTCACTTAAGTAATATTCAACACTGGTGACCACCCTCACCTTTTTGATATGTGGCGTATTTGAATCGCGATTGCTAATGCTAAATTGCCCTTGGCGAGCGGATTTTATTTTACCCAGCGTTGAGTTCGAATCTTTAGCAAATTTGTTGGCAACTTCACGGGCTTTTTCTGTAGCCTCTTGCACCATTGCAGGCTTTATATCGTTAAGGCCGGTAAATAAATACTCAACTTTGGTTTCGTAACTATTTTGCACAATGGCAATGCCCTGTTTAGCTAATTGACTCACTTTACTCAGCGCATTTTGTACTTTGTCGGGCGCGTTCGAATACACAATAATATTAACGCGTACCAAGTAACGAAACTTTTGATTATCGTTAGCGTATTCACGGGCTTGCTTATCAATAATCGACTGGCTACCCGTGCTTATTTCGTCATCATCAAAGCCATGTAGCTTTAAAAATGCAATAACAGCATCGTTTTTTTGCTCAACTCGACTAACCAGTTTTTCTAAGTCGTTGTCTGCATCACTGTATTGCAGCGGCCAAATTACCGTATCGGCGCTAACTTCACGCTCTGCTAACCCTTTAACCTGCACACTACGTTCCATGCTTTTTACATCTACTGCGGCACTTTTAATAATAAAGCCTAATAAAATTAAGCCTATACTTAGGCAAATTGCGGCTATAACTGTGTAAAAACCGGGTGTTTTATTCACAAAAAACTCCTTGATTGATATCAATAATAAGTATCTATGCGCTCGAAATAACACAGCAAACAGGGTACATTGAGACTATAAATAACGCAAAATATAATCAGCCAAGGATATGCCATGAGCTTAAAGCGCATCAGCCAGTTTTTTAATCCGGCCTCGGTAGCCGTTATTGGCGCCTCAAATACCCCCACACGCGCGGGGTTTGTGGTTATGCGCAATTTATTGCAAGGTGGGTTTAAAGGGCCAATTATGCCCGTAACCCCTACTCATAGTGCAGTACACGGTGTGCTTGCCTACCCTGATATTGCCGCGCTGCCCAAAGTGCCCGACTTAGCCGTTATTTGTACAAATAAAAATACCTTACTGAGCATTATCGAGCAGCTAGGTGAGCTTGGCTGTAAAAGTGCAATTGTGATTGCTGATGGGCTCTCATTGAGCCAAAAAACAGCCTTAAAGCGTGCTGCAAATGCACATCACGTTACTTTGCTTGGGCCTAATTGTTTAGGGCTGCTCATTCCGCATATTGGCCTTAATGCCAGCTTTTCTCACACAGTTGCGGCACCAGGGAAACTGGCATTTATATCGCAATCCGCAGCGGTGTGTTCCACTATTTTAGATTGGGCTAAAAATAAAGAAATTGGCTTTTCGTATTTTGTTTCGGTCGGTGATTGCCTAGATATCGATTTTGACGAGCTGCTCGATTTTTTAGGCCGCGATGCTAAAACCAAAGCGATTTTGCTCTACATAGATAATATTGAGGATATTCGCGGGTTTATATCAGCAGCACGGGCAGCGGCCTTTAGTAAGCCGGTTATTGCCATTAAAACGGGAAAAACCGGAGCAGGCGCGCTGGCTGCTGAAATTCATACCGGTGGCAAGCAAAGTTCAGATGCAGTGTACGATGCGCTTTTTCAACGCGCCGGTATGCTGCGTGTTAGTGATCTGCGCGAACTTTTTGCAGCCACGCAAACACTTGCCATCCACCCTAAATTACTAAAAGTTGAGCAGTTAACCATTTTAACCAACGGCGGCGGCCCGGGGGTTATGGCGGTCGATGAGCTTATTTTAAATTCGGGCAAACTTACCCAGCTTAGTGAGCAAACGCGATCCGCACTCAATAAAGTTATTCCGCAGTCAGATACTACATCTAACCCTGTCGATATTTTTGGCGACTCTGCTCCGGCGCGTTACAAACAAGCATTAGAAATTTTACTTCGCGCCGAAGAAGTTAAAAACTTACTTATTATTCATACCCCTTCGGCACTTGCACCAAGTGAAGACTATGCCGATATGATAGTGCAAACCTTACAAAAAATACCAAAGATGGCACGCCCTTATGTAATGACCAACTTTATGGGTGAAGATGCGGCTTATGCCGCGAGGCGTGTTTGCTCTAACCACACTATTCCAACCTATCGTACGCCTGAGGGTGCGGTTGGCGCATTTATGCATTTAGTTAGCTACCGTCGTAACCAAAAACATTTAACGCAAACACCCGAATCAAATACCGATGATGCAAAAATAAATAAATCAGCGGCCACTACGCTCATTAACGAATTTTTAGAAGAAGAGCAAAGCTACTTACCCACTCATCAAGCAAGCCAAATTCTTAGTCATTATGGTGTTGAGTGTATTCAAACAGAAGTAGCCTACACGCCCACAGAGGCGCGTGAGCAAGCAATTGAACTAGGTTTTCCGGTAGCGTTAAAGTTGATTAGCCCAAGTATTGCCTCAAAATCAGAAGTAGGGGGCGTGGTTCTTAACTTAAACGATGCAAACGAGGTTGAACAAACCGCCTTTGCCATGCTGATACGAATTAAAAACACCTATCCAGATGCTGTTATTGAAGGGTTTTCATTGCAAAAAATGGCGCCGCGCGCCGGCGCTAATGAACTGCGAATCGCCATTAAAACTGAGCCTAATTTTGGCCCTGTTATATTACTTGGTGAAGCGGGTAATGGGTTAGAGTATGCCCAAGCAGCCGTTGCTTTGCCGCCGCTTAATATGAACTTAGCTAAATACCTCATTGCAGCAGCAAACGATAAAGGCGTATTAAAAGATCGTATTTTGCCAGAAAAAGTCGACAAATATCGCTTATGCGCCCTGCTCACACGTATATCTCAACTTGTTGTCGATCAGCCCGATATAAGTGCCATGGAACTTAATCCTATTTTAGCCAGTAATGGGCAATTTTTGGTGCTTGATGCCACTATTAGTGTTAATCGCTATCAGGCACAAAGCGATCGTAAACGTTTATGTATCCGCCCTTACCCTATTGATCTTGTAGAAGAAGTAACCCTTAAAAATAATACGCGAGCTACATTAAGGCCTATTCGTCCAGAGGATGAAAAAGCCCACCAAGAGTTTGATCAATCACTCAATAAAGAAGATCGTTACAAACGCTTTTTTGGTGAGCTGCCCCAGTTTAACCACGATCAACTCGCAAAAATGACGCAAATAGATTACGACCGAGAAATGGCTTTTATTGTATGCCAGCGCTTTGAAGGTAAAAGCCGCACCCTAGGTGTAGCACGCGTTATTATGGACCCTGATAATTTACATGCTGAGTTTGCAACCGTGGTTCGCTCTGACTACCAAGGCTTAGGTCTTGGCAGGCTGCTTATGAGCGCTGCAATAAATCATTGTAAGCGCCAAGGCGTAGAAGTAATTGAAGGTATAACACTGCCTGAGAACACCGGCATGATTGAGCTTGCCCGTAAGTTAGGTTTCACAATTAGCCGCGATTTTGAAGAAGGCAGTATTAATATGCTTTTAAAGCTAAACACATGAGTAGCACAGCAAGACAAACGTTAGCGCAGGTATTTGAAGGGACTGGCGATTACCGCAAAGCGGGGCATATACTCGATACCGCGCTGATTGCTTTAATTATGCTTAACGTTATTGCTATTGTGTTGGAATCAGTACCGAGTATAAACAAAGTATATTACCCGCAGTTTTTACTTTTAGAAGTTATTTCGGTGGCTATTTTTAGTCTTGAATACCTTGCAAGGCTTTGGGCCTGTGTCGATAAAAGCAAATACGCGGCTATAAAAGGTTCAAACGTAAAACGCCGGCTGCATTATTTTTTATCACCTTTGGCTCTTATCGATTTAATAGCCATTTTACCCAGCTTGTTAATGTTTGTGTTTCCTCTGGATTTGCGTTTTTTACGTGTATTAAGGCTGTTAAGAGTATTTAAACTTACCCGTTATTCACGTGCAATGCAGTTGTTATTACAAGCATTTAAAGACGAAGCGAGCTCGTTACTGGCCGCGTTTTTTATTATGTCGGTACTGCTAATACTTGCCTCCTGCGGTATTTATTTATTGGAGCACGATATTCAGCCAGATAAATTTGGCTCTATTCCTGCGGCTATGTGGTGGGCTATGGCGACCCTCACTACGGTTGGGTATGGTGATGTTGTACCGCTAACGCCACTTGGTAAACTATTTGGTGGCGTAGTCACTTTGGTGAGCATGGGAATGGTGGCAATTCCTACAGGCTTGCTTGCCTCAAGTTTTTCGGAGCAAATACGTAAACGCCGGCAATTTTTTGAAGATGCCGTACATGAGCAAATTCACCAAGGCAGTTTAGGTGACTCACAGCGTTTGCACTTAGAGGAGCTGCGCTACAAACTAGGTTTAAGTAAGCTTGAGGCCAATAAAGCAATTAAAACGCAGCTTAATCAACGCAACAGCCATTTATTTTGCCGCCACTGTGGTAAACGCCAATAAGCTTATTTTTACTGGTTAAATATGTTGCTCCAATCTTGTTTGATCAGTGCGGGAACAGCTTCTTTAGGTACTGGCTTACTAAATAAATAGCCCTGAAAATGCTTACACCCTAACTGCTTTAAAAACTGCAGCTGTTGTTTGTTTTCAATGCCCTCAGCCACACACTCTTTACCTAAGCTATGAGCTAAGGTAAGCGTTGATTGAATAATGGCTTCATCATCCGAGTCCACGCCAATATCTTGCACAAAGCTTCTATCTATTTTTAGTACATCGATAGGAAAACGCTTTAAATACGTTAATGAGGCATAGCCTGTTCCAAAGTCATCCATGTAGAGCTTACAGCCAAGCTTTTTCAGCATTTCCATACTGTGCAGCGCATGTTTAGAGTCGCGCATTAAAATAGACTCGGTAATTTCAAACACTATGGCTTCTGAGGGCACATTAGCGTGGCTCAACGCTTTATGTATGTCGGTTACAAGCTCTTCGTATTCAAAATCAAGTGCAGAGAGGTTTATCGACAAGTACAGCTGTGGTGAAATCTCACGCCATTGTTTAAGCGCTTGCAACGCACGGGCAAAGGTTTGCAGCATAATTTTTGTAATTAACCCTATGCTCTCAGCCGCTAAAGAAAACTCTTGCGTGGGCACTAAAGTGTTTTCTGGCCAGCGTAACAACACTTCAAAACCTTCGGTTTTTTGAGTGTGCGCATTCACTATAGGCTGGTAGTAATTGCAAAACTCTTGCTCCTGATACGCTTTAGTTAGCAAAGACTCTAAATGCAGGGCTTTTTGTACATGCTGGTTCATCTCCTGCTTGTAAAACTTATAACTGCTTTCGAGCGACTCTTTTGCATGGTACAAAGCTATACTGGCAGCTTTTAACAGCGCAGCATGATCTGCGGCGTCATCAGGCGCTATTGCTACCCCGATACTTAAATTAACATTTACCACCTGGCCATTAAATTCCATATTTTGGCTTACAGAGTCTATTAATTTAGAGCAAATAAGTAATACTTCTTCAATTTGCTGCACATCTTCCACCAGCACCACAAATTCATCGCCACCAAAGCGTGCAACACTTGCAGAAGGACTCAAGGAGCGCTTAATACGCTTAGCCACTTGCTTTATTAGCTCATCAGCCGCTTCACGTCCAAATGAGTCGTTAAAGTATTTAAACCGCTTAATGTTTATGTGCAGCATAGCTACTTTACATTGATGATTTTGCGCTTGCTCAATCGCATGCTCAACCCTGTCGTTAAACAGCATACGGTTAGGCAAACCGGTTAATGAGTCATAATTGGCTAAAATATGAAGCTCATTTTCAGCCAATTTTTGCGCATGAATATCGGTTAAAATAATAACGTAGCTGCTTAAACGGTGTTCGGTGTCGGCCACTGCACTTATTTTTACTAACACATGGCGCTGCTCACCACTGGCAAGGGTGACTAAGTCTTCACAGGAAAAATGCTCACCCACATTCAGCTTTTGCATTATCCGTAAATAGTCAAAGCGATTACTTCGTGATATGCCTAAATTAAGGGCGCGGCTAGAGCGTGGCTCACTAGGAAAGTTAAAGGCCGTTTGCAACGATTTGTTAGAGGCGCGAACCGTAAAGTTTTTATCAAGAATAAATACCCAATCACGGGTTTGCTCAAACGCAGCGGTAAATAAACGGGCATGCTCTTCAAACACCATTTCGCGGGTCATATTGGTGTAAGTACCCGCAACTTTTTTAGGAAGTTGCCCGCTCCATTCCACCACTTTGCCAAAGTCTTTATACCAACGCCAATAGCCTTTAGCGTGGCGTAAACGATAAGTGCAATTAAAGTAGCCTTTATCGGTTGATAAAAATTCTAACCATTCTAATCTGAAAAGCGCTTTATCTTGCGGGTGAATTTTAGCTAGGTAATCATCTAGGCTCACGCTTTCTTGATCATACCCCAGTTCATTACATAAGCGCGGCTGGTAAATACTACTCGATGTAGACTGCCAATCCCACATGCCCGACTCACTACCCTCTAAGGCTAGTTTTAATCGCGCTTCACTTTCTTTACTTTCTTTATTAGCGGCCAGTAATATGCGCTGAATTTTGTTGCGGCGCATTACCCAAAAAGCAATAAATGCGATAAACAAAACGCCATAAAGCACCATAAAATATGGCGCTCGCCACAGAGGATACTTAACACGAATTTTTAGCACTGCAGGCGGCGTGTACTCGCCGGTTAACGGATCTTTAGCCCATACTTTGAGCTGGTAATTACCTGGATTTAATTTAGGGAATAACACCCGATTATTATTACGGGTGTAGGTTTTTTGGCCGTTATCAAGCTGGTACTCATAAATTATGCGCTCTTGATAGCTAAAGGCCATCGCCGAAAACGCCACCTCTAAACCGATATCATCATGGTTGAGGACTATTTCATTTAATGGCTGTTTTAAATCGATAGATAAGTCGCGCGACATTAAATCAACTCGCGTTATATTTACATGATCAATTAATGAGTGGTAATTTTGATTTTCCATCGGATGAAAATATGTAATGCCCTTTAAGCTGCCATAGGCAATGCGGCCATCGCTTAAATGCGCCATGGCACTGCTATTAAACTCAGCAGAAAGCAGCCCCTCAGATGTAGTAAACTGCTGAAAATGAAGTGTTTCTGGGTTTAGTCGCCATATGCCTTTATGGCTACTCATCCAAATCATGCCATTATCATCAAGCACCATGTCATAAAGTAAGGTACCTAACTTATTTTTTTCTAAGTCAATCGTGTGTACCAATTTGTAACTGGCTGCATCAAGCCCAATCAGGCCAAAATTAGATAGTGAAATCCATAAAATATTGTTGTTATCGACCACGTAAGAAAGCACATTAATAGCCACGTTATCGTGCTGTTTTGGCACTTTATAAATGGTGTTTAATGCTAATGTGGTTGGGTTTACCTGATATAAAATACCCGCATTAAAAAACAGGGGCATATCAGGCTTGGTTGCCAGCGCTGGCGAAAAACCATGCGCCAAAAACGGCTCTATGTTGCTAAAGGCCCCTTCTAACCGGGTGATCTGCTGAGTATCAATATTATATACAAACATACCGTGATCTGAGTGCACATAGTACAAATCACCGTTAGGCATTAAGGTTACGCCGTGTACCCAGCCTTCTATGTAGGCTCTATTGTTGGGGTTTGTTATTGTTGGCTCGTTAATTTGATGCGTTATGGGGTCAAACTCAAACAGCCCACGGTTTGTATGTAACCAAAGCTTTTGCTTATAAGGAATAATTTCATACACGCTAAATTCGGTAGTCAGTAAGTCTACTTTGTAGTTTTTTAAGTAAACTTGGCTGGTGTTAGTGGCTAAATCAATTTCGGTTAAGCCATTATGCGTTGCCAGCCATAGGCTGTTGCCATACTCCGTAATGCCCCAAACCGAAGGATGAGAAAGGCCATCGCCACCCAGTTTACTACCATCTATATTGCTAAAGTGATAGGTATTATTAGACAGATAAAATGCACCATCGGTTTTAGTAGCGAGCCAATACCCTCCTGATTTATCTTTTACCATGTCTATCATACTGGTATCAGATAGGCTGTATTTACTTTGCGTAATACGTGTGTTTTTTACCAACTCTTTGCTATTTAAATCAAATTTAAAGAGCCCTTTATTAGTCGCCAGATCTAGCTTTTCGCCTTCGTTGATGATGCGCCATACATTTAAATCGGCAATAACGGCTTGGTTTTTAAATGCTATGTCGGGGCGTTCAAACATGCCTGGCAAGTCGCTAATATCAACTTGATACAAGCCTTTAACGGTGCCTACTAACAACTGATTATTTTCAATAACCGAAAACGATTTAACGTTGTTTTGAT
The DNA here is from genome assembly GCF_005887105.1 of Pseudoalteromonas sp. S2893. Taxonomy (NCBI): domain Bacteria; kingdom Pseudomonadati; phylum Pseudomonadota; class Gammaproteobacteria; order Alteromonadales; family Pseudoalteromonadaceae; genus Pseudoalteromonas; species Pseudoalteromonas sp. S2893. The sequence goes on along the minus strand of NZ_PNCY01000033.1, from coordinate 42,480 downwards.
AAATATGCTCAGCTTTGCTTTTTAAATGCTGCAGCGGCCTAATTTGCTCAGAGGCGATATCAAATACAAACGCCCCATGGCTTGTGCCTATAAAAATATACCCATTGTAATGAAAAAGCTCTCTGACTAAGGTGTTTTCGTATTCTTTAGGCAGCTCAAATAGGCTGGTTATTTTACCTGTTTCAATATCTAATTTAGCAAAGTCGCGACCACGCCCAATCCATAAGGTTTTGTCATCAACCGCTGCCATACTAAATACCGACTGGCTTAAAATTTGTTTTTCGCTGGTAGGTTGAGCAATAAATTGCTGGTAGGTGTCGGTACTTGGGTCGTATTTAAATAAGCCGGCAAGTAATGAGGCTATCCAAATATTGCCTGCGGGGTCTTGGTAAATACAATCAATTATGGCTTCTTCAAGCTCGCCATTAGGGCCATTAATTGAAACAACTTGGTAACCATCATAACGGTTTAACCCCCCTTCGGTAGAGAGCCATAGGTAACCGTTATCATCAAGCAGCATAGTGTTCACATAGCTTTGCGACAGGCCTTCACTGGGGGATAAACGTTTAACCTGTGCGCCAACATGGCAACTAAATATAGCGATTAAAGCTATACAGCAACTAATGATCCAATGAACGCCTTTACTCATGGCTTGATCCGTTGTTTTTGTTATAGGTATTCGAGTGCGACTATATTTCGATGCGTATAAATATCAAAAAGTGCTTTTAAACCAGGAGTATATGTTAATACTTGGTTAAAACCAAGACTCGTATATAAAGCTGTAATATTTTTATAAGCAAAGGTGTAAAGCGGCATACTTTGCTGTTTTATAGCGGCGCATACAAGTTGCTTTGCCAGCCCTTTTGCACGGTGCTGCGGGGCAACAAATACGGTCGATAAAAATAAAAAATCGTGTTTATTTTGTATTCGACACGCCGCAACTATCTGCATTTCACTGTAAACAACCCAAACCTGATCTTGCTTATTAGCACGTCCTCTTACGCTATACAGTGCATAAAACTTATTAACTAATGGAATCTTAAGTGTGTCTAACTTTTGTACTGTGTACATATATTAGCTTAGCATTAACGCCAAATACTGCTCAAACTGTTGCTTTAAAAACGTTTGCTCTGCCACTGGGCGGCTATGAATCGTGTTATAAACTTGCTCACGTGTTTTTTTATTACGTTTAATTTGATAAGCCCAAAATGAGGCTTCGTAATCTAATTGAATCTGGTATTTTTGCTCTCGGGGTAAAGCACATAAATTAAAACTCACAACCACTCCTAAGTACGGTTAGTTATCCGCATTTATTATACGTATATTTGAACCCATTTACTGTTTAAAAAGCAACAAACATGGGCAAAAACCAAACTATTTTGGTATTATTCGCTGCGTTCATTTGCCCTCTCCTTATTTTAAACGGAAGTAACCTTGCAGATACAGCTCAATGCTTTGTTTTTATTAGTCGTTTTATTTTTTAGTAAAATTACACTCGCCAATCACAATAGCGTTATATTTAACCGCCCGGCCGACTCAGCTCAAGCAAGCTATGCGCTCGCTTTACTCACATTAGCCTATAAAGAACTTAATTATGAAGTACACATAATTGATTTCAATCGCCAAAATGCCTTATTAGCAGCCAATAATGGGGTGTTAGATGGCCAACTTGGCCGCGATATAAGTATAGAGGCGGACAATAAAAACCTGATCAGAATTAACTACCCACTGTTTGACTATAAGCTTTTACTGTTTAAAAACTGCCAACCCAATACACTCGATAAGCTCGATAGTATTGCGGTTTTATCAGGCTATCCAGTTCAGCACCATTACTTAAATGAGCATAAGTTTAACGGCAATATTATTGAAGTAAAAAATATTACGACCCAACTTAACCTACTAGCCCAGCATAAAGTTGATGGGGCAATTATGCTCGACTTTGTGCTTAAAGCCGATAACTTTTCCCTGCCAGAGACGTGTATGCAAACCCAGCTGCTAAGTACGTTTTCGCTCTATCATTATGTACATAAAAAGCACGCGGCTTTGGTAAGTAAATTATTGAATGCTTTAAATAAGCTACACGATAACGGCACTAGTCGCGCATTGCGCGCAAAATACAATTTAAAACTCTAGCATGTACAGCAAGGTTTAAAATTCAAAGCCTTGTTGTTTATCTAAAGTGGCTTGTGATTGCGCAGCTTGGCGCTTTTGTAAATACCGTTTGTAACGTTGCTGGCACAAGCTAAGTACTTTCTTTTTTTGCGCATTGCTTAACGCATTCCAATTAAAGCGCTCATCCCGGCTTCGGTAGCAGCCTTTGCAATAACCTCGGTTGTTTACTTGGCAAATACTTTTACAGGGGCTTGGAATATCAAATATTTCAATTTGTTGCATTGCGCCCCCTAAGTAGAATAATTGCTTTGTATGAGTATAGCGTTATTTATGCACAAAAAAAAAGCAGCGTTTACGCTGCTTTATTACGCTATTTGCCAACGCAGATGCCTAATGGCTTTGCTCACATACTTTGTTTGTGATTTCAGTTTTGCGTTGAAATGGCTTTGCATACATAGCTAAAACAAGTGGCTTTAGCTCTTCTGGCACTAAGGCTAAACGCTGTTCAAAAGTGGCGGTATCGGGCTCATCAATAACTGCTTGCTTGCACCCACCGGCAATGTAATTTCCTGGGTGTAAGTAAAAAGACTCAACAATGTGCTTATCGATTGTTTGCGCCAGCTCATCAGCATCATCGTAACCGCTTTCAACCGGTTGCCCAAATGCTAAGTGCACATGCCCTTTAGCAGAGCTAAACCCTTCAACAATACTTGCTATGTCTTCGCCCGCTGATTTTACGTATTCACCGTGCTGCTGTTTATGATAAAGCTCTTTTGCTTTAGAAATTGCACAAGGCTCATACTGGTAAGAAATAGACACAGGAACAATTTTTAACTCTTTAATATACTCGCCAAATTCTTTCTTTTGTTTACGACCATTAAGTTGCAGCATTTTTAAAAGCGCCGGATCTGTTTGATCAAAGCCGTCTTTTGCACGCCCTTCTTTTTGCGCAATCCAAATAGAATTTCCTGCTGTTAACGAGTCATAAATATACGATGACAACTGCGTAAGCGCCTTAAGCATCTCTTTAGGTGCTTTGGCTGAGCGCTTAACGATAAAGCTTTTATTTAAACGCATCAGCTCGGTTATATACGGTATTTGCAATAAGTTATCACCTATTGCTATACGCACCGTCTTCATTTTATGTTGATACAAACCCCAATTAACAAGTGCAGGGTCCAGCACTATGTCGCGGTGGTTTGATATAAATAAATACGCCTGCTGCGGGTCTAATTTGTCTAATCCAGAAAAGGTAACTTTTGAGGTAGTGCGTTTTATAAGTTTATCTAAATACTTTGCAACTTCGTTTTGTACATCTTCAACGCTCGTAAATTTACCCCATTTTTTTCGTAACTGGCTTCTCACCAGTGTGCGAGCAATAAAAGGCATTGCGGATATAAAGCGCGGTAAGTTGTACTTTGCTATTACATCTATAAACGCATTATCGTTAATTAAACGCGCTAGCGAGGCCGCAACTTCATCGTCGTTGTAAGGTCTTATGTCTGCGTACTTATCTTCTAATTCACTCATTACTGCATCTACAATGTTAAAAAAACGGCACGCAAAACGTACCGTTTATATATAATTTTGATTATAACTCAGCCACTCTTAAATAAGAAATAGCCATTTGGTTATGCTTATTTGCGAGCCATTTCAGTCTATGACCACACAAAAAGGGGTTGGTGCATTGTTTTTTAGTTTTATCAACGTTAATAAGGCTTGTTGACCTTTCACAGGAAAGTGAGTTCAACCTCAAAAAATAAACAGGCCCCAGCGATATAGCCCGCTAAAATATCATGTTATTTATATTTGAGTGGGCAGACCAGCCAATTTAAACTTTTATCAGCAACCTGACTTTTTGTACTAAGCATTTGGTAGTAATAGCATTAACAAAGGTGTGTATTCGTAGTACCTTAAACGCTCTTGCCATTTTACGGTACGCATTTAGATAGGACACACAATGAAAATCACCATTCTCGATAACGCTACTTTAGCTAAAACCTCGTTAACTTGCATTGAAGAACTAGGTGAGCTAACTACTTACGAACTTACGTCACCTGAGCAAGTTGTTGCTCACAGCCAAGGCGCGGACGTCCTTATTACCAACAAGGTTGTGCTAAATCGCGATACGATAAGCCAACTTAAAACGCTTAAGCTTATTTGCGTAAGTGCAACAGGCACTAATAATGTTGATTTAAACGCCGCTGAAGAATTTGGTATTGCCGTTACCAACGTAGCAGGCTACTCGACCCCTTCGGTTGTACAGCACACGTTTTCGTTAGTGACTAATTTATTAGGTAATACACACCGCTACCAGCGCGACTGCCAGCAAGGCGCTTGGCAAAAAAGCGAGATGTTTTGCAGATTAGATTACAGCTTTAATGATTTACAAGGTAAAACATTTGCCATTATAGGCGGCGGAACGCTAGGTAAAGGTGTGGCGACAGTAGCGCAAGCTTTTGGAGCCAATGTAGTGGTTGCAGAGCGTAAAGGCGCCTCTTGTAGAGAAGGCCGTACACCTTTTGAAGAAGTATTAAAAACCGCTGATATAATTAGCGTGCACTGCCCGCTTACTGATGAAACACGCGATTTAATTTCGTTAGATGAGCTAAAAATGATGAAACCCAGCAGTATTATTATCAATACCGCCCGTGGTGGCATTATAAATGAAGCCGACTTAGCCACAGCCCTAGAGCAAAATTTAATTGCCGGTGCGGGTGTTGATGTACTAACTAAAGAGCCGGCAGAGCCTTCTAACCCGCTGGCTAATTACACAGGCGAAAACTTGCTTCTTACACCTCACATTGCATGGGCCAGCACAGAGTCAATCGTACGCTTAATTAATGAAGTAAGCCTAAATATTGCAGCCTTTACTAACGATGAGTCTCGTAACCGCTTGGTATAATAACAATTTACAACAATAATGAGCCGCATTGAGGCTAGGCTTTACCTGTCTCAAAGTCGCTCATTCTATTTAGTAAATAGCTGTAACGTGTTTTCGCTAGGCTAAATAAACGCAGGCTAGCTTAATCGTTAAAAAACCTAAAAAGTGGCTGTTTTTGCTAATGATTTTTATAATTAATCACTTAAAAATAGCCACCACACTCTAACCCTATGAATTTTATAACTTTGTTATATTGGCCTATTACTTGCTCCTGATAAGTAAATAATTAAATTAAAACTCATCAAGGACTATAACAATGAAAAAATCACTTTTAGCTGCTGCACTTATTGCTCCGTTTTTAACAGGCTGTGTTATTGCCGTATCAGATGGCGAAGCAGAAACGCACTGGGCAGGTAACGACTCATCAAGCTGGCAACATCAGCATAAAAAAAACCGCGAAGCGATTGCAGATTTAACAATGGATAGCAGCTATCAATCTGTTTTAGCGCAATTAAAAACGCCAAACTTTACCGAGCTATTGAAAAAAGACGATGATGTGTATCAGATACTGTTTTACGTGACTAACAGCATTCACTCTGATGGCAAAACAACAAAAGATGAATGCACGCCATTGGTATTTAAAAATGATAAATTGGTGGGTATTGGTGAAAGCGCACTGGGCATGATCACAAAATAATCGCTAGTAGCGTAAAGCAGCCCCGCTTGGTAATAACATTAACGTGTGGGGCCGATTTAAATAACGCTTTAATATAAACACAGCCACATTATAAGTTAAGCGCAACCACCTGATCGCGCCCTGCATCTTTTGCGGCATATAGCCCTAGGTCAGCTTGTTCGAGTAAGGCTTGTTCGGCACTTGCATTGCCGTTTTCCATACTAGCAATGCCAATACTGATTGTTATGTGATCTGCATTTAACGAAGCTTTGTGCTCTATATTGAGGCTGTTTACCGCTTTTCTTAACTTTTGGGCAAATGCTAATGCCTGTTGTTTATTAACATCGGGTAATACCGCTGCAAACTCTTCCCCCCCGTAGCGGGCAATAAAGTCAGTACTACGCTCACATTGCGCTGCTAACGCCTGGGCAACCTGCTTTAAACACTCATCCCCCGCTCGGTGGCCATAGCAATCGTTGTAACGCTTAAAGTGATCTATATCCATTAATAAAACAGACAAGCACGAGCCATTACGTTTACTTCTACGCCATTCACGAGAGAGGTTTTCATCTAAATAACGCCTGTTGGGTATTTCCGTTAAACCGTCTATTGAGGCAAGCATTTCTAGCAAATCATTTTTTTGCTTGATCAGTAATTGGTTGCGTACCCGCACTTTGACTATAGACGCATTAAAGGGTTTAGTGATGTAATCCATTGCACCTAACTCAAGGCCTTTTGCTTCATCGGTGTGGCTATTATTAGCCGATATAAACACAATAGGAATAGACTGAGTAATAGGGTTTTCTTTAAGCTGTACAAGCACTTCATAACCATCAATGCCTGGCATCACCACATCTAAAATAATTAAATCGACCTGATTAGATTTAATAAAGGTGAGCGCTTTTTCGCCGCTTTCGACTAAAAATACGTCATGCTCCGTGCCCAGTGTTTTTTCAAGCACCAGCCGGTTAAGGGGATCATCATCCACAATCAGTATTTTAGCTTTTTTCGACATCCAGTCCCCCTAAGGTTTCAATAAATATAATCACTTGCTTTAGCTGAATGATTAGCTCTTTTAAAGTGTGCTGAAGCGGCTCGTTAGTGGTTTTAAGGTGCGTTTCACATTGTTTTGCACACAATGAAAGCCTAATAAAACCTAAGTTACCCGCCACGCCTTTAATGCTATGCACTAAGCGTACCACTTCATCTCGCTGGGTGTTTTCTTCAATTTGTTCTAACTGCGTTTCACACAACTTCGCAAACTTTCCGACCATGGTTGCCAGTAAATTTTCATCGAAATTAAACTGGGTGAGCGCAAAGCTTTGGTCATAAAACTTAGGTTTTATAAAGTCTACGTCTCTAATTGCATCTAACAGCACAGCTGCAACCACAGGTTTAGTCAAATGCTTATTCATGCCGCTACTAAGTGAGCGCTCAACATCTGCAGGTTCACAATGTGCTGTTAAAGCAAAAATAGGCAGCTGGCGCGCGTCAAACTGTTGGCGAATTAATTGCGTTGCTTGGCAACCATCAATATGCGGCATTTGCACGTCCATCAAAATTAAATCTGGTTTTAATATTTGTAGCAGCTCTATTGCATCTGGCGCATTGGTAACCGTTATTACATTTATATGGGCCTGTTTTAGCACACTGCTAATAATGTCTAAATTAAGCGGGTTATCATCAACCGCCATAATAAGTAGACCCGATATATCTTTTTTTACTTCTTCATTATTTTCAGCGGCTTTAGGTGGCTCCGCCCCCGCATTAGCATTTAAGCTAATCAAGCGCTGAGCTAACGCCGTAGCTTTAACATGTTGTGCGTTAATTTGCGTAGTACAAGGCAATGCTAAAGTGTGTTCGTGATTCACCACAACCACAGGGTATGAGTTGCCACTGAGCGTTTCGTGTATAGATTCAACCTTTAATAAATCGTTCAATGTGGTTTCATCAATAATCAGTTGCTGTGCATCAGCAAGCTTTATTGGGTAGCGAAGAGCCTCTTCTAAATCAATAGCTACCACTTGTGAGTAGGCATTAACCACTTCGTTTAGCTGTACAGTGTCATCGCTCACAATGGCTAATGTATTAGGTATAAATACACTATTTTTAGCCGTATCTATCGCAAGCGCTAGAGTAAAGAAAAACTCACATCCACGGCCTTTGTCACTATTAATTGCAATTTCGCCGCCCATTAAGGCTACACCATGTTTAACTATAGCAAGTCCAAGCCCGACCCCTTGGTGAATACGCGTAGAAGATTCATCGCCTTGAGTAAAAGCATCAAACAGTCGTCGTTGGTCAGCTTTAGCAATACCTACACCACTGTCTATTACGTGAAAACAAATACGTTGCTGATCTAAAACGTCATTTTCTTCAAGCACCATTTTTAAAGTAATACTGCCTTTATTAGTAAACTTAACGGCATTGGTAAGTAAGTTACCTAATATTTGTTGCAAACGTATTGAATCTCCCACCAGCGCGGGGTTAATGAGTGGATCTATTTCAATATTAAAGCTTAACCCTTTGTTTTGGCACAATGGCGCTGTTAAGCTCTCGCAAATATCAATCAGTTCAACTAAGCAAAAAGGCACCGGTTTAATTTGCGCTTGCGCACTTTCTACTCGGGCAAAATCGAGCATTCTGTTTAGCATCAGCAATAAGCTTTGAGCTGCGTTTTTAGCCTGCTTAGTTTGTTGCAGCTGCTTATTTTTTAAGCCTTGCTCTACTATCATATCTAACAGCCCTAACACAGCGTTAAGAGGGGTGCGGATCTCATGGCTTAGATTAGCAATAAAGCGGCTTTTAGCTATTGTTGCGCGTTCTGCGTCATGCTTAGCTTTAGTCAGCGCACTTACATCTTGAATATGAATAACATAATAAGAGGGATCACGGTTTTCATCCCACACCAGCGACACACTCAGCTGCAGCCAACTTGTTAGTTTTCCTTGTGAGAGCGTTAAGTGATAAACCCGTTTTTTATCATCTAATAAGTGGCAAAGCGCATTTTTTATTTCTTGCCACTGCGCCTCATCAAACAGCATTTTTAGTGGCTCACCAGTTAAAATATCTTGCTGTGAAAATAACTTACGAGCCGCTTTGTTAACTTGCAATATGGTGTGCTCAAGCGAAAGTAACACCACACTGTTTGCTGCAAACTCTATTGCACTTCTAAATTTAGATTCTGACGCTTTTAACGCCGATAGAGTTTGCTGCTGCTCAGTAATGTCTCGCCCAATTCCCATAGTGCCTAATAAGTGCTGGTGCTCGTTATAAAATGGGGCAATCGTTAATTGATACGATTTGTCGGTGCTATCTATGCGTTGCTCAATGCTACTTTTGGTTTGTAAAACTTGCTTTTCTAGTAGGCTTAACTGTAAATCGTCGCTGTCTAAATCTTCAATACGCTTACCGACTAGGATGGCTTGCTCTTTGCCTACATAGGCTTCAAATGCTTTATTACAACCTAAAAAAGAGCCATCAATATTTTTAAAGTAAATAAGATCAGGCACACTATTTAGCATGGTATTTAATAGCGCTAGGTGTCGCTCTTTTGCTTCGTAGCTGCGTTTTAGCTTTTGAGATTGCAGCTGTAACTGCTCATCGAGTTCTTTATTAGCTTCTTGGAGCGACTCAACTAGCTGTGCATTTTTATCAAACACATATTTAACGCGAGAAAACCAAGGTTGCCAATTTAAAGGGATGGGGTAATTAGAAAGCGCGGCTTTAGGGGCATCATTTTGTTCAAAATATTGCATTAAATGAGTCATAGGTCTAACAAAAATACGTTGGCTTAACCAAAAAAATACCGCAAACATTAAGCTTAAAAATAACGTTAAAAACGCAAACTCCAAAAGAACTTCATACCTAATTGGCGTGATCACTTTTATTTGCGGCTCATAAAAGGCGGCATGAATGGGCAGGTTCCCCATTGCTTGCATAAAAAACTGCGCATTTGTGTTATTAACTAAGTTTATTTTTTCATTGTCATGGGCTAATTCAGGCCAATAATCTTTTAAGGCTGTTGCTTCATTTAACTGCTTAACAGAGCTGGCTATCACTTGATGCGACTGGTTCATAAACACATATTCGCCTTCGCTTGGTGCCACCTTTTTAAGCCAGCTAGACATGGCCTCTAAATCGTATATTAAAATGATGTAGTCTGACGAATTAGGTTGTTTTTTACGGCCAATAGCAAAATAAGCGCTATCGCGTATTTTAACAATAGCGCTTGAGGTAAGCTGGCCAGGTATAAATGTGGGCTTAAAATTACCATTTAAAATTTTATTAAGCATAGTGCTTTGGCTTTTATTACGCCTTACCACATAGGCAAACCCCGAATCATCAACATAGGCAACAGCCGACAACGATTGCATAAGCGATAACGCGGTATTAAACGTTGGGCTTAGGGTTGTAGCTTGCTGCCATTGGATCAACGCCCGGTTAGAAAAAGCAAACTGCCCTTTACCGACTATTTCGCCTTGGCGCTCGCTAAAGTGGCGGTAGTAGTAATTGTCGTATTGATTAATACCTTCTAGTAAGTTGCGATTGAACTGCTCAACACTAGGCTGCTGATACGATATAAAGGCATTGTCAAAAAAGTCATTTACCGAGCTCATTATATGGCTAACTTGAGCCGACACTTGCTCAAAATCGGCTTGACGTTTTTCTATGGCGCGCTCAACTTTTATATTATACAAGTGCAAACACAGTAAAAATGCCACAAATAAGGGAACAAATAATGCTACAAATAAAGAGCGGTAATAGTCTTTTAGAGGTAAAAATTTCAACGTTTTGCCTAAGTTTTGGCCCGATAGTCAGCCACTAGACTATCGAGCCAAATTGTTCTGCGCAAGTTATAAATTTTCTTCTGCAAAGGAGGCTAAACGGCTGCGCACTACCCCGTTTAAATTAACTGTTGCACTGCCTTCAAAGTCTTTAAAACGCTCAACAATATAAGTAAGGCCGGAAGTAACGGGGGTTAAGTAGTTACTATCTATTTGCGCTAAATTACCGCTACAAATTAGTTTTGTTCCCTCGCCACAACGGGTAATAATAGTTTTAAGCTGAGATGCCGTTAAGTTTTGGCTCTCATCCAAAATTACCACTGCATTTTGAATACTACGCCCACGCATAAAGTTCACCGACTTAAACTGTACATTGGCTTTTTCCATTATGTAATTTCGACTCGAAATTGGGTTCTCGTCTCCTTTGTGTAGTACCTCTAAGGTGTCGGTAATTGCAGCTAGCCACGGCGCCATTTTTTCTTCTTCGGTACCGGGTAAAAAACCGATAGACTCGGCTATTTCGGGAGTATTACGCGTTACAATGACCTTGTCGTAGATACTACGCTCAATCACCATTTCAAGCGCACTGGCCAGTGCCAGTAATGTTTTACCACACCCCGCTGGGCCGGTTAAAATAACCAGCTCAATACTAGGGTCAAGCAAGGCGTCGAGTGCCATACCTTGGTAAATATTTTTAGGCTTTACGCCCCACGCTTGCTGATGCATTAAACGCTCAACACTAATATCTTTTAATTTAATACGCTCGTTATCGTAAGATTTGACCCGCGCAGCAAAGTGCTCGCTGCCATCAAGTATGTACTCATTGCAAAACACATCAGGAATTAAGTTTTTAGCCACATAATGAAACGTATCACGGCCGTGTTGCTGTGTTTCGCATTGCCCTACGTGCTGCCAAAAATCGCCCTCTATTTTTTTATAGCCGCTAGTTAATAAAGCAATATCATCGATTAATTGGTCGGTACGGTAATCTTCAACATATTTAAGGCCTGCACCTTTTGCCTTAAGGCGCATGTTTATATCTTTTGTCACCAATACAATTTTTGAATCGCTGTGCTGTTTTTGTAAATACACGGCGCAGTTAATAATGCGGTGGTCGTTTTCATCCCCCGGTAAACCCGAAATAGAATCTGCAAAAAGATGGTCATTAACAATAATGAGCGTACCGGTTGAATTGGCATTTGCCTTTTTATTACTAGGCAGTGCAACACCCTGCAACATTTGCTCTGGAGTTGCGTCTTTTAGTACCTCATCTAAGCCGCGAATAGCCACTCGTGCATCACGGCTTACGTCGTGTTTTCTATCTTTAATGTGATCAAGCTCTTCTAAAACAGTCATGGGAATGACAACGTTATGTTCTTGGAAAGACAAATAAGCGAGGGGTTCGTGGAGTAATACATTGGTGTCTAGCACATACATTTTACTTTCAAGGTTCGAAGCTTTTTCCATAGCACTTTCCTTACGTTTTATGATTTTTATGCTATACCAAAATAACTAAGTAAAACGGGCCTAAATTCAAACCTGCAATACTTAATTGCTAAGGCATAATCTAAGTTTAGTCTATTTGTCATAAAAGTCCGTTTTATTACAAACACGACATAGTTTTTATTTACCTAAAAAAGAGCCATTTGTTAGCACTGTTAATGGGATTAATTCGCACTTATAAAATTAATTAAAAGTGAGTCAAATAGCGCCTTGCAGTGGTGTTATGTAACAGGTAACATAGCCGCCTTTTTCTTCATAGACGAGACATACATGAATTTTTCCTTAGGTCAGCGTTGGATCAGTGATACAGAGTCAGATTTAGGATTAGGCACCGTAGTTGCCATTGAAGGCCGCCAGGTCAGCATTTTATTTCCTGCCAGTGGTGAAAACCGTGTTTATTCTAGTGCAGAAGCACCGGTTACCCGTGTGGCATTTAATCCAGGTGATGTGATCAAAAGCGTTGAAGAATGGGAATTAGAAGTAGAGTCTATTGAAGTGCAAGGTGAACTACTTTGCTACGTAGGTACTCGCGTTGATACCGGCGAAGAAGCAAAGCTAAAAGAAACCTTTTTAGATCATTTTATTAAGTTTAATAAACCGCAAGATCGTTTATTTGCAGGCCAAGTAGATCGCTTTGATCGCTATACCTTACGTTACCAAACATGGCAACACCAATTTGAGCGCCAGCAATCGCCTATTAAAGGCTTAATTGGCCAGCGCGCTAACCTTATTCCGCATCAGCTTTATATTGCACAAGAAGTAGGTAAACGTTTTGCCCCACGGGTACTGCTCTCAGATGAAGTAGGCCTTGGTAAAACCATTGAAGCCGGCATGATTTTACACCAACAAATCATTAGTGGCCGTGCTAGCCGTGTACTCATTGTGGTGCCAGAAAACCTGCAGCACCAATGGTTAGTAGAAATGCTACGCCGCTTTAATTTACGTTTTTCTATTTTTGATGAAGAGCGCTGCGACGAAGCCTTTGCAGACTCGCCAAACGTATTTGATACCGAGCAGCTAGTGCTTACCAGCCTTGAGTTTTTAACCAAGAAAAAACGCTGGTTTGAACAAGCAACACTTGCTGATTGGGATTTATTAGTTGTTGATGAAGCGCACCACCTAAGCATTAACAATGGTAAGCCGAGCACCGAATATCAGCGCATGGCTGAGCTTAGCCAAGATATTCCGGGCCTTATTTTACTTACAGCAACGCCTGATCAACTTGGTCACCGTAGCCACTTTGCCCGCTTGCAATTGCTCGACCCAGATAGATTTTACGACTACGACGTATTCAAAGAAGAAGAGGCTAATTACAAAGACGTTGCCGAAGCGGCAAATCAGCTACTGCAAGCGCAAGCCCTTGATGATACAGCCAAAGCGACACTTATTGAGCTATTAAAAGAAACCGATATTACTGATGTGCTTGAAAAAGCTCAGCAAGGTGATTTACCGGCACGTAAAGAAATACTTAACATGCTGCTTGATCGCCACGGCACAGGTCGTATTTTGTTTAGAAACAGTCGCAGCGGAATTGATGGCTACCCTAGCCGTAAATTACATGCTTACCCAATGGCACTGCCAAAGCAATATAAAACAGCAATGTCAGTACTTGGCAGCATGAGCGGTATACAAAGTGCAGAGCTAAGCGCACAACGCGCTCTGTTTCCAGAGAAAATCTTTCAAGAGTTTGAAGGTGAAAGTGCCAGCTGGGGCGCATTTGATCCGCGTGTAGATTGGTTAATCGAAACACTTAAAACCCTAAAGCACGAAAAAGTACTGCTTATTTGTGCCAAAGCCGAAACCGCTATTAGCCTTGAGCAAATTTTGCGTGAGCGTGAAGCAATAAAAGCATCTGTGTTCCACGAGGGCATGTCGATTATAGAGCGCGACCGCGCAGCCGCCTTTTTTGCCGATGAATACGACAATGCACAAATACTGCTGTGTTCAGAGATTGGCTCAGAAGGACGTAACTTCCAGTTTTCGCATCACTTAGTGTTATTTGATTTACCACTAAACCCTGACTTACTTGAACAACGTATCGGCCGATTAGACCGTATTGGGCAAACAAAGGATGTTAATATTCATGTGCCGTATTTTGAAAATACAGCGCAAGAAGTATTACTGCGTTGGTACAACGAAGGCCTTGATGCCTTTGAAAGCACATCAACCACTGGCCAGCTATTGTATAAAGAGTTTAGTGAAGACCTACTTGATTACATTGCTGCCCATAATTGTGATGAAGAAGAGCTCGACCCTCTACTTGAGCAAGTAGCTAAGCAAAATGCCGTGCTACGCAAACAAATGGAAAGTGGCCGTGACCGTTTATTAGAGCTGCATTCATCTGGCCAAGGCGCTGCCGATTCATTGGTTGAAGAAATTGAAGCACTTGATAACCAATTTGAGTTACCAAGTTACATGATCAACGTATTCGACACGTTTGGAGTAAGCCAAGAAGACAAAGGCGAAAACACCATTATTTTAAAGCCAACAGAGCATATGCTAAGTGCATCGTTCCCTAGCTTAAAAGAAGATGGCATGACGGTTACATTTGACCGCGATACCGCCCTTTCTCAAGAAGACGTACATTTTATTAGCTGGGATCATCCTATGGTGCAAGGCACGATGGACATGATTTGTGATGATGACTTTGGTAGTGCTTCTGTAGCTTTGCTTAAAAACAAAAAATTACCACCAGGTACCTTTTTTGTTGAGCTAATATTTGTAGCCGAAGCTATGGCACCAAAAGCCCTGCAAGTAGGTCGCTTTTTACCGCCAACGCCTATTCGCATATTACTCGATAAAGCCAGTAATAACCTAGGCGAAAACGTGGCATTTGATAGCTTTAACCAACAGCTTTCAGCCGTTGGTCGTCAAACTGCAAGTAAATTAGCAGGCGCTTTACAAGGTGCGGTTCATCCAATGATCAACACTGCAAAAGACATGGCTCAGCAACAGCTTGAGGTTATACGCAGTGCGTCACTTGAAAAAATGCAAAGCACCTTAGGTGAAGAACGAGCTCGCCTTGAAGCGCTTAAGCAAATTAACCCTAATATTCGCCAAGAAGAAATTACCTTCTTCGATAAGCAGCGCAGCGAGCTGACAACGCATATCGAAAAAGCCCAGTTAAAACTTGATGCGATACGCTTAATCGTAGTTTCACACTAAAGGGTTTTTGAGCTATCAGTTTATAGCTATCAGCCGTTAGTTAGATCAAGATATAACTAAACTACATTTCAAAAAGCACGGTTTACAGGCCGTGCTTTTTACATTCACCTCTACAATTACTCATCAGTATCTTGGCCACCTAATGTAGCCATTATTTCAATACCTGTTTCTGTAACTCTATAATAAATGCTTTCTGAGCCACAAACGTCACGCCGATAGCCTGTACGTATATGGTCAACTGATAGGTAGGAATAGGAGTTTGCTGGTAGTTTTTCAAACATAGAGAAGAAACTATAAAAGTAGTTGTCCGCTTGCTGTTGTGAAAATGCTTGGCAGTCATATTGATAAATGCGGCGCAAATCCTTTTTGCCATCGATTGAAAGTTTAATTGTACGCACTACTTAATGCTTGATTTGAATTCTGCTAACATTTGTTCGGCCGATTGATCACTAAAACCGCTTTTTTTCTGAGTTAGCAAGCTTACCATTTATTGCTTCTGCTCTTCTTACACGGCGAATTAAATCATTCACCAATTCACTTTTATTTGTGTAATCCCCCCACGTTTTCAACGTAATTACGAAGCCATAAATCATTCTGTACAGTAAGTGAAATACTTTGCCTTGCCATAATGTGTTCCTACAACTTTAAGCTGGTGCAATTTCACACCAGCATGAAAAATACGCAATTAAACTTTTATCTTTTCCTTGAGCCTTTGCTCTCGCTCCCCTAAAATAGCGCCCTGCAAAATTACTGAGGTCGGCCGTGTTAGTTAATTACAATCCCCCAATGAGTCCGTATTTAACAATACTGCACCAAGATGACGACTTGCTCATCGTTAATAAACCCAGCGAACTTTTAACCGTCCCAGGTAAAGATCCAAAACATGCCGATAGCTTAATTAATCGCGTTAACCGTGTTTTTCCTACAGCTAAAATAGTGCACCGCCTAGATATGGCAACCTCGGGAATACTTTGCCTTGCAATGAATAAGGCAGCTCATAGGCATTTAAGTATGCAGTTTCAAGAACGTGAAACTGCAAAACGCTATATTGCACGTGTTTACGGCCAACTTGAGCAAGATACCGGATCGGTTGATTTGCCACTTATCTGTGATTGGCCTAATCGCCCTAAGCAAATGGTTGATTATGAAAACGGTAAGCCCTCGCTAACCCACTTTAAAATACTTGCACGAGAAGCGGGCGCAACACGTGTAGAGCTCACGCCAATTACGGGGCGCTCGCACCAATTACGCGTGCACATGTTAAGCCTTGGCCACCCAATACTGGGCGATAGACTTTATGCCCATAAAGAGGCCCTAGCCGCGGCGCCACGTTTACAACTACATGCGCAAATGTTGCAACTAAAACACCCCGTGACCGAGCAAGTACTGACCTTTGAGGTAGAGCCCGACTTTTAATAGGTAAAGCCCACAAAGTTAGTACTAAACTTTTACCTTAGCGCGCCGATACTTAGTTATTACTCACGTTTTGGGCTTACTATGATATCTGCGCAGCTAATCAAAAAAACGCTACAAAGTGTATGTTGTTGCTCTGCGTTATGCTTAAGCGCATATGCCAGTGCTGCAGAGCATATAGCCCCACCTTCTTTATCAAGTATCGAAAATAGCGATATAAAACGTCTACTACCCAATGATGAAGTTAAACCCATGCTTGCTGGCGATACAGAGTTTTTAAGTTTGTATAGCGAATACATGAGCCGCGATTTTAGAGGTATTGCACTATTAGTACCCGACTGGAGGTCAACGCCAACAAATAATTCGGGCATGAACTATCTGCGAAAAGAGCTTAATAACTTAGGGTATACAACCTACGCCATGACAGTACCCGATATAGATTGGCAAACAAGTAACATGGCTGCACAAGCCGCTGCCCAATCAAGTACGCAAGCGCAAAATGAAGAGCCAACAAAAACGGCGCAAAGTAACAGCGACGGTGCTGTTACAACGGCTCAAGAGCCACACTTTGTTAATGCCATTGATTTGGTGAGTAACGAGGTACTAAGTCATTATAAAACTAATTTAATAATGCGTTATGAGGCTCTCTATCAAAACGCGATGAGCGAGCCAAATAATATTGTCGTCATAGCACAAGGTACCAGTGCGGGGGTACTCCTAGAATACTATGCAGATTTTCCAGACTCGCGAATAGATGCGTTTATAAGCTTAAGTAGTTATTTACCTAATACACAGCGCAATAAAGGTTTAGCGCAAACCACATCGCTGGTGACCCCCGCCTTGCTTGATATTTACTATGCAAATGATAATACCGATATACTTATGAGCCTTAAAAACCGCCAGCGCTGGGTAAATCGAAATGCTAAATTTGATTACCGCCAGCGCCAACTCTTTGGCCTGCGCGATGCGCCAGAGCAGCATGCACGGTTAACTAAAGTGATAGACGGTTTTTTACGCCGCCTTTTTTAAATACTCGTAAGCCGCTTGAATATCTTGGCTTTTTTTAACTGCTACTTCCATCATGTGTTTAGGCAGCCCTTGAGATACTAATTTATCAGGGTGATGCTGCGCCATTAATTTACGATACGCTACTTTAATATCTCGTTGCGTCGCGTCACTACTTAACCCTAATAAAGCCAAGGCCTGTGAGCGGTTCATGCTGTTATTAGGGGGCACATGATGACCAGAGCCTTCACGGTAACTGCTACTTTGACCTTGCTGCTGTTGTCTATACTGTTGTTGCTGCTGTCTAAAACTAAATTCAGCTTGGTAACGCTTAAGAATAAAAGCAAAATGAGTTTTAGAAATACCTAATTGCTTACTTACCTCTTGTAACAGCTGTTTTTCTTGCTCTGCGAGCACGCCATCAGAAAACGCCATTTGAATTTGAATTTCTAAAAACAGTTGCAGTAAGTCGTAACGTTTTGCAAAGCGTTCTTTAAAGTCGTGTACTGTTTCTTTAATCGAAAAGTCGCTGTCTTTACCTGATTGAAATGCATGCTGAGCTTCGCGGCGCTCATCGCCCTTTAGCCCCATTTCATCCATAAACATACTTGCCGCTTTTATATGCACCTCGCTTACGCGACCGTTCGACTTTGCAATATGCCCCATAACCGCAAAGCAGCTCGAAAAAAACAACGCTTGGCGCTCGTTTACATCATCACCTTTAAACAAACCTGAAAAGCCGCCGGCTTTATCAAAATCGTTTTTTAAGCTTTTATCAAATAAATGGCCGAGGTATAAACCTAAAATGGCACCAAAAATTTTGCCAAACATAAAGCCAAAACAAAAACCGAGTATTTTTCCCCACATCTAATTAACTGCCTCTATTAAAGTGTGTTTTGTATGCGCTCGTTGAGCTGCGCGAGTCGCTGTGGTGTGCCGATATCGTCCCACTGACCAATATAAAGCTCAGTTGAGATAACCTGTTGGGCGAGCTTTTCTCGCAATATTGGCCCAAGCGGGCGTATGCCAGGCTCTAAACCTTTAAAAAAATTAGCGTGGTAACGGCTAATTCCCGAAAATGTATACTTTTGACTCTCAGCCGATAAGTGACTTAACGCAAAATCCCCTTTTTCGTTATGCGGTGGATTTTCTACTAACACTATGTGGGCCTCGCCGTCTTGCAGGTGCAATTGTGTAAGCGCACTCACATCGTAATCTGTGAATACATCGCCGTTAATTACAATAAATTGCTCACCTAGTAATGGCAGCGCCTGAATAATTCCGCCTGCGGTTTCAAGGCCGCCCTCCGCCTCTTGGCTATATTCAATGCGCACACCAAACTCAGCACCATTTTTAAAATAGCTTTTTATTTTATCCCCTTGCCAAGCTAGGTTTATAACAATGTTAGTAATGCCAGCGGCTTTAAGGTTATTAATATGGTGCTCAATCAGCGGTTTCCCCGCCACTTTTAGCATAGGTTTAGGCATAGCTTGTGTAAGCGGCATCATTCGCTGGCCGCGCCCGGCAGCTAAAATCATGGCTTTCATGTGCGCTCCTTAGCTAATTTTAGTGTTGCCTGCGGTATTACAATGCTACTTACCCACTCACTTAACGCTGCAAGCTCTGGATAGGTTTTAGCAACATCAACAATGTAATCCAACGTCGGTAAAATATTATCAAGGTAGCCGGTTTTACCATCGCGTAAATAGAGCCGGCAAAATATTCCCGCTGCCTTTAAATGGCGCTGAATACCCGTTAAATCAAACCACTGTTTAAACTGCTCAAAAGAAATATCTGTTATTAATTTTTGCGCTGTAAATTCTTCATACCCGTACTCAAGCAGCTGATTAAGCTGTGCTTGTGGCAACTTAAAGTAGCAATCGCGTAGCAGCGACACTAAGTCATAACACAGCGGCCCGCGCACGGCATCTTGGTAATCTATAATTGCCCACTGCTCATTGCTATACATAATATTACGGCTGTGATAATCACGATGAACCGTGACCGTAGGCTGCGCTAGCATAGCGTTCGTTAACAGCTCACAGCTTTGTTGCCAAAGCGTTTGTTGCTCAGTATTTAATGTTAAGCCAATAAAATCAGTAACCAGCCATTGGCTAAAAATATTCAGCTCAAGATGAATAAATTTTTTATTATAATTTTGCATAGCTGCTGATTCAGGTGTTTTGGCCCAGCTTGCCGCTAAACGGATTAATTGCTTGTAATATTCATCTCTATTTGGCTCATCGAGCTTATCGGCTAAGTGTGTATTTCCTAAGTCACTTAACACAAAAAAGCCCTGTTCTTCATCGCTTGCAATTATTTCAGGCAATAAAAAGCCGTTGTCGGTGAATACTTTATTAAGAGAGATATACGGAGCGTTATTTACTTTTTGTGGGTCGGAGTCCATCACAATAAACGCTTTTCCGGCACAGCTTAAACGGTAATAACGGCGAAAGCTGGCATCCCCAGTAATGGCTACTAAGGAGTGTGGTTTAGCATCAAAGTGCGTATTTATAAATAGTTGTAAATTATCAAAGCGTGTCATTATATAAGATGTCTATTTTTATAGGTCAATTACTGTATTTGCCATTGTTTTCCTTTATTATGTCTAGCTTATAATAAACCAAAGAGCATTAAGGTCGATAAATGAGCAAAACCTGGGGCATATTGATGCTAGGCGTAATTAGCGCACCATCGCTTGCCGAAACTGAACTGGCACACAATTTATGTGGCATTTCAATGCAAACCAGAGCTTGGCAACCTCTACCAAACTTAGCGGTAGGATCGGTTGATATACAAGCTGACGATGTAGAGCTCCTAGGCACACAAAGCGCTGAATTTACCGGCAATGTTGATATTAACACCCTTGATATGAGTTTGTCCGCACAAACTGCGCTTATAGATAAACAGCGCGGTTTACTTAATGCAACAGGCCCTATTACTTATCAAGACCGTGTAAGCCAAGTAAACAGCTCAGGTTTAAATGCCGATTTAAATAATTCAGAAATAAGCCTACTAGGTGCCGATTACAGCTTAACAGCGCAACAAGGTAAAGGTGGCGCCGAAAAACTCACTGTCAACGAGTCTGGCTTATTGTTAATGAATGCAAGCTTTACTACTTGCCCAAGCGATACACCAGTGTGGGAAATAGAAGCCGACGAAATTAACCTCTCTCGTGAAGAAGGCTGGGGCGAAACCTATAACGCCGTTTTACGTATTCTTGATACCCCCGTTTTATATTTACCTTATTTCACGTTTCCGCTGGATGAGCGACGCAAGTCGGGCTTATTAACACCAAGCATTTCGAGCTCCGACCGTTACGGCCTTGAAACTGTTACGCCTTATTATTGGAATATTGCGCCTAATTTTGACGCCACTATTACACCACGTTATATGTCGCGCAAAGGCTTACAATTGCAAACCGAGTTTAGATACCTCACGGAGCAACATGAAGGCTTAGTCGGTATTGAATATTTAGATAGCGATGATTCGGAGCCAAGCCTTGATGAGCGCTATATGTTTCATTGGCAGCAACAAAGCTATTTAAGTGAAGACTGGCGCGCTAATATTGATGTAACTAACGTCAGTGATGACAACTACATCACCGATTTAAGCTCTAATTACGCAAATAAAACCGATACCCAACTTTATCGTACCGGCTCTGTGACTCACCTTGGCGACACATGGCGTACCGATATTAAATTTCAAAATTTTGAAGTACTGGGCGATCACTTAGAGTCGTATGCCGCGGTTCCACAAATTAGCTTTACACAAACCGCCCCGTGGCGTTTTGATAACTTTGACTTTAGTTTGTCGGGTGAAGTAAGCCACTTTACCAACGAATCTTCAGAAATTGCCATAGACAGTGCTACCCGTGTACACGTAGAGCCAAAAGCGCGCTTTAACTACGCAACACATGCGTGGTCGTTTCTCTCAGAAGTGAGCTTATTGCAAACTAACTACAAACAAAGTGGTAATTTAACGGGCACTCAATATAGCGATAGCGTTTCGCGTACCTTGCCAAAAGTACGTTTGTACTCGCAGCTTAACTTTGAACGTGACACCTCGACCTTTTTTGAAGATGGCATTCAAACTCTTGAGCCACAAATACAGTATTTATATACCCCTAATAAGGATCAATCTGAGATAGGCCTGTTTGACACCACTCGCCTACAGGATGACTTTTTTGGCCTATTTAGAGATACGCGCTTTTCGGGTGTAGACCGTATAGCCGCAGCTAACCAATTTACGTTAGGTGCAACAACACGCTTATTTGATAATAAACACGAAGAAGTGTTTAACTTTAGCGCGGGTCAAATTTTTTACCTAAACGACTCGGCTAAACCTACCGAGCAAGATTTAGACTCAGAGACAAACTACAACGCCCTTTTTGCAGCGCAAACAATGCTACATTGGCACCGCCGTTGGTACCTCTCAGCGGGTATGCAATACGACACGGATGGTAAGCAAATGATCCAGTCAAATGTCACCCTCGATTACAAAGGTGACAATAATGAGCTAGTTCAATTGAACCATCGCTATGCAAATGATGTCTCAGGAAATACAATCGAGCAAACGGGTGTATTTACAAGTATCCCAATTAGTGATCAGTGGCAATTTATTGCAAGCTACCACCGGGACCTTGAAAATAATCGAAGCATCGAATTTTTAAGCGGATTACAGTATGAGTCATGCTGTTGGGCAATCCAAATTACTGGTCACCGTCAGATTGAAACCGATTTAAATCAGTCTATCGGGCAGCAACAAGCCACTTTTGATTCAGGTATTAGTTTAAACTTTGTATTAAAAGGGCTTGGCAGTAAGAGCCGTTACGATGCACAAAAATTATTACAACAAGGTATTTTTGGCTACCGTAGACCGTATTTTCTTAATAATTAAGGCAAACGAGCAATTAAGGTGATACTTTAAAGCCCTAAAATGCAGTACGCCCTGTTTTAAAGCAGTACTATTAGAAGAGTAGTAAAAAGAATATGAATTTAAAAAAACTATTATCAACAGCTATTTTAAGCTTAAGCTTATGCCATGGCGCATTTGCCGCCCCACAGGAAATCGACAAAGTAATTGGTGTTGTAAACCAAGGCGTAATTTTAAAAAGTGAAGTAGACACCATAATTAATCGTGTTAAAAAGCAAGCCGCAGAGCAAGGCCAACAACTTCCTAAAGACGAAACGCTTCGCGTACAAGCCGTTGAGCGTTTAGTTAACCAAACGCTTATGATGCAAATGGCTGAACGTATGGGCCTTGAAATTTCAGACAGCCAGTTAGACCAAACACTCGCGAATATGGCAAAAGATCAAGGCGGCAGCATTGCCGATCTTCGTCGTACCATTGAAGCCGCTGGCGAGAGCTTTCAAGCCTACCGCGAAGAAATTCGTAAAGAGATCACCACCCAACAGGTTACCCGCGCCAATGTAGATCGTCGAATCTATATTAGCCAACAAGAAGTAGATAACCTGTTAAAGATAATGGAAAGCCAAGGTCAAAACTCTGAAGAGTATGATATTGGCCACATCCTTATTGATATACCTAACGATGCAACAGCAGATGAAATCACCAGTGCTAAAACCCGTGCTGACAAAGTTATTGAGCTATTAAACGATGGCCAAGAGTTTAAACGCATCGCTATTTCATCATCAGGTGGTTCAAAAGCGCTTGAAGGCGGACAACTCGGTTATATGGGTATCAACGAAATGCCTTCGTTATTTGCCGAAGCTGTAAAAGGTCAAAAGAAAGGTGCTATTGTTGGCCCGCTTCGCTCGGGTGCTGGCTTTCATATAATTAAGGTGCAAGATGTACGTGGTCGCCAATTAGTAGAAACTACAGAAGTACGCTCACGCCATATTCTTATTAAGCCTTCAATTATTTTAAGTGAAGAAAAAGCACGTAGCATGCTAGCAGGATTTGCCAAAGATTTACGCGCAGGAAACGCTGACTTTGCTGAGCTTGCTAAAGAATATTCAGAAGATCCAGGCTCAGCCCTTAAAGGCGGTGAGTATGATTGGACTGACCCTACAACGTATGTACCGGCGTTTAAAGATACTTTGTTATCACTTGATAAAAATCAAATTAGTGAACCATTTAGAACACAATTTGGTTGGCACATAGTACAACTTTTAGATAAACGTGTAGCAGATAAAACCGAGCTAGCTAAACGTAACCGTGCGCACGGCATGTTGTTTAATCGTAAATTTAAAGAAGAAAGTTTTAACTGGCAGCAAGAAATGCGCGAACAAGCCCATGTTGAAATTTTCCCTATAGACGAGTAATTATGACATTACGAATTGCAATTACCCCGGGTGAACCTGCGGGGATTGGCCCTGACTTGCTGCTGCAATTAGCTCAGCAACCATGGCAAGCTCAACTGGTCGCTATCGCCGACAAACAGTTATTAAAAGAACGCGCTCAACACTTGGGCCTTAATATTGAGCTAATTGATTTTGATGAAAATGCCCCTGCAGCTATAGCGCCTGCAGGTAGCATTTATATTCACCAAGTAGATTTAGGCACTGACGTTAAGCTAGGTGAACTAGATGACTTAAACGGCCAATACGTGCTTGATACCTTACGTATTGCCAGCGAAAAAAATATGGACGGTACCTTTGATGCCGTTGTCACGGGCCCTGTTCACAAAGGGATTATTAATAAAGCCGGTATTTCCTTTAGTGGCCACACGGAGTACTTTGCTCAGCAATCGGGCACCTCTGATGTCGTAATGATGCTAGCAACTGAAGGCTTGCGTGTTGCCCTAGTAACAACGCATATACCACTGGCTTATGTATCGCGTGCAATTACACAAGAGCGCTTAACCAAAGTTATTAGTATTTTAAACCACGACTTACAAACTAAGTTTGGTATTGAGCAACCAAAAATTTTAGTGTGTGGATTAAACCCCCATGCCGGCGAAGACGGTCATTTAGGCACTGAAGAAATAGAAACAATTTCACCTACGCTTGAGCTCTTAAACAGCCAAGGCATGAATTTAATTGGTCCGCTTCCTGCCGATACCCTATTTCAGGATAAATACCTCTCTCAAGCCGATGCCGTGCTTGCTATGTATCACGATCAGGGTTTACCTGTGCTAAAATACAAGGGATTTGGTAACTCGGTAAATATAACCTTAGGTTTACCATTTATCCGCACTTCGGTTGATCACGGTACTGCGCTTGATTTAGCAGGTACCGGTGACGCTGAAGTTGGCAGTTTTGAATTAGCGATCCGCGAAGCAATTAAGCTCGCCCATGAAAAAGCACAGAATCAATGACCGATAAAGTACATTTAGGACACCGCGCCCGTAAACGTTTTGGGCAAAACTTTTTATTTGATGAATCTATCATTGATAAAATAGTGACTGCAATCGATCCTAAACCACAAGACAACCTAGTAGAGATTGGCCCAGGTTTAGGCGCAATTACCGAGCCTGTTGCCGATTTAAGCGGCCAACTTACTGTTGTTGAGCTAGATAAAGACTTAGCTCAGCGTTTAATTGAGCACCCTTTTTTAGGTCCTAAATTAAACGTAAACCAAGGCGATGCAATGAAGTTTGACTTTGCAAGCCTTGTACGCGATGACAAAAAATTAAAAGTGTTTGGTAACCTGCCTTACAATATTTCTACGCCATTACTGTTCCATCTTTTTGAGTTTGCTGATCATATTGAGCACATGCACTTTATGCTGCAAAAAGAAGTAGTAAAACGTATGGTTGCAGGCCCAGGCAGCAAAACCTTTGGCCGTTTAAGTGTGATGACGCAATACTACTGCCACGCAATGCCCGTGGTTGAAGTACCGCCAGAGTGTTTTAAACCAGCACCTAAAGTAGACTCTGCGGTTATTCGTCTGATCCCTAAAAAAGCCGTTCAACGTACCGCTAAAAGCGTGAAAATTTTAAACACCGTGTGTTTAGAAGCCTTTAATCAACGCCGTAAAACATTGCGTAACAGCTTAGGCAACTTACTCACCGCAGATGAGCTTACCAGCATTGGTATTGATATTACTTTGCGTGCTGAAAGCCTAACGTTACAACAATTTATTGATATAGCTAATTGGATTTATGACAACAAGCAGTAATATTGGCTCTCCTGTAAAAGTCTCTGTAGAGACTTTTTATGTTGAAGGGCAATCTCAGCCTGAGCTAGAAAAGTACGTTTTTGCCTACTCAGTGACAATTAAAAACCACAGTCTTTGCAGCGCTACACTTTTAAGCCGTTATTGGTTGATCACCGATGCCAATGGTAAAGAAGTTGAAGTAGAGGGCGAAGGCGTTGTGGGCGAAACCCCCGTTATAGGCCCAGGCGAAACTTACAAATACACCAGTGGCGCAATATTAGACACCCCTGTTGGCACCATGCAGGGACACTACACACTGCGCAATGAGTTTGGCTCTGAGTTTGAAGCACCTATAAGCGTATTTCGTTTAGCGTGCCCTAACATTTTACATTAGTAAAAAGCGCCATGGCTGATTACGCAATTGGTGATTTACAAGGCTGCTTTAAAGAGTTTAGCCGCTTGCTCAAACGGGTTGACTTTAACCCAAGCAAAGATCACCTTTATTTAGTGGGCGATATCGTCGCACGTGGGCCGGACTCCCTAGCCTGCCTAGATTATATTTATCGCCATCAAGACAGCATGAGTGTTACTTTAGGCAATCATGATTTACACATGGTTGCCTGTCACTATCTTAATAAGCCAATAAACCCCAAAGATAAACTCGGTGCTATTTTTGATAGTAAAAAGCTTCATCACTATATCGCCTATTTGCAAACTCAGCCGCTTGCTATTTATTTAGCGCAGCACCGCAGCTTTATATCGCATGCAGGGCTTAACCCTAATTGGTCTATAGAAAGCGCACTTAAACACGCACAGTTTGCTCAGCGTTGTTATCAATCGGCAAATGCTAAGCACTTTTTTGAAAAAATGTATCAGCCCCACCCCGCTATATGGCATGACGATTTAAACGAATTTGATAAGTTTAGATACATTGTTAACTACTTTACCCGCATGCGCTTTTTAACTAGCAACAACACGTTAGAGCTTAGTGCGAAAGGCGCAATTAACGATAATAAAACGTTAACAGCCTGGTTTACTCACCCTAATATAAAAGCATTAGAAAACAACCTTATATTTGGCCATTGGGCCGCTCTTGAAGGGGTTACTCAGCTCAATCACATACATGCGCTCGATACCGGATGCGTATGGGGCGGTGCTTTAACGATGATGGATTTGCAAACTAAGCAAAAAATAGTAGAAAAGCCGACGCTTTTATCTAAATAAACTGTAAAACCCCAGTACATATGTTAAATTTAAATTAATAGATATTAATTGCTTAACTTATTGGTTAAAAAGCCGATAAGATGTGATTGAAGTACTTTAATTGGAAATCCATATGAATCTGACAGTAAGCCAACGAATTTGGTGTGGTTTTATATTTATCACCTTATTACTCATAATCATTGGTGGTAACTCTTTAATAAAAATTGCGAGCATTGACCGCTCTACCCAGCAGGTAAACCAGTTATCACTGCCCGCGCTTAATAAAAGCTCAGAACTACAAGCTGAATTTATTTTAATGAGTAAAGCAGCCCAAGCTAGTTTTTATACCACCTCAAGCGCACAGCTCACCCCTATAAAACAAAAAGTACTTGAGCAAAAAGACAAATTCAACTCGCTGCACGCCGACCTTCAACGTGTAGTAAAAAACGATGCATCACTGAGTCAAAAAAGCCAAGCAGTAGAAAAAACCTACTTAAGCTTTTTAGGTACGGTCGAAAACCTATTAGCTGATAAAGATAAACAACTGGCACTTAATAAAACCCTCACAGCACAGCTTGAAACAATTGAGATTGCAGCTGAAGATGCCAATTCAGTCGTGCTTGATATCACAGATATTACTAACTTTGAGCAAAACCACCCACGCGCTTACCAAGCTGCCAATAACTTAGAAAACAACTTTATGTCTGTGGTGAGTAACAGTACCGATATGCTCACGGTTAAAACGACAAACACCCTAGATATTGTAAAAAATGAGCAAGCTTATTACCTTGACGAAGTTATTCGTACTTTAGCGTTAATAAAGCCAGCTATAGAGCAAGATAACAACGACCTATACAGTGATTTACAAGCATACGTTGATACGCTAATAGAAAATATTAGCGGCAATAATAGCCTAGCGGCCAATAAGCAGCGCCTTATTGACGCTATCGCACTTACCGAAAAAGAACTTGCCCAATCAGAGCAAGCAACCACTATGGCACTGTCGCAAATTGATGATTTAGTAACACAAGCAAGTACTGTGGCTTACAAATTACAAGAAGGTGTTCGCGAGGATGTAGATTCAGCGACGCTCTGGACATGGGCAGGCATGATCATCGCAACGTTAATTGCAATTGCAATTGCGATCCTTACCGTTAATAGAATCACTAAGCCACTGGCTGAGGTTAATCGGATTTTAGATATTGTTGCCAGCGGTGATATGACCCAACGCTTAGATGACTCTGCAAAAGATGAATTTGGCGAGCTATCAAAAAGCTGTAACACCCTTATAGATAGCCTACGTAGCTTAATTAAGGGCATTATTTCACGCTCAACTCAATTAGCAGCGGCGTCTGAGCAAACATCGGCCATTACCGGTGAGTCAAGCCAAGCTATTCGTAACCAACAAGCACAAGTAGAGCAAGCGGCAACAGCCACAACCGAAATGAGCAGCACGTCGCAAACAGTAAGCAACAGCGCACAGCAGGCACTTAACGAAATTAAAAATGCCGATAAAGAAGCTGAACGTGTAAAAGGTATTTCTCATCAAAATAAAGCCACTATTGAGCAACTTGCTCGCGAGGTGGACGATGCATCAGGTGTTATTAATAAGCTTCATCAAGACAGCGCATCAATAGGCAGTATTTTAGATGTAATACGCGGCATTGCAGAGCAAACCAACCTATTAGCACTTAACGCTGCAATTGAAGCAGCACGTGCCGGTGAATATGGCCGAGGTTTTGCGGTAGTAGCTGATGAAGTACGCTCACTGGCAAGCAAAACGCAAGAGTCGACCCAAGAGATACAATCTATGATTGAATCGCTTCAAAGTGGCGCAGAAGCGGCTGTAACAGCAATGGATAAAGGTAAACAGCAAGCAGAGTCATGTGTTGAACAAAGCGACTTAGCAAGCAGCGCATTAGACTCAATTACACTTGCCGTATCGCAAGCACACGATGTAAGTGAAGAAATCTCTACCGCAGCTCAAGAGCAACAACAAGTATCACAAGAAATTAGTGAACGTTTAGAATCTATTGTAGCCATAGCCGAGCAAACTGCTGAGGGTGCAAATCAAACAAACATTTCAAGCTCAGAAGTAGCCAAACTCGCTGAAGAGCTAAGAATATCGGTAGAAAACTTTAAGGTGTAATGCACTCCTAACAGCAGTAAATTTACGCAATAAAAAACCCGATACTGTTACTCAGTATCGGGTTTTTTGTTTACTTGTTTTAACGCTTAGCGAGAAGCACGCTGGCGATTGCCGCCTACTTTAGGTTTAGTGTTAGCCTTTTTAAATTGGCTAAACCCAGTATGGCGCGTTAAGGCTGGGCGCCCTCCTTTACCTTTACCAGCGCCTTTATGTGCTTTTTCATCGCGGCCTTCTTCTGGCACTAAGCAATTTGGGCCTTTACCAATTAAATTGGCTTTCCCCATACTGCGCAGTGCATCGCGGATCATTGGCCAACCCGATGGATCGTGATAACGCAATATGGCTTTGTGTAAGCGACGTTGGCGTGCTCCTTTTGGCACGGGCACTTGCTCTTTGTTGTTTTTAATATTACGCAACGAGTTCATTTCTGTATGGTAAATGGTGGTTGCATTGGCCATAGGCGACGGGTAAAAGTTTTGTACTTGGTCTAACTTAAAGTCGTTAGATTTAAGCCACAATGCCATATTAACCATGTCTTCGTCTTTGGTACCCGGGTGCGCTGAAATAAAGTACGGTATTAAGTACTGCTTTTTACCCGCTTCTTTTGAGTACTTATCAAATAGTTCTTTAAATTGATCGTAAGCACCCATGCCCGGCTTCATCATTTTAGACAAAGGGCCATCTTCTGTGTGCTCAGGGGCAATTTTTAAATAGCCACCCACATGATGTGTAACCAGCTCTTTTACATAGCGAGGGTCTTGTACGGCTAGATCGTAACGAACGCCGGAGGCGATCAAAATCTTTTTAATGCCTTTCACTTCACGGGCTTTTTTGTATAAATCGATAGTAGGTGTATGGTCTGTATCCATGTGCTTACATATATCAGGGTAAACACATGAGAGTCGTCTACAGGTACTTTCTGCTTTTTTGCTCGTACAGCGTAATTTATACATGTTGGCCGTTGGGCCACCTAAATCAGAAATAACACCGGTAAAACCAGGTACTTTATCTCTAATTTGTTCTATTTCGTCAATAATCGACTCTTGCGAGCGACTTTGAATAATACGTCCTTCATGCTCGGTAATAGAGCAGAACGAACAGCCACCAAAACAGCCACGCATAATATTAACCGACGTTTTAATCATATCGTAGGCTGGTATTTTTGCATCACCATAACTTGGGTGCGGTATACGCTGATAAGGCAAACCAAATACATCATCCATCTCATGGGTTTCGAGCGGGAATGCCGGCGGGTTAACCCAAATAGAGCGATCGCCATGGCGCTGAAATAACGCACGAGCACAGCCTGGGTTGGTCTCTTGGTGCAAAATGCGCGAGGCATGAGCATAAAGCGGTTTATTAACGCTTACTTGCTCAAATGCAGGCAGTTTAACGTATGTTTTTTCCCACGGTTTAGGGCGCGCAGGCTGAATAGTTATTGGTTTAGCGGCCTCTGCTTTTAAATCAATTCCGGCTTGCTTAAACTCTGATTTACTACACCCAACATCATCAGCCCCATAGGGGTTTGGGATAGGGTCAATTTTGCCTATTTTATCTATCGCTGTTGAATCACTTCCGCGCCAGCCCGGTATTGGCTCTTTACGAATAACCGCTGTACCACGAATATCCTGAATTGTATCCATAGTTTCGCCAGCGGCTATACGGTGGGCTACTTCCACCAGCGGGCGCTCTGCATTACCATAAATAAGGATGTCGGCTTTGGCATCAAATAAAATACTACGGCGTACTTTTTCTTGCCAGTAGTCGTAATGCGCAATACGGCGCAAGCTTGCTTCAATACCACCAATAACAATAGGGACACCTTTATAGGCTTCACGTAAGCGCTGAGAGTAAATCATCACCGCACGGTCAGGGCGCTTGCCGCCCACATTACCTGGTGTATATGCATCGTCATGGCGCATTCGTTTTTCTGCCGTGTAGCGGTTGATCATCGAATCCATGTTGCCGGCTGTAACACCAAAAAATAAGTTTGGTTTACCAAGCCCCATAAAGGCATCTTTTGATTGCCAATCTGGCTGAGCAATTATACCTACTCTAAAGCCTTGCGCTTCAAGTACACGGCCAATAACCGCCATACCAAAACTAGGGTGATCAACATAGGCATCGCCGCTAATAATTATAATGTCGCAGCTATCCCAGCCAAGAGCATCCATTTCTTCGCGAGTGGTAGGTAAAAATGGGGCGGTGCCATAACATTCTGCCCAATATTTGGGGTATGAAAATAGCGCGCGTTCAGCTTTAAGGGAGCTCATAGTTTTGGCCGTAGAATAACAAAAGGCGCGAATTATATCCTAATACATTGCTTATTTATACAACATTGCCTAGAGATATCGCGCCTACTGTAAAGTCTGTTGATATTAAGTTTTTTTATTTCGCTCTTTAATAAACTCTAAAAGTTCATGCTCAGGCATTGGCTTAGCGTACATAAAACCTTGTACTTCATCACACCCTAAGTTTTTCAAAAACTCTGCCTGCTGCTGTGTTTCTACACCTTCAGCAATTGTTTTTAGTCCTAGTTTAGCACCAAGCGACACCACCAAAGCAGCAATAGCACCGGTATCGTTATCGGGTAAATCTTTTACAAATGCGCGGTCTATTTTAAGCCTATCAAGCGGTAAACTTTGTAAGTAACTTAATGAAGAAAAGCCCGTTCCAAAATCATCAATCGCCACTTCTACGCCTAATTCTTTTAACTCTTTTAGGGTATTGATCACGGTTTCTAATTCATCCATTACCACGCTTTCAGTCACTTCTAACTCTATATTGCATGGTTTAACATCGTACTTTTGTAAGGTGTTTTTTACTGTTTTAGCGTAGCCTTTAACCTTAAACTGCGGCACAGATACATTTACAGCAATGCAAATTTCTTCACCGAGTGCCTCTAAGCGTTTTTGCTGTTGGCAAGCTTGTTCTAAAACCCATTGGCCAATATCAACAATTAAACCGGCATCCTCTGCTAAAGGCACAAACACCGCAGGAGATATAAACGAGCCATCTTCTGATGGCCAGCGCAGCAATGCTTCACAGCCAATCAAAGACAAATCATCGAGTGAAAGCTGAGGCTGATACCACACTTGGAGCTTTTGCCGAGCAAAATCATGACGTAACTGCCTAATAATACCTAAGCGCCAAGCCATTTTGTCTTGCATATCAATATCGTAGTAAATACCCTCTTTGCATTTAAGCTTTTTAGCTTGGTTTAATGCAATATAGGCAACTTTGAGTGTATCTAACCCAGTACTTTGAAAGTCTTGCTGCTGACATAAACCAATTCTAAAATCGACAGGCAAAATATGCTCGCCAGCACTAAAAGGCACACTTAGCACGTCGTTAAATTGTTCAAGGTCAAACTCCGTTTGGCGAATAATAAAGCCAAATACATCTGCGCCAATACGCGACAATAACTTTGCGTCTGGGTAAGCATCTTTAAGCCGCTTTACAATCTCGATTAACAAATGATTGCCAATTTCTTGTCCTAAGCCATTGTTAATATCTGCAAAACCAATCACATCAATTAATACAAAAACGTAGTCATTAACGTGTGGTTTTTGATAACGCACCACCCGCTCAATAAAATTAGTACGATTAGAAATACCGGTTAGTACATCTTTGTAGGCCGCATCTCTTAGTTTTACAAACAGCCTTACGTTATCAAGGGCTACACTCACATTAGTAAGAAAAATCTCTGCAAATTGCAGCTGCGCATCACTCGGTTTATGCTCGCACTCTAAATAAATAGCAGCCTGGCGGTGCTTACTTTTAACAATAAAAGTTACGCTCGAATCAGTTTGGCAATGCTGGGCCGACTCAAAACACTGATCTACTTGTTCAAGCGCAACGCTATCAACATTAGCAAGCTTTTCACCAAAGTAGCTCTCATAATGGCCACTGCCACCTAATACTTGAATAAAGTTATCGCCATCTAGCTTACTGCATACCAACCCAACTTGTTGACACTCTAAAATAATGCCCAAGTGTTTAATAATCTCTTTGCACAACACTTTAATATCGGTAAGCCCTAAAATAGACTTTGAAGCCGAAACAATGGTGTTCATTGCATCACTTTGATACTCAAGTTGGCACACTTGCTCGTACGAGCGAATAGCGGTAATTAAAGAAGTTACTAATTTAGAACGAGTTAACTCTGTTTTTGTTTTATAATCGTTAATGTCATATTCGCGAATTACTTTTTCTTCTGGGGTGTTGCCCGCTTGGCCGGTACGTAAAATAATTCGCACATGCTGATTATTTAGCTCTTCGCGTACGCGTTTTACAACTTGCAAACCCGCATCATCAGATTCCATCACTACATCTAAAAAAATAACGGATATTGTATTATTGTTTTTGAGTATTTCGATGGCTTCGCTGCCAGAGTACGCATCGTGAAAACGCAGCCCTGCTCCCCAAAACTCTACGCCCGACAATGCAAGCTTAGTCACTGAATGTATTTCAGGATCGTCATCAACGATCAAAACATCCCAAAAATCAGTTAATTCTTGGGTTATTTCTTCTTCGCTGTCTGGCGCTAAAAATAAAAAATCGCTTTGTTCTGACGACATTATCTACCCTTTATCAGTTTTAATACTTATATAAGCTCATACCTATGTGCTAAAAATATATTTTTGGTTTATAGGCTAATTCATACTATAGTCGATTAATAAAAAGTTGTTATATTTCAAACTAAAAAACTCGTAAAAGGTGTGCCTATTAAATTTTTTAAAATCCTTATAAAAACGCTCTTATTGTTAGTTTTAGTGGCTATTTTGATTGGTTTTACCCTGCCGCAAAATTACAGCGTAAATAAAAACATACAAATAAATGCCAATGTAGCGACCGTTAAATCGCTGGTGTCTGACTTTAGCCTTTGGCATACATGGTCGCCCTGGGGCAAAGTAGATCCGTCTATCACTTTTACTTTAGGCGAACCTAGTCGCGGTATAGGCGCGCATCAATCGTGGCAAAGCGACTGGGGGTATGGAGAAATGACCATTACTTCGCTTTCGCAAAATAAAATGACCTTTAATGCGCTTTTAAAAAATGAGCATATTATTGAAGGTGAAATTACATTTACCGAAGTAGAAGGTGTGGTAAATGTAACGTGTAATATTAATGGCCAAACCAATACCCCGCTAATTTCGGGTTATCTATCAATTTTTAGTGAGTATGTATTAAGCAATACAGTGTCACTTGGCTTAAATAACTTACAAACAGTGGCGCAATTACGCGACCAAAAAACACAGCTGGATAACGATGACAGTAAAATCAGCCCAAGCGAGAATTAACCTCGCCAATATAATTGAGTCTTTACTTGGCTACCCCGTAAAAAAAATAACCACAAATACTGGGCAACCAAGTACAGATCAAAGTTACGGTTCTAAAGGCAATCTAAACCCGCTTTATCACATAAATAGCGATAACCCTATTTTAGCGCGCGCCCAAAAGCGCCAAGATTTACTGCTTATAAAACAGCAGCAAAATATAGAAACCATTTTAGCTAAAGCAATGGGGTTTTGCCCCGATGTGGCAAGTAATAAGCAACCAGATGCCGACTGGATAGAGCGCTTTATTGCCCTATGTGAAGACACCTCAAATGAATCGATGCAAACACTGTGGGCTAAAATTTTAACTGGCGAGACCCTCAACCCCGGTACATTTTCTATAAAAAGCTTACAAACACTCAAGCATATGACCCAACGCGAAGCTGATGCATTACAAAAGTGTGTATCGCTGAGCAGCTACAACGCTAAAGACGACAGTCACTTTATTTTATTAGGGTTTTATAAAAAGCCTTCGCTTTTCGACTTACTACGAAAAGGCAATAAGGTATCGCTTAATTTAGGAAAAACGGGGATCAGCTTTCCTGATATTTTAACGCTAATGGATCTTAATTTACTCTACAGAAAAGAAATAGAATCGGCGGTATTAAAAGCAGGCCAAGAACTCACCCTGTCGTTTTTATCGCAAAAAGTGACGTTAAAAGCTAAAAGCAGTGACTTAGTATTAAGCTATTACAAGTTTACCCAAACTGGCGATGAGCTTTCTAAGCTTATAAATTACCCTGTAAATAAGGTGTATAAGCAATTAATTAATAATGCATTGGAGGGAGAATTTGATTTAACGTGGCATGTTAATAAATAACACACCACGCTGTAAGCTCACTAATTAAAAGTGAACTTGAATACCCGCAAATGGGCCTGATGCGTCAATATCGGTATTAATATCATCAACATCATCTAGCTCTAACGTCATTGAGCGGTAACCTGCTTTAATAGCTACATCTACCGCTAGGTTATCAATAAGTTCATATGCTACGCCTACTTGGTAGTCTTGCACTTTACTATCGTCGATAGCTAAAAAGCTGCCTTCAAAAAACACGCTCAAACCCGTAAATGGTAAGCCTGCTTCAGCACGGCCATACGCAAGTGGCACAAAGCCCGAAAAATCTTTAGTCTCAGAGAAGTTAGTGCCGCCTTGTTGAGTAGTACCAGTTACAACAATGTCACCGTCAAACTGCTTTGCGTTTAAACCTAAATCAATTGAAATTAAATCGTTATCAAAAATTTCGTAATAAAGAATGTAATCAATGTGAGTTAAATCACTTAATGTATTTGCAGTTGTACCAACTACGTAATCTGAGCCATTAAAGCTAAACGTATCAGTAAGGGTTGCTGAGCCATTAAGTTCAAGCTCAGTGTATTTAAGCTTTAGGTTAGGAACTAATGGCACTGGGTGCTCTAGTGCCGCGTAGTAGCTAATAAAGGTTTCGTCTTCAAAATTAAAATCTTGTGGTGCGTTATCTTTGTAAGAAAACTGACCGTCGTTATCTGACTGCCAGCCATCAACACCTACATATAAACCTAATAGAGTGTCTGCCTGTGCTGCAGGGGCTAAACATGCCATTGAAAGGGCAGCTGCTAAACAATACTTTTTCATTTTTTATCCTTGAGCTAGTAGTTCGCTAAGTTCGATTAAAGCCGCATTGGCTCTTGAAATATAATTTGCCATAACTAAAGAATGATTTGCCACAAAGCCAAAACCATTCCCGTTTAATATAATTGGGCTCCACACGGTTTCTTGTGTTGCCTCAAGCTCACGTATAATTTGCTGTAAGCTTACACGTGCATTTTTCTTTTCTAATACATCAGCAAAGTCATACTCAACCGCTTGTAAAAAGTGTAATAACGCCCACGTTGCACCGCGCGACTCGTAAAACACGTCGTCTATTTCCCACCACGACGTTCTTACTTGTTGCTGAAGTGGTGTATAGGTCGCTTGCGTGTTTGAAGAATTACCGGCTAAATCGGTATTTACTTTGTCTTGGCCAACACTTGCACTTAAACGCTGACTTAAACTGCCTAAACGCTTTTCGGCTTCTTTTAACCAGCTACGTAGATTGTCTGCACGTGAATAAAATTGGCTATCGCGCTCATGCTCGTTAGCAATTTGTGAGCGGTACACAAGAAGGTAGTCTATTCCCTTTTGGTACTCTCCCTCGGCACTTGGCCATGCCCATGCTTCAGAGCTAATATTAAATTGCGGCTGCGCTTTTTTAAGGGCTTCATGTTCGGTAGATTGCGACTGTGAACGGCTAAAGTCTTTACGCATTGATAGCGCTAAATCACGCACCATTTCAAGCGCGCCATATTCCCACGCAGGCATGTCATCCATTATCACACTTGGCGGCATCACATCGTTTGATAAATACCCACCTTGCTTATCAAGTAATGTGCTAGCAACGGTAATAAGCGTTGAGGTGGTTGTATAGCCTGTTACCATTTTTTCGTTGCGTGCTTGCGCCGTTTCTTTTGCATTAGTCACTACGTTAAAACGTGCCGGCTCAATGCTCCAATAAACTGCAATAGCGTAAAAAATAATAAGTAGTACCACTAAGGCACCAGCTATTTTTCCTTTATGTTGCGACATTTATCCTCCTAGTGATGAGCGTGTTGTTTTTTAGATGGCTTTGAATGCGCAGCTTGCGCTTCAAGCGAAACCACTTGAGCATTAGTAAACAAGCGGTTACCGTCACTAAAATATAGCGTGAGTTTACGTTCTTGCCCTACTTTTAGCGGTCCTTGTGGATCAAATACCATTAAATGGTAACCACCAGGCTCAAAGCTTAGGCTTTCATGGCCCTTAATGGTGACAGCTTTAACCTGTTGCATTTTCATCATGCCGTTGACATGTTTGTGCTCATGTATTTCTACACGGCCTAAACCTTCGATGGTCGCTTTAGTTAATTTAGCAACACCACCACCGTGGTTAGAAATTGTTAAATAGCCAACACTCGACTTACTACCAGGCAAAAATGCCCTTACTTGTGCATGGCTTACTTCAAGCTTAGCTTCGTCTGTATCGTGGCTGTGCCCAGCATGTGCAGCAACCGATGACGAAAACACATTAATCATTAACGCCGAGGCCATAAAAAAGCACTGCTTCATCATCGCTTTATTCCTTGTGAAAGCATAAAATTTCACTTTAAATTTAACATAGTTAACTAATAATAGTCAGTTAAATTAAGGCTTAAGAGGTTACTTTTTTGTTATCGAGCACCAACCAGCACAGTACAGCTACAAATAATAATGGCCAGGCTATCATCACTGAACCAAATAACAGTGCCAAAATGGTGCCAACCAGCGCGACAATCCCTGCGCCTATTAACCCCATGGTCACTAAAGCCATTACGGCTACCACTGCAATAATAGCGACTAATACGCCAGCCAGCTCAAGCCCCACCCAGCTCATATCTGCAATCCACAGTGGAAACTGCCATGAATCAAAATGTATTAGCGACACTGTATCAGTAAAAAGTAACACATATACGACAACACATATTGCTAAGGTTTTCATATCCCTCTCCTAATACGCACGCTCTTCAAGACAGCAGTGAGCAATCAAATAACCAAGCGCCACTGCAAACGGAAAACTTATAAATAATAAAATTGTTACTAAGCGTGTTGACCACACTGGAAAATCAAGGCGACGCGCTAACCCACTGCATACGCCCGATATTTTTTTATTCAGTGAATCTTTGTACCAACCACGCTGTGTTTTAAAGTTATTCATACTTTACTCCTTAAGCGCTTGGCGCAGTTGTACTGGTATTACTTTGCTTAACATTGGCTTTTAAACGAGCCAGCTCTGCATCTATTTTTTCATTTTTAACTAAAGACTCAATTTGCTCAGCGGTTGATTGCGCTGTATTTGTAAGTTCATAAGCATCAACCTGTGCTTCTATGCCTTCCACTTTTTGCTCTATCATTTCAAAGCGAGACAAAGCATTTGCGACGTTGTCGCTGTGTAATTGCATGTTCACTTTTTCACGTGCAGCAACAATATCGTGGCGTTTTATTAATTGAGCTTGTTTGCTTTTAGCTTGCGCCATTTTTTGCTGTAAACGCTCACAATCTGCCGTAATTTTCTCTATCGACTCTTTTAGAGTATTTAGCTGAGTGTTTTTTGCTGCAATTTGCTCATCTACTCGCTGTTTTTCTACTAACGCAGACTTGGCTAAATCGTCACGGTTTTTAGCAACTGCCAGCTCAGCTTTTGTTTGCCACAAAGTTAAGTCTTTTTGTTTTTGTGCAATTTGGCGTTTAAGCGTTTTTTCTTCGCACAGCAAGGCTGCGGCCGTGCTTCTACATTCGTTAAGCGCTTCTTGCATTTCACTTAGCATAAGGTTGAGGAGTTTTTCTGGGTCTTCTGCTTTATCCAGCATGGCAGCAATATTGGATTGGATAACATCATTTACGCGATTAAATATACTCATTGTTTTGTCCTGTTGTTTTTAATTGATAACAACAACAGGATTCCAAGAGTTATGCCAATTAACAAAAATTTATTTATAAGCCTTTATATTCAGACAGTTAGATAACTAACACGTTATTTTAAACTGACTAAAAACTGAATGCTAATAAGCTAAAATCACTAATTTATTTATCTTTTGACTAAATTTTAGTTATAAAAAAACCACTTTATAAAGTGGTTTTTTTATAACTGGTCAACGCTTTAGTATTACTCAGGCACAAAACTTAATGCTTTATCCATTACCGACAAATCAGCCTGTTTACCGTGACCGTTTTCTGAAAGGTGACGTCTAAATCCGCGCGCCCCTGGCTGCCCCTGAAAAATCCCCAGCATATGGCGTGCTATATGCCAAAAGTTAGCACCTAAACGCATTTCTTCTTCTATGTAATCATACATAGCGCGCACCACATCGTGACGAGTCTGAGTATTGGCCACCTCACCGTAAATCTTTTCATCCACCTCATTAAGCATAAATGGATTACTATATGCTTCGCGACCAATCATAACGCCATCTATATGCGCTAAATGCGCTAGGCTTTCTTCAATTGTTTTAACGCCGCCATTAATGCTTAAATCGAGCTGTGGGTAGTCTTTTTTTAGTTGGTAGACGCGTGGGTAATCAAGAGGCGGTACTTCACGATTTTCTTTAGGGCTTAAACCATTTAACCACGCTTTACGGGCATGAATAATAAAGTCATCACAGCCAACTTTATGGCTGGCTTCAATTAATGCGCATAAAAACTCATACGAGTCTTGCTCATCAATACCGATTCGTGTTTTTACCGTAACAGGAATACTAACTTCGCTTTTCATTGCCGCAACACACTGTGCAACCAGCTCAGGCTCGGCCATTAGGCATGCACCAAAGCGCCCGTTCTGTACTCTATCTGAAGGGCAGCCTACATTTAAGTTAATCTCATCGTAACCGCGCTCACCAGCAAGCTTTGCACACTTTGCTAGCGCCTCGGGATCAGAACCCCCCAGCTGCAAAGCAACCGGCCCCTCGTGCTGATTAAAGTGTAGGTAATCGCCGCGACCAAATAAAATCGCCCCCGTGGTGATCATCTCAGTGTATAAAACAGCGTGCTTAGTCATCTTACGATGAAAAGTGCGACAATGACGATCAGTCCAATCAAGCATGGGTGCAACAGAAAAACGTCTGTTTAACGTTGGATTATCTAATGTGCGTTTTTGCAATGTAAAAGCCTCGGGGATTATAAGTAAATGCGCCCATAAAAAGGCGCTGTATTTTACACAAAAGCCTAATTAGCATCAATGTTAGCTGTATATTTGTAAACCAAAATAATGCGCGATACCGTTGAGTATATTTGTAACTGCCACAGAGCTTAAAATTAACCCCATGATTCTACTTATAATACTTGCGCCACTGTCGCCTATTAATTTATGCACATGATTTGCGAGTAACAACAGCACAAGTACAACAACTAATACAACCAACATCATCGACGATGTAGTAACTTGCTCAACCCACGTGTATTCTTCGTTGCGGGTCATCAGTACTGCGCCAAGCATGGCGCCTGGGCTTGCTATAGAGGGAATGGCTAGCGGAAAAATAGCGGTTTCTGTGCTGTCGCGCACACTTTTAATCTCAGACTCGGGCTTACTTTCACCAAAAATCATTGAAAGCGCAAAAATAAGCAGGACTATGCCCCCGGCTATTTGAAACGCCGACAGCGGTATTTCTATTGCATTTAATAGCTGCTCACCGGCAATAACAAAAAAGAGTAAAACCACAGCGGATACACCCACGGCTTTAAAAACAACTTTTCGTTTAAACTTTTCATCTTCCCCACGTGTCACAGCAATAAATACAGGCACTGTACCTATAGGGTCTATCACCGCAAAAAAGAAAATAAATATAGCTACCAGTTCATGCATTAATGGGGTTCCTAGATAAAAAGTGTTTAATAAAAACGCTGCAAGTACAACACAGTATGTTAGTATATCACGGTAGCGTAAGGATAAGAGAATGATGAATATAGAATCACTCGTAAGTAAAGCAAAACAAGTTTGTGACAACCGTGGTGCGCGTTTTACGCCTATCCGCGAAAAAGTATTTCGCCTATTAGCTAGCGCCCAAGGCGGCGTTGGGGCGTACGATTTACTTGAGCAATTAAAAGTAACAGAAACAGGCGCAAAACCTGCAACAATTTACCGTGCGCTAGACTTTTTATCAGAGCTGGGCTTTATTCACAAAATAGAAAGCACCAATGCATTTATGCTTTGCCATCACTTTGATCATATTCATCCTGTGCAGCTATTAATCTGTGACAGTTGTGGTTTTGTAAAAGAGCTGCACTCTACGGTTATTTCTCACGAGCTAAACAACTTAGCAGCAGAAAGCGGCTTTGTTGTATCAGGGCAAACTATTGAAGCACACGGTAAGTGTGAGTCTTGTAGAAGCTAAACCCAAAGTTTGTTTTAAAGCTATACTCATATTTAGATAGCCACTTTAGCACCAATTTTAAGAGTACCTAACATGAATGTTGAGTTCATTAATCCATTTTTATCTTCTTTGATCAATGTGTTATCTACAATGGCACAAACCGAGTTAAAACCAGGTAAGCCGCGTATAAAAACAGACGAAGTCGCCTGTGGCGATGTATCTGGTTTAATTGGCATGGTGGGCGCGCAAACTCGTGGCTCATTTTCAATTACCTTTGATGAAAACTTAGCTCTGACCATCATGGAACGCATGCTTGGTGAGCGCCCTGACAACATAGACGATGAAGTAACTGATATGGTTGGGGAAATTACTAATATGGTTACCGGTGGAGCTAAAAACTTACTCGGCGAAAAAGGCTATGACTTTGATATGGCTACGCCAATTGTAGTTGCAGGTAAAGGCCACACCATCACACATAAAAGTAAGGGCAAAAAAATAATTATGCCATTTAGCTGTGATGCAGGCGATGCAAATATAGAAGTTAGCTTTGATAAGTTATGAGCTGGCAACAAACTCAAATAACCTTAAAACCGCGTGCTCGAGGATTTCATTTAATTGATGATGAAATACTCGCGCAGCTGAGCGAGCTGGCCAATTATAAAGTTGGCCTATTACATTTGTTTATTCAGCACACATCGGCAAGTTTAACCATAAACGAAAACGCCGATCCAACAGTGCGCATGGATATGGAAAGCCACTTTAACCATTTCGTTCCTGAGCGCCAGCCTTACTATCGTCACGATTACGAAGGTGATGATGATATGCCAGCCCATATAAAAACCAGTACGTTAGGGTGTGAATTAAGTATTCCTATAAGCAATGGGCGCTTAGCGCTAGGTACATGGCAAGGTATTTACTTAGGTGAGCATCGCGACGCTGGCGGTGCAAGACGTATTATAGCGACCTTGCAAGGCGAAACCTTTTAACCTTGTATTGACCTCCCCTCCCTAGCTTTTACCCACGCCACTTCGCATTATTTAAAACCCTTTATATCGCGCGGCGGCATGCGGCCACTCGTGCGTTTAATATTTATAAATAATTTTCGTAGCTATAAATCAGATCAAGATATTGTTTTAAAGAGATGTTTATTTTAGTGGAGTATTTAGAGAGATTGGAGCGGCACACGAGGCTCGAACTCGTGACCTCGACCTTGGCAAGGTCGCGCTCTACCAACTGAGCTAGTGCCGCTTCATATTTAGTCAGTAATTTGTCCGTTGGTGCGCC
>NZ_PNCY01000032.1:0-38245 GCF_005887105.1 Pseudoalteromonas sp. S2893 | reverse complement strand
GCCGCCACATTTGCCTTCACCGCACTTACCTTCTGCCGCATCAAGCTGGTATCCGGTTACTAGCTGTTGAAATTCAAATGGGTTTGCTTGTGCATCTGCAGAGGCAAAACTTGCAGAGCCAACAACTACTGCACCTAAGGTTAACGCGATTGAGTTTTTCTTTACTGTATTCATTGTATGACTCTCTTATATAAGTGTGTATTAAGATAACGCAAACTAATTATTGTCAATTATGCGTTGCTTGTATAATTAAATAGACCCGCTATCAAATAAAAACTTTCATTTATTTTCATTTTTTTTACTTTTAAATTTATACAAACAAATATGGGCAGTAATTTAAATTTTATCAAACCATACTTTGCAGGTACACTACGCACCCGTTTTTTCAATAAAAATACTCTATGAAACTTGTTTTAGCGCCTATGGAAGGTGTTGTTGATTTTAAAATGCGCCAACTTCTTACCAATATTGGTGGCTTTGACCTATGCGTAACAGAATTTGTTAGAGTAATTGATAAATGTTTACCGGCTAAAGTGTTTCATCGCTATTGCCCTGAGCTCAATAATAACGGTTTAACCAAAGCAGGTACTCCTGTGCGCGTACAGTTATTAGGGCAAGTGGCCGACGTATTAGCAGAAAATGCGGTTAGAGCTATCGAATTAGGCTCTCACGGTATAGATCTTAATTTTGGCTGCCCTGCAAAAACGGTAAATAAAAGCCGCGGGGGTGCTGTTCTGCTAAAAGACCCTGACCATATGTATGACATAATCAAAGCGGTAAGGGATGCAGTAGATAGTAAACATCAAGTAAGTGCTAAAATACGCTTGGGCTTTGATGATGATAGCAATAGCCAAGAAATTGTAGATGCCGTTGTAAGCGCAGGTGCAGATAGTATTGCAATACATGCCCGTACTAAGCGTGACGGTTATAACCCACCTGCTTATTGGGAAAAAATCCCCCCGCTAATAAAAGGTAAAAACATAGCCGTGGTTGCCAACGGTGAAATTTGGCAAGTGGAAGATGCCCTACTTTGCCAAACTCGAAGCCAGTGTAGCGATTTAATGCTAGGGCGCGGTGCGCTTTCTCACCCTGATTTAGCGAAAAAAATTAAAGCTCATGTTAATAATGAACAATATAATGGCCTAGAGTGGGAACATATAATTTATCATTTGATTCACTCTGCTA
Source organism: Pseudoalteromonas sp. S2893 (assembly GCF_005887105.1). Classification (NCBI taxonomy): domain Bacteria; kingdom Pseudomonadati; phylum Pseudomonadota; class Gammaproteobacteria; order Alteromonadales; family Pseudoalteromonadaceae; genus Pseudoalteromonas; species Pseudoalteromonas sp. S2893. Next base: position 37,060 of record NZ_PNCY01000032.1, on the reverse strand, counting down.
TTCATCAAGACCCCACACAAGATGAAAAATATTTTGCCTCTCGTACTAAACAATGGCTGGGTTATCTAAAACGCCAATACCCACAAGCTAATGCACTATTTGATGAAATAAGACGTCTTAAAGTAAAAGGTGATGTAGCACAGGTTTTAAAAAAATACGCTAAGTCTCCGCAACTTGATTCAAATCATAGCGTATAAGCAGCGCAGCTCAGATAATACCGGTATAACGAAACGCTAAATGAAGGTTATACCAATATGCTTTATCAGCAACAACTGCACAGTGAAATAGCACACGTTAAATCAGTAATATTAGCGATGCTGAGCCAATCAGCACACCCTGCCCATCTTAAGCTACGTGACGTTATATTAACTAGCCAGCATAACGAATGGCTTGACACTGCCACCTACCACTTAGGTCCTGAATATCAAACTTTAGTTAATAGGCTGACAGAATTAGAAGCGGCAATAAGCCAAATTGATATTGGTCAATACGGCTATTGCTGCGATTGTGAAGAAGCAATTTCTGAGCGGTTACTTAAAAAAGACCCTGCAACACAGCGTTGTGAAATGTGCGCTAAGCGCACTTAAGCGTTTAAAGTGGTAATAGTTGCTCGGCAAAACTAAAAGCCTGGCCTGGGTAAAGCACACTATCTTCAACTAAATACTGCGCATCGCGCTGTGAAATAGCTAATCGTTTTACTAAGTTCACTTTTGCCTGAGATAAAGTCCATGCATGGTAGTGTATACCTACATCAGTTTCCATTAGCGCAAGCATTAGCCTTTTATCTTCTGGGCTCAGCTGGCTGTTTTTAGCCATAGCGGGCAACAGCATGTAATCAGTTTGCCAATCAATCCCTTTTACTTTTGGCGCCTTGCTTAAATATTGGCTAATAAACGAAGTACTATGATGCTCGTTATAGCTCAAATTAGGTGCAGTGTGCGAGTTCATTTGAAGATGCTGATTGATAGTATCAACCCATTGCAAAGGCGACTTAACTGCCCCACTGAAGTAATTTAGTTTACTTTGATACCATTCACTGCCATTAGCAAGACCACGTAAGCCAATGCTTCCCCTTGGTTTGTACTGGGCCAAGTAATCATTAAACTCTGCAATCTGGGCTTTTAAATCGCTTACGCTAGATTGTTTTAATTGTGACGTTTGTAAGTAGCCCTGCAGAAGGTTTAATTCAACCTTGTTTAATCTCAAATTGCTTTGCAGCGCACTATCTAATTGATCTTGAGTGAACTTAAGCCACTCAATTACCTCGTTAGCCTTAGTACTTTGCATTTGCGCTGATAATAAGTTCTCTAACACATTCACCTGTGCAGGCCAGCTGAAAAAGCGCTCAGGAAAGCGCTCAGCAATAATTAAGTAATTTAGCTGCTGTGTTTGCGCGTTTGAAAGAGTCATTGTTTGTAGGCGCTGATACATCTGATGACGAAGCGATAAATACGCTGAGGAAAAAGGCAGTACTTGCTCAGTGGATACACTTGCAGTGCGCACAGGCTTTAGCGCCGTGTTTAAACTTTTAATACTCTGCTGCGCAGCATCATAAGATTCAAAAGGCAGTGGTTGTTTTGAACAAGCAACCAAAAACAGACTAAATAGGACAGACAAAAGATGCGTTTTATTCATTATAAATTCCAATAAAAAAAGCCCCATAGGGGCTTTTTATATAATTGCTAAAACAAATTAAAGTTAAATTTTAACACCGTTGCGAGCGGCTTTATCTTTAATAAATGTAGACCAACCTTTAGCAAACTTACGTGTGCGTGGGTCGTCCATTGCTTTAGTAATAGCAGCATAAGCTTGCTTGTATTTAGCTTGGTAGTAGTACGCTTCAGCTAAATCTGAATAAATGGTGCCTTTTTTGTCAGAGCCAAGCTCTAACGCTTTGTTCAAACGAACAACAGCAGCACTAAAGTTCTCAGATTGTAAAAGTAACGATCCTGCTTTGCGGTAAAGCTCTGCATCGTCGTCAAATTTAGCAGCTTCTTCGTAGTACTTAGCAGCTTTTTCGATGTCTTTAGAACGGTGGTAGTTACTAGCAATTGCGTTAACATTTTGCTTAGTACGCTTAACTTTGTCTTCTTTAATCGCATTTTCAAGGGTTTTAGCCGCTTTAAATGGAATTTCGTTTAAAGAGTAAAAGTTAGAAAGTACTTTGTAATCTACTTCCGCTTCAAAATAGCCATTTTTGAATGCTACTTCCATGGTCGCTAGACCTTTAGAGTAGTCTTCGGTTTGTAGGTAGTATTTACCTAAACTAACCCAGGCTTTTTTGTCATCTGGCCAAACTCGTACAATCTCTTCACCAATTTTCACCATGTTGGCGTAATCTTTAAGTTCAAAGTAAGAACCTAATTTTAATTGGTAAGGGGCCTTGTTAGGCTCCTTTTGTAAAGAGATTGCCTTGTCGGCAGGTTTAAAAACATCACGAAACTGACCTAACTGATAGTTAGCTTGCGCGATACGAGTATACACTTTAGGGTCTTCTTCGCCGGTGAAGTCCATCCAAGCTGTATAAGCTTTTTTGGCTTCTTGGAACTTTTCAGTACCTGCGTATAAATCACCTAATAGCTTTAAAGTTTGCTCGTGATCTGCGAAGTTTAAAATATCAGGGGCAACAGCTTGTCTAGAGTATTTAATCGCTTCATCGTACTTCTCTTTTTGCGCGTACATGCTACCTAAGTAACGATTTACAGTCGCTTTATCGAAGTCGTTAGATGCGTCAATCTCTTTTAACAAGGCAATTGCTTCATCAATTTTGTCTTCATTGTACAAGTCAAACGCTTTAATTACCTTTTTACCAGTACGCTCGCCCATGATTTTAGTCTTGGCTTTTTTACGCTCTTCAATTTTAGCGTAATCCGGCGCTGCTAATACAGGTGCAGTTATAGCTGCACCTGACACAGACATAAGAATTGCAAGAGCAGTTACTTTAGATAAATTTCTCATTACTCGCCTCCTTAGCCTTGGTTAAGTTTAAAGTCTAGTTGAACTTGTAAACCAACTTGTTTCTGTGGTTTACCGTCAATAATTTTAGGACGGTATTTCCACTTGCGTAATGCACGTTTAGCTTCACGGTCAAAGATACGTTTTGGTTCTGCGTCAATAACTTCAACGTCAGTCACGCCACCTAACTCATCAATTGTGAACGAAAGTTGTACCCAACCTTCTTTACCATCACGCGCTGCTTGCGTTGGATATTTTGGTTCAATACGAACGATAGGTGTCGCATCACCATCTCGTCCAAATGCACCTGGACCACTTAGTCCACCAGCCGAACTTCCTACATCAATGCTACCCATGTTAAATGACATAGCACCAGGATTAGGATTGTTATTCTCCGGCTGTGGCGGCTGCGGTTTAGGCGGCTGCTTTGGCGGTGGCGGAGGCGGAGGCGGAACACGCTTCCTCTCCTGCACCTTAGATTCAGGCGGATTCGTCATTATTTCGACTATGATCTGCTCTTTTTGTTCAGTATTACGGTCAGCCCCACCAGAGATGAGGTAAGCCATGAAGTAGAACAAGCCGAAAGTAACTGCCCCACCTGCAATCAGTGAAAACAGAAAACGAATCATTACTGATCTCCAGCTATTGAAATTCTCAGGTTGTCACCTGTCGCTTTGATCTGGTCCATAACTTTAACCACTACGCCGTGCTTTGCTTCTTTATCAGCTTGCAAAATCACAACATCAGTAGGTTGTTCTGCTAATAAACTTTCGATTTTTGCTGAAACACGTTCAACATCAACTTGCTGTTTATCAATCCAGATAGCACCATCACTGCGAATAGCAACAAAAATGTTAGCATTTTTTTGCTTCGTAGCTTGGGCCGCTTTAGGTTTATTGACCTCGATACCAGCCTCTTTAACGAACGATGTAGTTACGATAAAGAAAATAAGCATGATAAATACGATGTCAAGCATTGGCGTCATATCTACCGCTGCTTCTTCTTCTTCACGAAAACGTTGTTTACGTGCCATATTTAATTCTCTCTCTAGTGATGAGGCATGCTATCTACAAGTTTGGCTTTCACCATTCTCGCTCTTGCCTCAAGGCGTGAGCTAAAGAAAACTCCAGATAGTGCCGCAACCATTCCAGCCATTGTTGGGATTGTTGCCATTGAAATACCTGATGCCATTAAACGTGCATTACCAGTACCTTGGGTTGCCATGGTTTCGAAAACCGCGATCATACCCGTTACAGTTCCAAGTAAGCCTATTAAAGGACAAACAGCTACTAATGTTTTAATCAACAACATACGCTGATCTAATTTTTCAGACGCTTCAGAAATCCATGCTTCACGGATTCTGTGTGCGTACCAAGACGTAGTGTCTTGGCGGGCATCCCACTTTGCTACAATATCCTTCGTTAAACGAGGAAATTCAGCAAGTAGGAACCAATAGCGCTCAATCATTAAAACCCACATAAGAAAGAGTGCTATCGCGACCACGTATAATACCTGGCCGCCTGTGCCAACAAAATCCCTGATAGATTCCCATATCTCCATCAGGACTAGCATTAGGCTTTCTCCTTCTCCGCGTGAGTAGCAACGATACCCGCGCTTTGCTCATCAAGGATATGTAATACTGACTTACTACGACCTGCAACAATTGAATGAAGTAGGATAAGTGGTAGTGCAGCAATTAGACCTAGCGCTGTAGTTACAAGAGCTAGAGAGATGTTACCAGCCATGATCTTCGGATCGCCCGTACCGAACAATGTGATTGTTTGGAACGTTAAGATCATACCGATTACTGTACCTAGTAGACCAAGTAACGGTGCGATTGCAGCAAGAATCTTGATGATGTTAATACCAGCTTCAACACGTGGCGTTTCACGTAAGATAGCTTCATCAAGTTTAAGCTCAAGGTTTTCAACGTCTTGGCTCTTGTTGTCATGGTACACTTTAAGAATACGACCCAGTGGGTTGTTTGTATTCGGTGTAGACAAGTTTTTAAGCTGAGACTTGATCTTAGAAGTAGTAAGCGCTAAGTCAACGAAACGTACTAAGAAGATTAGTAGACCAACAGCTAATAAAACTGTGATGATGTAACCAACTTCCGCACCTTGCTCGTAGTATTCCATAAGCGTTTTCTTCTGCGTGTTGATACGTAAGATTGCACCACGAGTCGGGTCAATGTATACGCCAGCGTAATTGTCAGAAGAAGTACCTTCAAGAGCAGAGATACCATCTAAAATGTAGCTATCAGGTTGTTTACCTAAAGGCTGAATAGATTTTGTCTCTGGCGAGTAGATTAAGTAACCTTCGTCAGTAACTAAGTTAAAGTTACCAATACGTGTTACTTGCTTAACTGTAGAGTTGCCGTCAAGACCTGACACTTCAGTTTCAAAAGTAGAAACTTTTGCTGACTCAGTCATTTCTGTTTGAAGTGCAATCCAAAGTTCTTCAAGTTCACGAACTGTTGGAAGCTCTTTAGCAGCTGCTAATGAACGAAGTACTTCTGCACGGCCTGGCTTTTCAGCACTTACTAGTGAAGCTTCGATAGAACCGATAGCGTCTTGCGCTGCACGACGTACAACACCAAACATTTCACCAAGAGTACCTTGTGCGTTTTGAAGCGCTTGCTCTTTTTCAGCTAATGTATTTTCGTTTTGTGCATATTGCTTAGCTAAGCTGTCACCGCGTGCTTTTTCAGACGCTAATTGGCTTTTTGCTTTGTTAAGTAATGCTTGCTTGTCAGCACGTTCTGATAAGAACTCTTGCTCACGTTGCTTATTGATTTTACCTTCAGAGATACGTTCTTGCTTTACTTGCTCAAGAATTTTATCTAAAGCATCAGTATTTGCATGTGCATTAAGCGCGGTACCTGCAGAAACAGATAGTACTGCTGCAACAGCAAAACCTTTAAATAGTTTCTTCATTATTCGATTACTCCGCGCCAAAGATTGGTAGTTTAACAAGTTCTAGTGTCGCTTGCTTACGCGCCATACGAATCACTTCTTTAACTGGTTTTAGGTATTCTTCACCTAATTCTTTCCACTCTTTAGTGTTGTTGTCCCACACCCAAGCGTGTTTTAAGTCAAAAGATTGTGCTACGTAAGTGATACGACCTAAACGACCGATATCAACGTTAATGTTTTTACCATCAACTTCTAAAGTACCTTGAGAAGCAGTTACAGCCGAGCTGTAAGCAGTTTCAACTGTGTATGCTTCAAGAACTTGGCGGAATTTCTCAGACGTCGTTACAGACGCAGAAGCCATGATTTCACGAAGTCTTTCTACACGAGCAAGACGAGAATCAAGATTGAACGGAACGTCCGCTTTGATGAATTGCTCAAGCGTATCGATCATGCGATACATCAAAGGCACAACGTTTTGTTTAGTGTTGTCGATAGTAGCGATTTGACGGTCAAACGATTCGATTGACGCATTTTGGTCAGCGACCAAACGTGCTACGTGATCGTTGTACACTTTCATAAGTTCAGTCTCATCAACAATACTACGGTACTCAGCGATTAGCTCTTGAGTTTGACCGTATACGTTGTCAATTTTAGTTTGAGACTTAACAGCAGCCTTTTGAATTTGCTGACCTGCTTTTTGCACGTCATTCAAAGGATCTGCAATCACATTGCTGCTTGCAAATGCAAAAGCGCCAACCAACGCAGATGCTACAAGACTCTTTCTGATTTTAACAGACATAGTTCCCAACCAATTAAGTAATGTTACTTTTATAATTTAATTATCAACCTTATTAAGGATGACAACCCTGATATCTTTTAATAGATATCAACCCTCCAATAATGCTAAATGCAATACGCCCTGTCAACTTGATGTTAGCTATTCTAAGTAAATAAATACCTTGAAAAAGCTAAAACTAAAGTATTACAAAAAATACTGTTAACATAAATGCAACCAGCATTAAGGCGTTTTAGCATTATATAGCCCCTTTAAAATTAAACACTAGTTAAAAATTAGACACTTACATGAAACAAAAATGCAACATCTAAACAAAACTGAATTGCACCTTAAAAAAAAACAAAAATAATAAAAATGTGACAAATTGATGAACTAGATTTGGTTAAATTAGGCTAAAAGCACATCTTAACTTGAAAATCCCGCGCTTCATCGTATAAAAATACAACAATTCGAAAGTGATTTTGAAATGATGTATAAATATTACTGCATTTAAGTTAATGGCTTTAACTTTGCTAAGCCCAAGTTAAGCCTTATTAAAGCCATAAAACACTCAGTTAATTACACGGTTTTTTAATACACACTATGCGTGTGGTAAATATATTGCTTAAGCTTAGTGAAAGTATATAGATTGTGAGCTGTTAATGTATTAAAGCAGCGTTGCTTTTTAACGAGGATATTAACTAGCAAGATGGGAAATATGTTAAGCGTGTTTGAAGCTATAGCATGAAATTAAATTTAAACGTTTGACTGTATTAAGGAGTGTAGAAAAATATTAGGGAGCGTAAAGCAATATTAGGGAATGTATAAACAATGGGGAAGATTTTGAGGAATTATGGTGAAACAGAAAACTGCTTCACCAAGATGAACTAAGGTTCACATAATTAAAATTATGCTACTTCTACGTTCTCAGCTTCAGGGCCTTTTTGACCTTGTTTGATGCTGAAAGTCACTGCTTGACCTTCGCTAAGAGTGCGAAAACCAGAACCAGTGATTGCGCTGAAATGTACAAACACGTCAGGACCATTTTCTTGTTCAATGAAACCAAAGCCTTTAGCTTCGTTGAAAAATTTTACTTTACCAGTAACCGACATACTAAATTTTCCTGTAAGTCAATAATTAAAATTCAGCCATATTATTATGGCTATATCCTCCCTGAGTCAGTGCCCAAAATTCTGGAGGTATAGTACAGGAACAAGTTTTAACCTAACCGGTAACCTTAAACGCAGCACAATATCCGTAAATTCAATACGCAAAAACTCAAAGCAAGTTAAGGTTAACACATTAATTTTTTTTTGGCTCTATTAATTAAGATTTATTTACTCAGAACAAAAATAAATAAAGCATTATGTGTAAGTGGTTATTTTTAAAGCTAAAATTGAACAAAAAACGGCAGCTTTGTTGCTCGTAATTGTAACAAAACATGTATAACAGCTTAGCTTTACAAATAAAGCCCCTCGTAAAGAGCGTTAAAACTCGCGTAAAGATTGAATTTCAAGCAAATAAAAAGCCGTACAGCAAGCTATACGGCTTTAATACAATGCTAATTTAATGCAGTTTACTTAACCTGCCAGTCAATCGTAGCTTCTGCTTTAATAGGCACAACTTGTGAGTCACCAAGCGTGTAACTTGCGGGGACTTGCCAAGGGCTTTTCTCTAGGATAATTGTATCGGTGTTACGGGCAAGTCCGTAAAAGTCAGGCCCAAAATGGCTTGCAAAGCCTTCTAGTTTATCCAGTGCGCCCGCCTCTTCAAAGGCTTCGGCGTAAAGTTCAATCGCAGCATGTGCTGTATAGGCGCCGGCACAACCGCATGCAGCTTCCTTTTTATCTTTATAATGTGGTGCTGAGTCAGTCCCCAAAAAGAACTTTTTATTTCCGCTTATAGCTGCCGCCATTAACGCTTGTTGGTGAATATTGCGCTTTAAAATAGGTAAACAGTAATAATGCGGACGTATGCCACCAGCTAACATATGATTACGGTTGTACAATAAGTGATGCGCGGTAATAGTTGCCGCCACATTTTGCGGCGCAGCTGTTACAAAATCAACGGCGTCTTTTGTCGTAATGTGTTCTAGCACTATTTTCAGCTTTGGAAAATCAGCGACAACTTCGCCTAAAATCGTCTCTAAAAATACTTTTTCACGGTCAAAAATATCTATTGATGAATCAGTCACTTCACCATGCACTAATAACAGCATACCCACGTCTTGCATCGCTTCTAGAACAGGGTAAATATTCTTTACTGATGTAACCCCAGAGTCTGAGTTAGTGGTTGCTCCAGCTGGGTAAAGCTTGGCAGCAACAATTTTACCCGTTGCTTTGGCTTTTTTAATTTCTTCAGGTGTGGTTTTATCTGTTAGGTAAAGCACCATTAAGGGTTCAAAGTTGCCCTGCGGCCCCGCTGCCATAATTCGCTCTCGATAAGCTAGCGCTAAATCAGTGCTCGTTGCTGGCGGTACAAGGTTTGGCATTATGATGGCGCGGCCCATGTAGCGGCTAATATCGCGTACTGTATCTTTAAGTTGCTCACCATCACGTAAATGGACATGCCAATCATCAGGACGAGTTATGGTTAATGTGTTTTTTGAATCGGTATTAATGCTCATTACTTTTTTCCACGGCTGAATTTATCCGATCATAGGCATATGGAAAGACCTAGTAAAGTGTTATCTAAACTATTGCCCTCTATGAGTGCTGCAAAATACTATTGAGTTTAAGTTTAACGACGATTACACCCGTTTAAGCGTTTTATTTTGAACATGCTTTAAATTTGGGTTAACTTATCGGTGCTAATACAAATAAAAAGAATAAAATTACCCTATGTCGAATCATATCGATACCTATAAAGCGCTCGAAGTTAAAACTGAACAGCTGAGCATAATAAATCAGTTTTCCTCAAGCTTATTACAACTCGATACCCTAGAAGAGTTATTTGAGTATGTAACCACTCAAGTAGTAAACCGCCTAGGGTTTGTTGATTGTGTTATTTACCTGGCTGATGAAACACGTTTACAGCTAAATCAAGTCGCTTCTATGGGCATAACCCACGCCAGAGACGAATACCAAGCAGAGCGCAAAGTTATTGGCTTTAACGAAGGTATAACCGGTTATGTTGCCCGCACAGGCACAGCTATTATTATTGGCGATGTCACGCAAGACCCTCGCTACATTGCTGATGAGCGCCCTGCTCAATCAGAGTTATGTGTGCCACTTATATACAAGGATCATGTTTTAGGGGTTATTGATTGTGAACATCCAATAAAAAACTACTTCACAAACGCCCATTTAGAAATATTAACCACGGTTGCGCACTTATTAAGTGCTAAGCTAAACCAAGTAAACACGGTTAATAGCTTAACGCACACAGTAAAACAGTTAAATGATGCGCAAAAGCTTGAAAACAGCTTACTGCAAATAGCTAACTTAACCTATAAAGCCAGTAACCTAGATACCTTTTTTGAATCTCTTCACAGCATAATAAATAGCTTACTTCCTGCAGATAACTTTTTTATTGCCCTTTACGATAAGCAAGTAGACATACTCGATTTGGTTTACATCGTTGAAGAAGGCATTCAAACGCACGCACACAAAAAAATATCAAAAGAGCAATTAAAAGACACAGCTTCGTATTACTTACTAAAATCAGACCGTGTGCTGCTATTAAATCAAAACGATTATCAGCAACATATAAATAACGGCGACTTTAAACTTGTTGGCCGTCTTTCTGAATCCTGGCTAGGTGTGCCTTTTAAAGCAAATGATAGAATAAGCGGTGTAATTGTTGTTCAAAGTTACGATAAAAAGCTGCATTACAACGAACACGACAGCGCCCTTTTAACCTACGTAAGTAGGCAAATTAGTATGGCCATAGATAGGCAGCTTGCAAGGCAAGAGCTTGAACACAAAGCATTGCATGATGAGCTAACAGGCCTCGCTAATCGCTCGTTACTTATTGAGCGTATTAAACATGCAATTTTGCGTTTATCGCGTGTTAAAAAAGGCACGAGCCATGCCTTGCTTTATTTAGATTTTGATCGATTTAAAAGTATCAATGATTCGCTTGGCCATGAGGTTGGCGATCACTTTTTAATTAAAATTTGTGAGCTCATAAAAGGCACCGTAAGAAACACTGATACGTTTGCACGCCTTGGTGGCGACGAATTTGCTATTTTTATGGAAAACATCACGCACAGAAACCAGGTTAGCGAAGCGTTAAAACGAATAAACACAGCCCTTGCTAAGCCACTTAATGTGGATAGTCATTTATTGCAAGCATCAACCAGCATTGGCATCGCCTTTAGTGAAAGCAGCGACGATAAAGCCTATTTGCTATTACAGCAAGCCGATGCCGCCATGTACGAAGCTAAATCAAGCGGGCGTGGCCAAGTTAAGTTTTTTAATAACACCATGCGTAAAAAGCTCAAAACACATGCCGATATAGAAAACGACTTACAACACGGCATTGAACACAACGAATTTGAGCTTTATTTCCAACCTATTTTTACTATAGCGACAAGCGAAGTTGTCGGCTTTGAGGCATTAGTGAGATGGCACCATCCTAAAAAAGGGTTTGTGCCACCAAATGAGTTTATTCCGATAGCCGAAACCACCGGGCAAATTATTAACCTCGATTTGCACTTGCTTGACCTCGCTGCACAACATATTGCGCACTGGCACACATTAGGGCATCGCTTTTTAAAAGTAACGGTCAATGTGTCATCGCGTCATTTTGCCAGTCTCGACTTTGTTGCCCAAGTTCACGCATTATATAATAAATACCAACTGCCTTTAGGGTCGTTGTGTTTAGAAATCACTGAATCAGGGCTTATTGCTAACCTTGATTTAGCAACTCAAATAATAGAAGGGCTAGCCCCACTTAAAGTGAAGTTATGCTTGGATGACTTTGGTACTGGATACTCAGCACTTGGTTACTTACACCAATTACCTATTCATATTTTAAAAATAGATAAAAGCTTTATAGATCACCTCAACAAAACCAATAACCCATTAGTAGAGGCCATTCTCTCATTAGCGCAATCACTAAACTTTGAAGTTGTGGCTGAGGGAATCGAAACCCAAGAGCAACTAAATATTTTACAAGCCACTCAATGTAATTACGGGCAAGGCTTTTTAAAGTCAAAACCAGTTACAGCACAACACGCCATTAAGCTTATCCACAAACCGCTGTAGTAGCTGGTATCCAAAGGCTTACTTTTTCACAACCAAAAAGGTGTAAAAAGTAAGCCCCGTAATACCCATCCGTTTATTTAAGCGCTCAAGTTTTAAAGCAATAAAAACATATTATTACTGTTTAAGCTTTAGCCCATTAAAAACATACCTATGATTGCGCGTTGTGATAATTACTTATCCCTTTTAAATACCAGTGCCATTTATTGAGCTGCCCTGCCCATAACGCGCTTTACAAAGCCGCTGTATAACCCAACAAAACAACTTGAGCTAAACTCATGCCAAACTCATCAAACCAGTAGTAACCATAGTACCCACATTAGTTAATTTAACTTTAAGGGGTTATTTTAGTAATTAATAGATTATTTTAGCCATCTAGACGTTGAAACGTTTTTTGTAAAGGCGTAGTATGTAGTCAATCTGAGCCAAACTCACCTTTCCCTTGAGAATTATTAAAGATGATTGATATAAAACACCTTAAAACTATTGCGACATTAAAAGACACCGGATCGTTAGTTAATACAGCCCGCGAATTATTTTTAACGCAATCAGCTTTATCTCATCAAATTAAAGACTTAGAAAACAAATTAGACTGCCAATTATTTGAAAGAAAAACGCAACCTGTGCGCTTTACGCCACAAGGAATGCTATTACTCGAACTTGCCAACGAAGTTTTACCTAAAGTAGAAGCCACTAAGTGCCGTTTAAAAGAAAGCCTTAATCAACCTATTTCTCAACTGCGCTTAAGTGTTGAATGCCATGCGTGTTTTCATTGGCTGCTGCCTACTATTAAAGAATTTAATAATTTTTGGCCAGATATTAAAATTGACTACGAACGCGGCTTTAGCTACGACGCTATACCAGATTTACTCAACGATGAGCTCGACTTAGTATTGACCTCAGATATACGCGATCCTGATAAACTTGAATACGCTCACTTATTTGATTTTAAATTAAAGCTTATCGTCGCCCCTGATCACGACCTAGCTAAAAAAGCATATGTAACGGCGCTTGATTTAAAAAACGAAACCATTATTTCGTATCCTATTCCGCGCGAGCGACAAGATATATTTAAACACTTTATTCAAAATGCCCGCTTTGACGGCACCTTAAAAAATGTAGACCAAGGCTTATTAATTTTTCAGCTAGTGAGTGCAGGAATGGGTGTAGCAGCGCTGCCTGATTGGTTGGTAACACCTTACGAAAGCCAAGGTTTAATTAAATCAATCCCGCTTGGTGCACTAGGCCTAACCCGCCCTATGTACCTAGCAATGAAAAAAGACATGAAAGACAACCCCGTTTATCGCCATTTTTTAAATACCTGTAAGCAAAATAACGGTCGATAAATCACAAACGAATAAGTAACATAAGGCCTATTGTGTTTTATGTTACTTGTTATGTTTGAATTAAAAAAATTATTAGGTGGCTTAATTATGCCGCTACCGCTATTTGGTTTACTTGCGTTTGTAATGCTAGTTTTGGCGTTTCGTGCACGTAGGTCTGCTTTAGTGATCGCAAGCTTAAGTATATTGGTGCTTTTAGTGTTAAGTACGCCGTTTGCGTTTGCTGCGCATCAACTGATTAAAAACAATGAGCCCGTGTCATTGGCCTTTAATGCACTAAAACACCCAACCCTTGATAAAATTGTTGTGCTGGGTTGCGACATAAACCCTAACCCCGCTTTAAGCGCTAATAATCAGCTAGGAAATTGTGCGCTTACTCGCTTGGTAGAAGGGGTTAAGCTTGCAAAAAAATACCCTAATGCAACGCTTATCGTATCTGGCGGTGGCTATAACAAAATAACAAATAGCGCGTTAATGAGCCAAACAGCTATAAATTTAGGGGTGAGTAAAAACCGCATAAAACAAAACCCACAGGCAATAGATACAGCCGCAGAAGCCAAACTCCTCGCGCCTAAGCTCGTTGATTTTAAGGTTGCACTGGTTACGTCTGTGCTACATATGCCGCGCTCAATAAACTTGTTTAATGCCCAAGGCATTGAGGTAATTCCTGCCGCTACGGATTATCACAATTTTGCGGCTTTACCTTTGTATAAACAATTTATACCAAATGCTGAGGCATTACGTGTAGTAACGCAATATGCCCATGAAGTGATTGGGAATGCTTGGATAAGTATGCGCCGCTGGATAAACCCAGAGGCGCTGTAGAGTATATAAATTTATACTGGGTTATCTATATCTATAAAGCTCACATCAAAACCATGTTCTTTAGCAAGTAGTTCACCAAGGGCTTTAATTCCGTAACGCTCGGTTGCATGATGCCCTGCTGCAAAAAAGTCTATATTTTGCTCTCGCGAGCTGTGAATAGTTTGCTCTGAGGCTTCACCCGTTAGGTATGCATCAATCCCCTGCTCTGCTGCTAAATCGATATAACCTTGCCCGCCTCCTGTACACAGGGCAATGGTGTTAATTTTTTCATCGCGTACAACACTACTTAAAGGTTCGCGGTTTAAAACTTTGGCTATTTTATTTGCAAACTCGCTACCTGTAAGCGGAGTTTTTAACCGTCCTTTCATAGCAACGCTATTAGTAACGGGTTCAAGCCCTGTCTCTATTTCAATATCGAGCAAATTAGCAAGCTGGGCGTTGTTACCTATAACAGGGTGAATATCAAGCGGTAAATGATAGGCAAATAAATTAATATCGTGCGCTAACAAAGCCCCAATACGGCGTTTTTTCATGCCTGTAATAGGTTGCGATTCACCTTTCCAAAAATAACCATGGTGAACCAAAACAGCATCGGCTTTTTTTTCTATTGCTGCATCAATGAGTGCTTGGCTTGCAGTCACCCCCGTAACAATCGTTCTAATTTCATTTTTACCTTCGACTTGCAGCCCATTAGGACAAAAATCTTTAATTGTGTGAGGCTTTAAAATGTCGTTTAACAGTTGGTTAAATTCTCTACGTTGCATACTTATTACCTTACTCAGCACTGAATTTTGTGCAAATTTTGGCGTTTATGGGGCTAAAATGGAAGGAAAATCGCAAAAAATTGAAAAACAGTTGGAAAATAGGTATAAATACGGCTTCTTTATCTGTGTTCACAACGTATAGGGTCTCTGATGAGCAAACTAGACAAAACAGAAGTTTTATCTGCCTTTGAAGCTGCATATGAAGCTGCCAATGGTAAAAAACCTGAAATTACTACAAAACCTGGCTGGTACAGCATCGATGGTGGCAAAAACTTACGCCTAGCTGATGTAGCAGAGCTAACGAAAGAATTAAGCTCTGGCAAATCGCCTGCACAAGCTGAGCAAAAAGCGCCTGCGAAAAAAACTAAAACTAAAGCTGCTGCGCCTGTTAAAGCACAAAAAACAGCGCCGTTTACTGTTGTAACACAAAGCGAAGACGGCTACACAGCTGAAGAGCTTTGGATTGTTGAGCTTGCAAGTAAAGATCACGACTGTCGCTTACCGCGCGGTGTTGTTTAAACAACATGTGATTAATAAAAAAGCCGCGTTAAGCGGTTTTTTTGTGCCTGTTTATCACCTTCTATCAATTCGCTTTATTAAATAATTTATTTTGAGCTAAAAAAAAGCGGCTAATAGCCGCTTTTTAAACGTGTATTACAATTATAGCTTTTCAAAATAAAGTGGTTTTCGCTGCTTTTTACCCACTTCGTTCATTGTGCTTGCATCAAATAAGCGCCCATTGATCATGGTGTAATCGACTTTATCTGAATCGCGAATATTTTTCAGCGGATCGCCATCAATAACAATTAAATCGGCAAGCTTACCTACTTCTAGCGAGCCTATATTTTTATCAAGCCCCAAGTATTTAGCAGGGTCAAGCGTAGAGGCTCTAATTGCTTCAAGTGAACTCATACCGCCTTGAGCAAACATCCACATTTCCCAATGTGCACCTAAGCCCTCGCGTTGTCCGTGAGCACCTAAATTTACCAGTACACCTAAATCTTGCAGCTCTTTAGCAACACGGGCGTTATTAAAGTGGTTATAGTGATGATCGGGCGCTTTTACTCGGCGCATAGCACGTGGCAATAGCTGATTTTTAGGCACAAACTTACTTAAACGCGGGTGATTCCACACGTCTGTTTTATCGTACCAGTAGTTTTCTCCCCAAATTCCGCCATAGGCGACAACAAGCGTTGGGGTATAACCAACATCACTTTGCGACCATAATTGTTTTATATCATCGTAAATATGCTCAACCGGAATTGAGTGTTCAATGCCCGTATGCCCATCCACAACCATACTTAAGTTATGTTGTAGCAATGAGCCGCCCTCTGGCACAACCATCATCTCTAGCTCACGCCCTGCTTCAATAACTTGTTGGCGCTGCTCACGGCGTGGCTGGTTATACGATTTAACACTAAACGCCCCAACCTTTTTAAGACGCTCTAAATGAAATTTAGCATCATCTAGCGAATCAATATGCGAGGTGTAACCAGGCATATTTGCTCCATATAAAATGGTGCCGGTAGAAAAAATACGTGGCCCGACAATCATGCCGGCTTTTTGCATTTCACTGGCGGTAAATATTTCAGAGGTATCGTTTGATGGATCATGAATTGTTGTGACACCTAACGCTAAACCAGCATAGTTTTTCCAGTTTTGCTGAGGAATAATTTCATCGCTGGCTTGTGAGCCATGGGCATGCGCATCAACAATCCCAGGCATAATTGTTTTACCTGCTACATCGATAATTTCAGCCCCTTTGGGGATCGTTACCTCATCAGCAGTACCCATTGCTTTTATGCGTTTACCGTCTGTGATGATGACACCATTTTCAATGACTTGCTCACCCTTCATGGTAATAATGTTGGCGCCCTTTAGCGCAATCATGCCCTTTGGTGCAGCCATTTTTTTACTAAAGCTAATATTCTCACCGCTTTTTACTTTAAAGTCGGCATCATCGGCTTTATCAATAGCAAACATACCATCAAGGCTTGCATGGTATAGCTCGGGCCCTAAGCTCCAGTAGAGAGTGTTACTTTGAGCACTCCAACTTATATTTTCCCCCGCACGCACAGACAACTGCTCAATAGGAAACTGGTTATCTTTAGGGCTTATTGTGATAGGTGAGCCGCTTTCTACCAGCGGGGTAACAAATACTTTAAAGCGCTCAGCAAACGCTAAGTATTTACCATCCGGTGAGACTCGAAATTCAGTCGCATGCTCTGATTCGTAAAGTTTACGAACGTTTTTAGTTTCAAGCTCCACAACACTTAGGGTAGGCTTAGGCCAAGGGCTCATGATAAATACACGGTCATTGGCGCTACCAAACTGAGGTTGATAACCACTTTTAGAAATAAGCTCGCTCTCTCCCCCTTTTGCGCTTACTTTATAAATACCTGGGTTGAGTGACCACTTAGGATTTAAAATACTTCCGCCGGTGGCTTTACGATAAACGATTGTTTTGCCGTCAGGACTAAAAGTAGGCTCAATGTATTTACCCGGCTCGCGGGTTATCGCCTCGCCGCGCCCGCTACGAGCAGAGACAACGCGAACAGTACCTTGCTTAGTATCACTCCACGTGGTGTAAACAATCTTTTTACCATCGCGGGAGTACTGCGGGAACAGCTCATAATGATCAGTTTGTTTGGTTAAGCGCTTAATTTTACCAGAGTCTAAATCGCGTTTATAAATATAACCTAATGCTTCAAAAATCGCAGTTTCACCATCGGGGCTAACCTGCACGTTGCGCAACATTTTTACATCAAACTCATCGGTATCTAAATTTTGAGTAAAGCGTACTGCGGTTTGTATTTTTTTACTGGTGTTTACTTTAAAGGGAACACGCGCAACAGCTTTATCATCAACAGCAATTTTATGTATTGAACCGGAAGCCCAAAACACCAGTTCTTCGTTATCTGGGGTCCACGCAATTGTCGGATACACACCATGAATAGCCCAGGTTTCTTGCATATCGCGCTCAAGCTTGTCATAAAGCTTGGTGTGCTCGCCACTGGTTAGGTCGTATAAGTACAAGCTTGTTTGAAAGTCATCACGTCTTATATAGGCAAGCTTTTTACCATCAGGTGAAGGTGTGGGTCTTATCGCACCGCCCATGCCTTGTATTATGGTTTCTATTTCGCCTGTTTCTCTATCGTAGCGCTTAATTTTATAAATACCGGCAACAGAATCTTTAGAGTAGTGAAAGGTTTTACCTGGTGTCGCGTCATGAGAAAAATAAACATAGCGCCCATCTGGTGAGAACATTGGCTCACCTAAGTCTTTTTGGTCGTTCTCACGTTTAGTAAGCTGAACACCTTTACCACCCGCTTTGTGATAGAGCCACACTTCTCCAGCCCCTAGTGAGCGACTAGCGGTAAAGTGTTTGCGTGCGACAAGGTAATCGCCATCAGGGCTCCATGCGGGGCTGTTTAAAAGTCTAAAGGTTTCATCAGTCACAGCGTGTTGATTGCTACCATCAACATCCATAAGCCAAATATTATCACCACCGCCTTGATCTGAGGTAAACGCAATGTGTTTCCCATCGGGGCTAAAGCGAGGCTGCATTTGCCAAGCAATATCTGAGGTGAGTTTAGTTGCTTCACCTCCGCTTATAGGCATAGTGTAAATGTCGCCAAGTAAGTCAAACACCAGCGTGTTGCCATCAGGACTAACATCAATGTTCATCCATGTGCCTTGCTCTGTGCTAATGGTTGCATCTACAAACTCGCCTTTTGGTGAGTCTACCTGCCACTTTTCTTGCTCTTCGTTTGCGTGCGGCTGACCTATTGCAAGGGCGACTGATAAAGCCAGTGCAGTGTGAAGCATTTTTTTCATGCATTTCTCGCTTGTTATTATTGCAGTTAAACTCTCTAACACGATTGCAACAAAAACAGCGCTAACTTGCCAGCGTTATCAGACCAAGTACCAAAAATTAATGCCAAACTATGGGGTCAAATTGGTAGTAATCCACCAGCATTCTATAAATTTCAGGGTCGTGCTGCCTAAGCTGCGCCGGCTTTTCTAAAAAGGTCTCTGTGAGTACTGCAAAAAACTCAGCCTCGTTGGTGGCCCCATAACTATGAATAACGTGAGGCATGTTATAAGCAACATGACTTTTTAACTGCACAAAGGCACGGCTAAACACTCGAGCCCATTCTTTATAAGCATTGGGGGTTTTTAATAATGGAGTGCCAGTGGTTTTTCCGGTTTCTTGGTCTAACTGGTGGGCAAATTCATGAAACACTAAATTATGGCCATCGCTTGGTAAACGGTTGCCTTCAAGTACATCGTGCCAACTTAGCACTAACGTGCCACCAGGCCACGACTCACCTAAGCGTACCGCGTTGTGGTAACTAACCAGCCCAGCACTATCTCGTGTAGATTGCGGCGCATAATACGCACTGGGGTAGAGTAAAATTTCTTTCACGTTTTTATAAAGTGGCCAAGGTTTATTAAGCACTAACACACAGGCATCGGCAGCAACTATCAGCTTCATGGCGGGGGTTAGCTTTAGTCCGTCTCGGCCTAAAAAGCGCTTTTCATTTAAAAACCATATTATGTGGCGCTCAAGCTTGGCTCTGTCGTTATCCGTCATCTTTTTATAGATAGGCATGCAACGAAGGAGTATTTCTTTTTGTTGAGAGTTTAAAACAGCGTTTTTATATTTTTTATTCCAAAGCCAGTTTTGTAGTGCCTGCCAGCGCCAATAAATTACAACAAAAATAGCCAAAGCAAAAATGAGTAGCCCGTTTATCATGGGGACATCCAAAATAAGTTAGTCTCTTATTAATATGTGCGCATGCACTCATTTTCAATCAGATAATTTCTGTGCAATTTCGTCCGCTATTTTTAGCTTTGTATAATGCTTGATCAGCCCGCGATAAAAGACGGTCGTAATCACCGACGTTGGTTGAGTCAGACAAGCCAAAACTGGCTGTTACACTTAACCCCTCACCAATGGCCGAAAAGTCATGCTGTGCAATGCTCTCACGCAGTGCTTCGCATATGATTTTTGCTTCGCCGGCGGTTTTATCTGCAAAAACAATTGTAAACTCTTCACCGCCCCAGCGTGCTATATGCTGGTTTTCTTGGCAGCCATTTTTAAGCAGCTCTGCAATAGTACAAATCACTTTGTCACCAATAATATGCGACCAGTTATCGTTAATCCGCTTAAAGTGATCAATATCCAGTATAGCTATGGCTAAAGGCCGGTTTTGCTGTTTGTAAGTGGCAAAATTATGGGCAAGCCAGCTATCAAAAGCACGCCTGTTAGGCATGTCGGTAAGTTGGTCGTGTGTTGCTTGGTATGCAAACGCATTGGCTTGCGTTTGTAGGTCTTGGGTTTGCTTTTCTACGCGATTAGTCAGCTCTATTTCTATTTTTTTGTAGTGGTATAAACGGTATTTGTATATAGCAAAAATAACCATTAAAAATAATACAAATACTGCAAACTTAAATTGCGGTTTTTGCCAAAAAAATGACTGAATTACAATATTTACAGCTTGCTGATTATCTTGCCACTGTGCGTTAGGGTAACTTGCTCGTACCATAAAGGTATATTCCCCAGGCGGTAAGTTAGTGTACTCAGCACCGGTCATATGTTGGCGATTAACCCATTTATCGTTAAAGCCCTTTAATTGGGTTTGAAAATTTAATCGCTGCGGCATAATAAAGCTCAGCCCTGCATAATGAAACGATAAACGCGATACCCCCGGTGGCAAAAATACCGACTCTCCTTCAAGCGGAAGCGCAATAGGCTTACCATCTACAAAAATATTTTCAATAATGGTCGGCAGCGCAATTTGCGTTGATGCTTGTAAGCGCGCAGGTTTTACAGTACTCACCCCCTTTGCGGTTGCAAACCAAATACTCCCATCGTTATGCGTTACAGCCGAAGGGGTTGAACCTCCATTAGCCTGCGCACTTAACATCCCATCGCCTTCATCATACAGTTGATAGTTGAGCACGGGGGCTTTAGCGCTCGCGGGAGCGTCGAGGATTTGCTGTATATGATTTTTATCGATTTGAATAATCCCGCGGTTGCTCGAGAGCCAAAATGAGCCATTGTGCGGCACCACTTGAAATAGTTTATCGATAGGTAAACCTTGTTCTAAGCCAAGCATGGCCATTTTTCCGCTTGTTAGCTCATAGCGTACTAAGCCTCTATCTGTGGCCATCCAGGTATAGGTATCATCAATATAAAACCCAAACGCATATTGCGCAGAAAACTCACGGGGGAATTCAACCGTTGTAAATTGCTCACTAACAATATCAAATACCACCACCCCATTGCCGGTGCCTACCCAAATATTGCCTGCGTTATCTTCACTAAGTGCAAGTACAAACCCACTTGGTAAGTCTTTTTTATTTGTAAATTGATTTAAGCTGCCACCTTCATTGATGCGCGTCAGCCCCATAGCAGAGCCTATCCACAAACGTTTTTTAGAATCAAATAATAAAGCCCTTACTTCGTTACTTCCAAGGCCAGTGCTACGATTAATAAACGGCGTAAAGGTATTATTAACTACTTTTAAAACACCTGAGGTATACGTACCTGCCCACACGCTACCATCGGGTGCTTCGTGTAAACTGAGCACAGAATAAGGACTGCTTTGTTTAGAGCCTGAAACCAAGGTAGCGCGATTATTTTTTATTATATTTAAGCCAGAGCTTCCCCCCACCCATAAACTACCATCGGAGTGAGAAAGCACTGTGCGGGTATAATCCCCCGCTAAACCTCTTTTTTGGGTCCACGATGAAAACGGCGACTCACGCAGGCGAAACAGCCCGGCGTTAGTGCCAATCCAAATACTGTTTTCTCTATCTTGTAACAAAGATAAAATACGGTTGGCGGGTAATCCGTTATTAGCATCTAACTGCTCTACGCCATCAGGCGATAGCCTAAATACCCCTTTATTAATTGTGCCAAACCATAAGTCTCCATGGTTATCCTCTAATAAGCTAGAAATAGATTCATTGCTAAGCTTTTCATGTATCGGCTGAAACTGCGCATTGGTTTTGATCCACGCGCCTTTTTCGCTTCCCACAATAAGCGAGCCACCACGGGTAATAAATAAGTTATATACAGGTGCATTTGGTAAACCAAAGTGTGGTGTCATTAAGGTCGGTATTTTGTTGTGTATTTTATAAAGGCCTGCACTGGTTGCTGCCCAAATAACCCCATCGTGATCTTCTATAACCCGATAAGCACTTACATTTTTAATAATTGCAAGGTCGGTATCGCTGTTATGTTCACGATAAAACACGCCGTCGTTTTCAAGAGCTAACCATAGGCTTTGATCAGCACTTTCAATTAAATGATTAACCATGGTTGATGCTGAGCGCTTGGTATCCCACTGCCTATGTTGATATAAGCTAATTCCTCCGCGCGACCCCGCTATGTATAACCCACCACTATTTGTGGGAGTGAGTGCCCTTAAACCCGAGTCGGGTAAGTTATTAATATGAGCACGGGTTAATATTGTAAACTCTTGGCCATTAAAACGTGCCAAACCTTCCCATGTAGCAACCCATAAGTAGCCATCTTGGGTTTGCGTAACGCTATTAATACTGTTGTGTGGCAATCCAGAGCGGGTATTCCATGTTTCAGAAAAATAATCACTTAACGGTAAACGGGTTTGCTCTTGGGCTTCACATAAAAACATGACGAAAAAAGAACATATAATGCTTAATTGTCTCATCATCAACTGCCTTAGTTATTCTTTTACTTGTGTGTAAGCGTTTTATCGTTATTTAAAAGGAGTGGGAAAGAATTTACTTGGCACTGAGCACACCAAAATTGTGCGCTCCAACAAAGCGTTAAAATCCCTATACGCATTGGGTGAATACACTAGGGTTTGTTTAAGCGCTAAAAGCGCGTTATTTAAAACTAAACAATAGCGTAAACAACTAATAATACGTGCTAAAAAGCACCTTAAATAAGTCGCTAAAACTTAATGTCGTAAACGTATCAGCTAATCGTTACAAATTAACTTATATCGCCTATCTAACTAAAAATACTACCATAGCAAATAAATACATTGCATTAACTAAATTCAATTAATCTTTACAAAAGTTGTCAATATTGTTTTGTAATACGTTTATAAACGCTGCGACGTGTAAACCGTCCATTAGCGAATGATGCACATCAATCGAAAATGGCATCAGGCCCGTGGTTTTATCGTAATGACCAAACACAAATTTAGGAATACCTAAACTTTTTCCTTCACTAAAGGCATGCGAAAAACTACTAAAATTAAGCCAAGGTAAAACCGATATATGTATCAAATCGGCCTGCCCTTCGGTTTGATTAAACGCCTGAGAAAATAACGGTTGAGATTTAGCATTGGCGCTTATAACTGTGGCGTGCTGAGCAAATTCTTCGAGGCAAGGCGAATAATTAAAGTAACTAAATATAAACGAATCATCGCTAGCAAGCTCGACCACACTGGCTCTTACTTGCTTTAAGCGCCATGGACGTTCATTAATAATTCTTAGCATAATCGGGTTATAAGCGTGGCAAGCTTTTAATGTGGCATGCACATATGCTTGAAAAAAAGACAGTTTATTTTGTTTACAATATTCAAATAAAGGCTTGGCGTTAAGTGTTACGCACACATTAAAATATGGCTGGGTAAAGTTTTTAAATAATTCGAAGTGTTGTTGGCGAGGCCATGTATCAAGGTCGATGGGCTCCATTAAGGCGTTTGTATCAGTCATAATATCCATAAGCTTGTCGTTAACGATTAGGCCGCATTGCCTTAAGGGTCTTGGCCACAAAAAATTACCACGCCACAGAGTATAAACAAAAAAGGCGTACCACTGTACGCCTTAGTTTAAATAAACGGGTAAATTTACAGGCCGTTTTGAATTATCTCTTGCGCTAACTCATCGGCAATCAAGTGCGTTGATTTTTGCTCTTTTTCACTACGGGTGAATATTTCGGTTAAGGTATCAAAAATACCTTCAACATGTTTATTAGACGCCGCCTCACTGTAGCCTTGTGGTGCAGTTTCGTAATACACATTAATAATGCCACCAGCGTTAATAACGTAATCGGGTGCATACAAAATACCTTTTTCACGAAGTACTTCACCGTGACGAGACTGCGCTAGCTGATTATTAGCACACCCAGCAATAATGGTTGCCTTAATACGTGCAATGGTTTCATCATTAATGGTGGCACCTAATGCACAAGGTGCGTATACATCAACATCAAGGTCGTAAATTTCATCAATACCCACCGCCGTAGCACCAAAGTCATTTACTACCCGCTCTACAGCATCTTGATTGATATCTGTTACAAATAATTTTGCACCAGCTTGGGCTAAATGCTTACATAAACCATAGGCGACCGCACCTAAACCTTGTACAGCCACTTTAATGCCCGCACAATCTTGATGTCCGCGTTGGTGCTGTAATGCCGCTTTAATTCCTAAAAACGTACCGTAAGCTGTAAAAGGTGACGGGTTACCGCTTTTCCCTTCCAAGCCCAACACATAATTCGTTTCTTTATTCATTAATGCAACGTCATCACATGTAATGTTTACATCTTCGGCAGAGTAGTAACGGCCATTCAATCGCTCTAATTGACGACCAAAAGCTCGAAATAACTGCTCTGATTTAATCTCTTTTGCATTGCCAATAATAACTGATTTACCACCACCAAACGGTAGGCGAGCAACCGCATTTTTATAGGTCATCCCTTTTGAGAGACGTAAAACATCGTAAACGGCATCTTCATCGTTGGCATAGTCCCACATTCTACAACCACCAACAGCAGGGCCAAGGTTAGTATTATGTACGGCAATAATTGCTTTTAAACCTGACGCTTCGTCAGAACAAAAAACCACTTGTTCGTGGTTATCAAATTCAGCTTGATTAAACACAGCCACTGTAATTACTCCAAAATAGTTTACCCGTGAGAGGGATGAGCGCTGGAAATTGACGAAACTTTACCACTTCATTTTTAAGGGTGCCACATAATGAGAAGTTAAACCCGCAAAAAGCGAGCCTTGTGAATTAATAAATCTAAATAACAATAAAATATGGATATAAAATTTAACAAAAGGCATATAAATTAAATTTAAAGCTAACAACGCCATTAAAAAGCGCCCTCATATTTACGTGAACGTAAAGGTAACGCCAAGTGTAAACCTTGTATTACACAGCTTCCCTCCAAGCAAAGGCGCACAGTGTATAGGTTTATGAAGAAAAAAGCAGATTTACCACAACTGGTCTGAGGTGTTTATTTGAAGGGGCAATTTGCGCTTTTTTAATATTTCATAAAACAAACACAAAAAAAGCGAGCCTAAGCTCGCTTTTTTATTAGATTACGTAAACCTTTATTTAAGCTTACCGTCTAGCTCTTCAATTTTAGCTTTCCAAATTGCAGGGCCTTGCGTGTGTGCGTTAGCACCTTCGCTGTCTACGGCAACCGTAACTGGCATATCTTCTACTTCAAATTCGTAGATTGCTTCCATACCTAAATCTTCAAAGGCAACCACGCGTGCTTTTTTAATTGCTTTAGATACTAAGTATGCCGCACCACCTACAGCCATTAAATAAACCGATTTATGCTCTTTAATCGACTCAACTGTAGCAGGACCACGCTCAGCTTTACCTATCATGCCTACAATGCCGGTTTTTTCTAGCATCATATCGGTAAATTTATCCATACGTGTTGCAGTTGTAGGGCCTGCAGGGCCTACAGCTTCATCACCTACAGCATCAACTGGGCCAACGTAATAAATAAACTTATTATCAAAATCAACGCCCTCAGGTAAACCTTCACCTGAATTGATCATATCTTGTAAGCGTTTATGGGCAGCATCTCGGCCTGTTAAAATAGTGCCTGAGAGTAAAACAGTTTCTCCCATTTTCCACTCGCGGGTGTCTTCTTTAGTTAACGTATCTAAATTAACACGGCGAGTTCCTTCACCTACTTCAAACGTCACTTCTGGCCAGTCTTCTAGCTTAGGTGCTTTTAAATCTGCAGGGCCTGAGCCGTCTAGTGTAAAGTGTACGTGGCGCGTAGCTGCACAGTTAGGGATCATCACAACAGGTTTTGATGCCGCATGCGTAGGCGCTGTTTTTACTTTAATATCAACAACCGTTGTTAAACCACCTAAACCTTGCGCGCCAATACCTAGCTTGTTAGCACGTTCAAAAATTTCTAAACGCAGTTTTTCTTCCGTTGTTTCTGCACCGCGCTCCATAAGCTCATGAATATCAACCGGGTCCATTAACGACTCTTTTGCCATTACCGCTGCTTTTTCGGCGGTTCCACCAATGCCTATACCTAGCATGCCTGGCGGGCACCAACCAGCGCCCATTGTTGGTAGCGTTTTTTCTACCCATGCAGCAACATCGTCAGATGGGTTTAGCATAACCATTTTACTTTTGTTCTCTGAGCCGCCGCCTTTCGCTGCAACCATTACTTCTACTTCGCCACCCGCCACTAAATCAATGTGTACAACTGAAGGGGTATTATCTTTAGTGTTTTTACGTGTGCCAGCAGGGTCAGCTACAATAGAAGCGCGTAGTGGGTTATCTGGATTTAAATATGCGCGACGTGTGCCTTCATCAACCATTTGTTGTACGGTTAAATCTGTTTTATCCCACTTAACATCCATCCCTACTTTTACAAAACAGGTAATAATACCCGTGTCTTGACACAATGGACGCTTGCCTTCAGCCGACATACGCGAGTTAATTAAAATTTGCGCGATTGCATCTTTTGCAGCCTTGCTTTGTTCTTTGTTGTAGGCTTTTTCTAGCGCTTGAACAAAATCAAGGGGATGATAAAAAGAGATATATTGCAACGCATCTTCAATGCTATCAATAAAGTCTTGCTGACGGATTGTACTCATAGTGGTTCCTTAAGTTAGCGTTACGCTTAAGCGTAATCTATACCAAACCGGTGACGGTGGTTTGCACTGTTTTAATTACAACGTAGATTTGATACTAAACGCTGCCAAAAAAATTTGACTTATGATACCCTCCCAGCCCGTTTCGAGCCAGTTCTTAAAGGGGCAGTAAATGCTAAACAATGAAAAAAATTGTGTAAAATTAGCCATAACACAAAACTGCATTGATGTTTTCGCGCATTTTGCGCATTTACCCTATGCCGTATTACTAGACTCAGCCAATAGCGAGCACATAAATAGTCGCTTTGATATTATTGCGATAGAGCCTCACGCTATTTTAGAAGTAAACAACAATCAAAGCCTATTTAATCAGCAGCTTGACTCGCGTAGCCCCTTTACAATAATGAACAAAGAACTAAGTAAACTTAGCGCGCAAAAAGCCGCTAATAACCTGCCTTTTAACGGCGGCTGGCTTGGTTATTTTGGTTACGATTTAGGGCGTATTATTGAGCACATGCCACGCACGGCAAAACACGATATAACATTGCCACAAATGGCCATTGGCCTTTATTTAGATGCGCTGATATTTGATAAACACCAGCAAAGCTGGTTTTACGTTTCTCAGCCTAGGGTGAACCGTTTAGCGCTTTACCAGCAATATTTAGCAAACGATGTAGCGCCTGCACAGTTTTCGCTCACCAGCGATTGGCACTCAAATATGAGTGAGCATGAATACGCTGACAAATTTGCGCAAATACAAGATTATTTAAAAAGTGGTGATTGCTATCAAATCAACCTAGCACAGCGCTTTAGTGCCGGTTTTAAAGGCGACCCTTTCCAAGCCTACAAAGTATTACGTGAGGCTAATAAAGCGCCATTTTCTAGCTTTATTAACCACCCACATGGCGCCATTTTATCAATATCGCCAGAGCGCTTTATTGCAGTTCACGACAATATCGTTGAAACAAAACCCATCAAGGGCACTTTGCCACGCATGGCCGACGCAATCGCAGACCAACAGCAAGCCAGAGCCCTTGAAAACTCAACCAAAGACCGCGCAGAAAACGTAATGATTGTTGATTTACTGCGTAACGATTTAGGTAAGGTTGCAAAACCCGGCTCTGTAAAGGTGCCCTCACTTTTTGCTATTGAGAGCTTTCCGGCAGTGCATCACTTAGTGAGTACCGTAACGGCAGAGCTAGATGAAAGTAAAACGTGTGTTGATCAACTTGAAGCAGCATTTCCCGGAGGGTCAATCACCGGCGCGCCTAAAATTAGAGCGATGGAGATAATTGAAGAGCTAGAGCCTCATAGGCGTAGTATTTACTGTGGCTCTATAGGGTATTTAAGCGCCTGCGGTAATATGGACACCAGTATTACAATCCGTACATTGGTTTGTCATAACGAACACATTTATTGCTGGGCCGGTGGTGGTATTGTCGCTGATTCTAAAGTCGAATTGGAATACCAAGAAACATACGATAAAGTGAATAAAATACTTCCTTTATTAAAACAGTAGAACGCTTTGAATAGTGAACATATTATGGCGCGGTTTCAGCTAAGCCCTACTGCCGCGCCAAATCAAATAAAAGATAGCCGTAAAAAGCGTGCCAGTGCGGTTATGCTGCCTATTATTGATGTTGATAACCACGCGCACATTTTATTGTGCAAACGCCCTACTTATTTACATCATCACCCTGGGGAAATTTGTTTACCCGGCGGTAAGTTTGAGCAAAGCGATAAACACCTGCGCACCACAGCGCTTCGAGAACTACACGAAGAGCTTAATATAGCGCCAAGTAATGTTAAAGTGCTCGGGCGGCTGCCACAATACTCTACCCTAACTGGCTTTAGCATTAGCCCATTTGTGGGTTTACTTGATAAACACACAGTATGGGAGAACGATTATAATGAAGTGCAAGCTAGCTTTTTACTGCCGCTTACCCAGCTTTCAAACGAGGCAAATTGGCGACCCATTCCTTTTCAACGTTTTGGCAAAACCATCACCTTGCAAGGGTTTAGTACACCGCACGGATTACTGTGGGGAGCAACGGCTAGCATTATAAAAAACTTTACAAAACAGCTTGCCCTACCAGTGTAAAACTTACTGCCAAATAGTTACATAATATAGAATTAACGTTATGATACTCGACCGTTCAAAGAACAGCTTTCGGGCTGAGTAAATAAAGTAGAGACCCATAGTATGATCAGTGCATTTGATATGTTTAGCATTGGTATTGGCCCATCGTCGTCACATACCGTTGGCCCAATGCGTGCCTCGCGCTTATTTGTTAATGACCTACAAGAGCAACAACTTTTAACCTCTGTTACCGATATAAAGGTAGAGCTTTATGGCTCACTGGGTCAAACCGGCGTAGGCCATGGTTCTGGTAAAGCCGTTATATTAGGGCTTGCCGGCTACGACCCAGAAACAATAGATGCCGATTTAGTTGACGATATCCTTGCCACCATTGAAAAAGAGCAAGTGATATACCTCAACCATACCCATAAAGCGAACTTTCCTAAGCAAGGGGCTATTGTTTTTCATCGCCGCAAAACCTTACCTAAGCACTCTAATGCAATGGAAATTATTGCCTCAAACAATGGCGAAAAAGTATATAGCAAAGTGTACTACTCTATTGGCGGCGGCTTTATTGTTACCGATGAAGAATTTGAAAACGAAAAACAAGCAGCCCTTGATATACGCGAGCAAAACCCGGCTCCTTACCCGTTCGAAAGTGCAAAAGATTTACTAGAGCTGTGTAAAGAATCAGGCTTTAGTGTATCTACTTTAATGATGCATAACGAAAAAACGCTGCGCAAAGAAGACGATATTAAAGACGAGTTGTTTAATATTTGGCAAGTAATGAAAGCCTGTATTGAACGTGGCATGCGCACCGAGGGAATTTTACCAGGTGGTTTAAAAGTTAAACGCCGTGCACCTAGTTTGTATTTAAAGCTAAATGTAGAAGTGAGTAATGACCCACTCAGAGCAATGGATTGGGTGGATTTATTTGCCTTAGCTGTAAATGAAGAAAATGCCGCGGGTGGGCGCGTAGTCACGGCGCCAACAAATGGTGCTGCGGGTATATTGCCGGCCGTTTTAATGTACTACCACACATTTATTAAAGAAGTAGACCGCGACATAGCCACACGCTATTTATTAACCGCAGCGGCGATTGGTATTTTATACAAAAAAAATGCCTCTATTTCGGGCGCAGAAGTAGGCTGCCAAGGTGAAGTAGGTGTAGCCTGTTCAATGGCTGCCGGCGCACTCACCGAAATTGTTGGTGGTAATGTAGTACATGTTGAAAACGCCGCCGAAATAGGCATGGAACATAATTTAGGCCTAACCTGCGACCCTGTAGGCGGATTGGTTCAAGTACCGTGTATTGAGCGCAATGCCATGGGCGCCATTAAAGCAATTAATGCCTCTCGCCTAGCAATACGTGGCAGTGGCGAGCAAAAGGTGTCGCTTGATAAAGTGATTAAAACCATGCTCGATACCGGTAACGACATGAAAACCAAATATAAAGAAACCGCACGCGGTGGATTAGCGGTAAACATTATTGAATGTTAAGCGTATAAAAACAAAAAACCGCGTATTTTAGCAATACGCGGTTTTTTAGTATTTGTATTCTTAAAGTCTTACTATTTTACCGGCAGTTCTATGTCGGCAAATAACGCATCAACATCATCTTGATTACGTAATAAGCTGGCTCGCTCTACTCGCTCTTTAGTTAAATGCGGGGCAAAACGCTCAATAAAGTCATACATATAAGTACGTAAAAAACTGCCCTTTCTAAAGCCAATTTTAGTTGTGCTAGCTTCAAATAAATGGCTGGCATCAATACACACTAAATCTGTGTCACTTAATTGATCAACGGCCATTGAAGCGACTACACCTACACCTAGCCCTAACCTTACATAAGTTTTAATTACATCGGCATCGGTTGCAGTAAACACAATGTGCGGCTCAAGGCCGTGCGCGTTAAATGCTTTATCAAGCTCAGAGCGCCCAGTAAACCCAAATACATACGTAATAAGCGGATACTGCGCTATATCAGCAACGGTTAAATTGTCGGCCTTTTGTGCTAGTGGATGATCTTTTGCCACCACAATGCTGCGGTTCCAATGATAGCAAGGCAGCATAACTAAATCTGAGTATAAATGAAGTGCTTCAGTTGCAATGGCAAAGTCTGCGTCACCGCGCGCTGCCGCATCAGAAATCTGTTGTGGTGTACCTTGATGCATATGCAGTGAAACAGCTGGGTATTTTTTCATAAAGCCCTGAATAACACTTGGCAAAGCATAACGAGCTTGCGTATGTGTAGTGGCTATATTTAGTTTACCCTGATCAGGCAGCGTGTGCTCATTAGCAACCGCTTTTATACCTTCGACTTTAGATAAAATTTCGCGAGAAATGTTAATTATTTCTTCGCCGGCACCTGTAACATGCGTTAAATGCTTACCACTGCGGCCAAAAATTTGTACACCTAGCTCATCTTCAAGCATGCGCACTTGTTTAGATATACCAGGCTGTGAGGTAAATAAACTCTCAGCAGTTGCTGATACGTTTAGCTTATGGTTTTGAACTTCTACAATGTATCTAAGTTGTTGTAATTTCATGGTTGCAGTTTTTAACGTTATTATTAAGCTTATATGATGGTAATACTAAGCAAAACCAAGTTTAATTTAGCTAAAACTTGGCAAAGTAAGCACGTATATTTTCATTATTTAAGCATTAAGGCTAGCATAATAAACCCGCTGCAGATAGCGATGTTTATTCAGGTTCAACTTATAATACATTATTCTTATATCTAATTTTTAACATATTTTTAAGTTAATCAGCGCAAAGCTACCCTCAAAGCATATATTTGATGTAATATAAAAAAATAGATTATGAATCCGAGAATTAAGCCATGATCGTTTCGATTATAATTGTGCTTATAGTGGCACTGATAGTGATTGCACTGTGGGTAAGCGCTGTACAGCAGCATAAAGAAAAGCAAGAAATTGAACGTCGCAAAGAATTAACAAAACAAAAAGCGATAATTGAAGAAACCGAAGAAGCACTTATGAATAGCGCTAATATTCCGCTTTCTGAAAATATTATACGCGTTTTACAACGTAGATGTTACGAAGCACTAAACGCTATGGTGAACCATTCACCTAATTCTAAAGCATTAAAAAGCAGAATGAACGAAGCTAAAGAAAAGCTAAGTGGTGCAGTGCAAGGTAATAGCAGCGACAATTTATCGTTACCAAGTAACGATAAGCAGTTAGTCTCGTTAATTCAGGGCATAAAAAAGCTTAGAGTTATTATGCGCTCTGAGCACAGTAAAGGCCGTGTAGATAGCCAAATATTTGCAGCAGAAGATAAGCGCCTAGAAAAGTTACAACTTAGAATTAACATAGAAAGCCAAATTAAACGCGGTTTATCTGCTCGCTCAGCGAGCATGGTGGGCTCTGCCAGGCAATATTTTGAAAAAGCCTATGCCACACTTAGTGCCGTTGCCTATTCTGATGAATACGTAAACGCAAAACGCCAAGAAGTTGAAGCCTATTTAGAAGAAATAAGCACCGAACTAAAAGCATCAAATGCCACTGCCCTGAAGAAAAAAGCAGAAGCAGAGCAAGATGACTTAGACGTATTATTTGCACCTAAAAAGAAATGGTAATTTAAAATACCCAAAAGAAAGCCCATACATAATGTATGGGCTTTTTTGTATCTGTTAAGCTATTTTTACCAATGGATAAATACTAACGTATTTTGAGGCGCTAACTACGTTATAAACGCTCATTTACCACAACATAGATACGCAAGGTATAACAATGCAGTGGCAATGAGTGATAGCCACTAAATAATAAATGTTTACCCACCCTCAAACTAAGCCTCTTAGCTAAAAGAATGGGTATTAGCTATTACGATAAAAATGCAAACTTGATAATAAATAACGCTGTTAAAATCCACACGCTAATACTAACCTGATCGCGTTTACCACACAGTACTTTAACCGCAGTATACGATATAAAACCAAGAGCAATACCATGCGCAATAGAGAATGTAAGCGGCGTCATAAGTAGTACCACACTTACCGGAATTGCATCGCTCATGTCATCCCAGTTTACAAACTTAAGGTTTTGCAGCATTAATACCGCAACGTATAAAATAGCACCCGCTGTAGCATAAGCCGGCACCATTTGCGCAAGCGGCGCAAAAAACATCATTAGTAAAAAGCATATCCCCACAACAACAGCTGTTAAGCCAGTACGCCCACCAACCGATACACCGGCTACAGACTCAATATAAGAAGTAGTGGTAGAAGTACCTAACATTGCACCTGCAATAGTAGCTGTACTATCTGCACTTAAAGCACGCCCTAAACGTGGCATATTGCCTTTTTCATCGGCTAAGCCTGCTTTTTGAGTTACCGCAACTAACGTGCCTGATGTATCAAATAAATCAACAAACAAAAACGCAAAAATTACACTCAGCATAGAAAGCTCAAAGGCCGCTGCAAAATCAAGTTGCATGAAGGTAGGTAAAATAGACGGTGGCATTGACATTACGCCGTGGTACTCAACTAAGTCGAGGCTTAACGCAATGCCCGTTACTAACAAAATGCTAATAAGTACGCCGCTTTTTATATCACGATAAAGCAAAGCAGCAATGACAAAAAAGCTTAAAATAGCTAATAAAGGACCTGCCGATGTAATATCGCCAAGCTGTACTAATGTAGCTGGGCTTGAAACAATAATGCCTGCATTTTTAAGCGCAATTAACGCTAAAAACGCACCAATACCAGTGGCAATAGCCTGCTTTAAAACCAAAGGAATAGCATTAATTATCCACTCTCTGACCTTAAACAAACTTAATATTAAAAATATACAGCCAGACATAAATACTGCACCTAATGCAGCTTGCCAGCTATAACCCATACCCAGTACAACACCGTAAGTAAAAAATGCGTTTAAGCCCATGCCCGGCGCAAGTGCTAAAGGGTAATTAGCCCACAATCCCATAATAAAACAGCCAATAGCAGCCGCAATACAGGTAGCAACAAATGCAGCACCTTGATCCATGCCTGCTTCCGCAAGCATTGCAGGGTTTACAAATACAATGTAAACCATAGTAATGAAAGTAGTGATTCCAGCAATGCTTTCGCGTCGCACATTGGAGTTATTTTCGCGGAGTTTAAATAGAGCTTCGAGCATAATAGACTTGTGATAGTAAAAAGTGACGTGATTTTACCATAAAATTAAGTATAAACAGGACATTTTACCTTGCGATATACTAAACTATTGACGTAGAAACTATAAAAAAGAAAATATATGAATAAGACTCAGCCTAGCGGACAAGACTTAGAGCAGCAATTAAACAATATTTTAGATTTTGTAACACAGCCTACAAACCACAGCGCTGAAAACAATAGTGATGTAAGTGAGCAAACAACACTTAACAAAGCACTGTATTATTTAAAGCATAACCAGGCACCGTTGGCAGCTAAGTGGATGCGCCTTGCCGCAATGGCCGGAAATCATCGCGCCCAGTTTTATTTAGGGTTATTTTTTGTCAAAGGCCAAGGCGTACCTAAAAGCGTATTTCACGCAGCAGCATGGCTGAGTTTAGCCAGCAGCCAAGGCTATGAACCGGCAACCGCTGCTTTAGATGATTTAAGAAAATATATCGACACCAAACGTCTTAAAGACGCTCAGTGCTATGCAGCCAGTTTGTATGAGCAAATCCACCAAATTCAGTTTGCCCACTTAATCCCAAAAAATGACTAACTACTGTATAGCTAACAGCTAAGCACTGTAAAACACACTGAAATAACTGTATAGCCATCCCTTAAGTACTGTATAGCGCTGCTACACTTTATACAGTACTGCAAACACCCTCAGCTTTCACCTACACGCCTTAAATTATAACCCACTGTTTTAAAAGTGTTATTTTTATTCTTTATTTTTTAAAACAATTAATTGTATAAAAAATAACAAAAAACGCTTGCACACAACAACTGTATAAACTACTGTATACACGTACTGTATATAAACCCAGTGAGTGAGACCTATGCTACAGCCAATTACCGTAAGAACCGTTAAAAGCTACCAACAACATGATGAAAGTGAGTCGGTAAACTTAATAAAAGTAGAAGATGAAATTTCTGCTACGTTTGAAATGCTAAAAGTGTTGCACCAATACAATAGCTCTAACGCGTGGACCTTACTGATTGCGCCCGACCATGTGCCAAGTAAAGCCTTGCTAGATAGCTGCTCTATAGATACCAGTAAACTGCTTGTAATAAGACAAAAGCATTTAGTAAATTTAGAGTATGTGCTTAATTCAGCACTTCATAATGGTAACTTTGCAGCCATTATTACGTGGACCGATATAGTAAGTGAGCAGCAGCTTGTTAATTTATCGCTTAATTTAAACAAAAGAAGCGCTAAGCTATTTTGCTTTACTAAAAAAACCAGCACTACAGCAATATCACTTACTCAATAAGCTTGGTAAAATACATTTTTAATTTATGTTAATTAGTATTTTATGAGTGTAACCAGTACTAGCGCTTGCTTATGCAACAGTCAGCTTAATTATGGCGACTGTTGCCAGCCTTATCATCTTGATATAAAAACCCCAGCCACACCTGAGCAACTAATGCGTTCGCGCTTTAGTGCTTATGCATTAAAAAATGCATCTTATGTATTTAAAACTTACGCCAAAGAAAAACAAGCACAAAACCCAGTAAATGAAATTGCTGACTTTGCCAATAGCTGCCGCTTTGTAAAATTAGTTGTGCGCGATACGCAGCAAAGTGATGAGCGAGGTTATGTTGCCTTTAATGCGTATTATTTTTACCAAAACTTATATTGTGAGTTGGATGAGAAATCAGACTTTATAAAAGAGGACGGTGAATGGCGTTATTTAGAGGGTATTATTAATCCGGTCGCCGATATAAAAGTTGCCAGAAACGACCCCTGCCCATGTGCAAGCGGTAAAAAATATAAAAAGTGTCACAGTGTATAAAATAAGCTAAACACTTAACATAAAAATAGCTTTTTATTTAAGCGCTACTCTATACCACTAAACATGTTAATAACTGCCATAAACAAAAAATGGACCATCTAGGTCCATTTTCTACAATATTGCTATTGGTTATTCATCATCATCTAGATCGAACGATTCACGCTGCGCAGGTCTAGCTAAAATCTCAACATAGAATGAAGTAAGCGCCTGCTTTTCGATTTCGCTGATCTTGTTGTTAATTTCAGCTACGTGAACGACTTCGGCATCATCGGCACTTGTGCCAAACTTACAGTCAAACGCCCAGTAATCAGCTTCAACAGGTAGCGTTTTATTGCGCTCTCTTTTCAAATATTTTTTCACTTCATGCTTTGCAGCATCAACCATACGAGGGTATTTGATTTTCTCATGATTTAGCGTGAATGTTTTCTTCATTACGTTCCTAATTACCTTGATTTAATGATAATGGCACTCAAGTCATACCATTTGCAGCCATTATAGCAATTGCATTTAATTTGTGGATGCTTTTTTTAAACAAAAAAAGAATTGTTCTATTTTATTGCATAACCGATTATTAAACATAAGGTGTTTTAGGCTTTTAAAACGCACAAGTGTTAAATTATTTTTATGCGTTAGCAACAAGCAATGGCTTATGTATAGCCTCATTAGTTAAATCGTCATAAAATGCTGCGGCGTCCATTTGTGGGCTTGCAAGCGCGGTGTGCGTGTCATTTAAGCGCCTGCGTACTGATAGTTCACAATTATCGATTACTGTTAAAGGAATATGAAACTTGTCATCTCTAATCGCTAGTGGCTCAGGATTTAAGCAGTGGCTTAATTTTATTGCTTTCATGCCTGTTTGCTCGCCTTGTTGAACAATCACCGACGCGTGCTCTTGCCCTATGGTCATATCATATTTTTCGGGAGCTAATAATTGCTTTGGTCCAGCACCAAAGCGCTCCCTTAACTGTTCTTCGTCTACATAAGCACTATGCGTTTCACTTGTTGGCAAGTGAAATTGACTAAAATCCAGCGCATCGTGCGATAGCATCGCTAATAAAAGTGAAAATTCGCCTCTGCGATTTTCATGCACACTTTTATTTAGCCTGGTCTTTAGTTGACTCTCTGTGATTAACAAATCATCGATTTGCATAGTCTTTAGCCGATTATGATAACTGATAGATATTTATCGGCTTTATTTCAAATTTCTTTAGCTTTTTTCTTTACTTAAATACGCAGTTTGCTATTATCAGCGCCGTTGCATTGGAGGGGTTCCCGAGCGGCCAAAGGGATCAGACTGTAAATCTGACGGCTCAGCCTTCGCTGGTTCGAATCCAGCTCCCTCCACCACTCTTCTCATCACTAACGTATTATGAAC